>PLDO01000386.1 GCA_003136215.1 Bryobacterales bacterium
ACTGGAACAACGATCCCAACGGCACCATCTTCTACCAGGGCTGGCACCACCTGTTCTATCAACTCAATCCCTACGGCGCCACCTGGGGCCACATGCACTGGGGCCATGCCCGCAGCCGCGACCTGGTGAACTGGGAACACTTGCCCATCGCCCTGTGCCCCTCGCTGGAAAAGGGCGAGGAGCACGTGTTCTCGGGCGGCGCGACCATCGGACCCGACGGGCGGCCGCGCCTCTTCTACACCAGCATCGGCAAGCGCGACCCCGAGCAGTGGATGGCCGTACCCGTGGACGACGAGCTGGTCGCGTGGGAGAAGTACCCGCTCAATCCGGTGGTCACGCTGAAGAATCATGGAGGGTTGACGGTGGACGAGTGGCGCGACCCCTTCCTCTTCCGCGAAGCCGGGCGCACCTACATGGTCTGCGGCGGCAACATCAACGCCAAGCGCGGCGGAGGCGGCGCCGTGCAGTTGTACGAAGCCGCCAACCCGGGTCTCACCGAGTGGCGGCATCGCGGCGTGGCATTCCAATACCGCAACCGCCGCGTGTGGAATATCGAATGCCCCAACCTGTTCAAGCTCGGCCCGAAATGGGTGCTGCTGATCTCGCCGCAGGACCCTTGCGAGTATTTCGTTGGCTCTCTCGACCTCGTCCGCGGCAAGTTCCTGCCGGACACTCACGGCGTCCTCGATCCCGGCCAGTCGTATGCCAGCAACATCTCCTATGACGGCCGGGGCCGAACCCTTTTGTGGCTGTGGGGCAGGACCGAGTCCGACCCCGCCAAAGGCTGGCAGTGCTGCATGACCATGCCGCGGGTCCTCTCGATCGACGAGGACGGGTTCCTGCGCCAGAACCCGGCGCCCGAGTTCGAGATGCTGCGCGGCGGCGTGCGCGCCATGCCCGGTGCGCCGCTGGATGCGAAACCGCTGCCGCTGGGCCCCTCTTTCGAGGGCGATTGTCTGGAGATTGAGGCGGTGTTCACCGTGGAACAGGCAGCCGCGGTCGGCATCCGCGTGCGCGTCCCCGCGGGCGGCGGCAAAGCCGCGGCGGAGATCGGGTACACTCCCGGCAACGGCTTGTTTTCCGTAGGCGGTGCCGGCGCTCCCATCGGACGCCAGAAGCAGGTCCGCATGCGCGTGTTCCTCGACAAATGCGTCGTGGAGGCCTTTGCGAACGACGGCACGGCGGCGATTTTCGCGCCGCTCCACGCCGCTCCGGCGGATCTGGGCGTGGAGGTGTTCGCGCGCGGCGGAAAAGCGCATCTCGATTCCCTGCGCGCCTGGCCTCTCAAGCCGGCCCGCATGAGCCTGGAACGCTTTCACGTCTGACGGCTCCGCCACCAGCTATCATATGTACGGAAATCCTCATGCCCGACGTCATCAACGAATATCAGAAGTGGAAACAGCAGGGTGAAGACCTGCGCGTGCAGGCGAAACACGCCATGGAGACGCGTTTTCGCGATCTCCTCTCCGAAGCCGTGCACATCGCCGAAGAGTACCGCACGGATTTCGGCGCAGCCCTGAAGCCGCCGCCCGCCGTCACGGCCTTTCGCTACAAGGCGTCCGCCAGGCCGAAGGCTAAGAATGCGGCAGCCAAAGCCAAGCCCGCCGCGCCGAAACCCGAGCCGCCGGCCGTCAAGCCCAATCCCAAAGTGGCCGGACTCCAGAAGCGCCTCGCCACGGCGAAGAAGAAACTCGACGATGCCAAGGCCGGAGGGGCCACCACCCGTCCGTACGAAGACAAGGTCTACGAGATCGAGGACGAACTGCGTCTGGCCTTACAGGCGTAGGCGCGCCGCCCACTCCGCATCGAAACGCTCCCGCGTGACGAAAGATTTCTGCGTCCCGGCGGCCAGCGTGGAAAGCGCGGCGTACAGATTGGCGCGCGCAATCGCGTCCATCTCCGCCAGACCTTCGGCCAGGAAGCACGCCAGGCTCCCGATGAAGGCGTCGCCCGCCCCGGTGGTATCCACCGGTTGCACGGCAAACGCCGGAACGTGTGTCATCCCGTGGGAATCCGCGCACAGCGCCCCGTTGGCGCCCAGCGTCACGATGACGCGCCGCAGGCCGCCATCCAGCAGCCTTTGCGCGCACGCGCGCGCGTCGTCCAGATTGTGCACCGGCATCCCGGCGAGAGCTTCGGCTTCCGTCTCGTTGGGAATCACGTAGTCGGCCAGCGCCACCTGCGCGAGGTCGAGGGCCTGCCCCGGCGCGGGGTTCAGAATCGAGCGAATCCCATGTTGGCGCGCAAAGCGCAGCGCGTAGTAGACCGTCTCGATGGGCACTTCCAACTGCATCACCAGGAAGTCCGCGCCTTCCAGCACGGCAGCCGCCGCATCGACATCGGCGGGCGAAAGCCGGTCGTTGGCGCCCTTGACCACCCAAATCCGGTTCTGCCCCGAACTCTCGACGAAGATCGGCGCCACCCCGCTCGATACGCCGGGCGTGGCCAGCACGCGGCTGGTGTCGATGCCGCGGGCGGCAAAGTTCTCGATGTTGGCCGGCCCGAACAGGTCGTCGCCCACGCGGGCCACCATCGCCACTTCCGCGCCGCACAACCGCGCCGCCACCGCCTGATTGGCGCCTTTGCCGCCGAATCCCAGGCTGAACTCGCGCCCGAAGATGGTTTCGCCGGGACGGGGGAACTGGTCGGTATACGTGACCAGGTCGATATTGGCGCTGCCGATGACCGCGATCCGCGGCTGATGTGTCATAGCATCCGACAGCTTACCACCACGGTACAATCCCTTCATGACGAGATGGATGTTCCGTGCAACCATCCTACTGCTGGCCGTTGGGGCGCGCGCCGAAACCAACGCCGACCTCAAGGAGCAGGTGCGTCAAACCGAAATCGCCTTCGCGAAAACCCTGGCGGATCGCGACGCGGCGGCGTTCGCCTCATTCCTCGCCGGCGAAGCGGTATTCATGTCCGGCGTCCGGGTGACGCGCGGCGCCAAGGAAGTCGCCGAACGTTGGAAGCCCTTCTTCGAAGGCGCGCAGGCGCCGTTCTCGTGGGCGCCAGAAACGGTCGAGGTGCTCGATTCCGGCACCCTCGCCATGTCCTCCGGTCCGGTGCGCGACGCCACCGGCAAGCGCACCGGCACGTACAATTCCGTATGGCGGCGGGAGACGGACGGCAAATGGAAGATCGTCCTCGACAACGGCTGCCCCGCCTGCAACTGCGACGCGCCAGGAAAGTAGAGGCGGTGCCGAAAAGTGCAGTGAGCCACAGATGAACACAGATAAACACGGATAAAACCAAATCCATTCTTATCTGCGTTCATCTGTGTGCATCTGTGGCTATCATTCGTTTACCGCGGCGCGCCGCTCTGCGCCTCGATCGCCTTCAGCAGGCGCTGCGCCTTGGCGTAGTCCGCGTCCTCCGCCGTGATGGTCAGCAGCACGTCCCGTGCCTTTGACACCTCTCCCTGTTGCACGTAAGCCGCCGCCAACAAGTAGCGCGCGGGCGCCATCGGATCAATCCGCAAGCTCGCCTGCAGGGCCGTTAGCGCACTGGCCGGATCCCCTGTCAGGAGATAAAATCGCCCCGCCCCCATCTGCTGCTGGGCATCGTCGGAGTTGAACTCCGCGCGCGCCCGGTAGATGGCTATCGCCTGCTCGAACCGGAGACCGTCCGCCCCGGGAAGCTGCTTCACGCCCAGGCTCACCAGCGACACCGCCGCGCCCACCCGTACCGTGGTCACCGGGTCGCCCAGCGCCGCCGCGAGCAACGTCACCGCCGCGGCTTTGTCGGCGGCGCCCGGAGCCATGCGGAGCGCCGCCACGGCGCGCACCAGGGGCTGATCGTCCGTCAGCGCCTGCCGCATCGCCGCGAATACCCGCGCGTCGCCGGTGAACCGCGCCAGATGCGCCACCGCGTTGGCCCGCGCCAGCGGCCCCTCGCTCGCCATGCCGAGAATCCCGATCAGCTTCGGGACGGCCGCCGCGTCTCCCTTGCCCGCCGCCGCGAACGCATCGGCGCGCCGGATCCACTTCTGGCGCGACGCATCCCCGTACCAGGCCTTCATCTTATCCAGCGACCATGCCGCATCCCGATCCTTGTGGCACAGGTTGCACGCATTCGGAATCCCGTGCCGGATGGTGTTCTCCGGCGCGGGGACGGACATGGAATGATCGCGGATCTCCGCCTTGATGCTTCGCACCGTGCGAGGCATGTGACACTCCACGCAGGAACTCCCCACGCTCGCCGCCGCGTGGTGCGTGTGCCTGGTGAGGTCCTTGCCCTCGCCCTCGTGGCACCGCGTGCACAGCACGCCGGCGTCGGGACGCAACTGCGGATTGCGCTCGATCTCGGTTTCGTGCGCCGCCGTGTGGCACGCCGTGCAAGCCAGTCCGCCCTTCAAGTAACACTCACTCTGCCACAAGCCGAAGGCGTCGTTGGAAAACCGCCGCGTGCGCCCGTCGGGCCAGTACGCCGGATCGCGATCCACCGGCTGCGTGGCTTCCAGAATGGGCAGGAAGTAGTCGTAATAGTTCTCGCCCGCCCGATACCCCAGCGCGTAGATATCGCGGAACGAGTGGCACTGCGCGCAGACCATCGAGTTTCGCGCCCCATCCAGCCGGGTTTGCAGCACGATGTCGCGCGCCGGTCCCTTGGGCGGCGCGGCGGCGCTGTAATGCGCCACGTGTTCGCCCCCCGGACCGTGGCAGCGCTCGCAGTTGGTGCCGAAGTCCTGCCACGACGTCTGGTATTGGTTCGTGGCATTGTCGTAGCCCTTCTCCTGACGGCTGACGTGGCACGAGAAACAGTTCTTGTTCCACACCTGCACCACCACCTCGCTGGTCTCGTCCGGGTCCGCAATGTCGAAATTGTGGAACCACTGCTTGCGCAGCACATCCCAGCTGGGCGCCAGCACGATCACGCGGCCGGTGGCAAGGGTGGTCAGGTAATGCTGGATCCGCCGGTTCCCCAGCGTGTAGTCCACCCGGTGCTCCTGGGGTTTCCCGGTGAGGGTGGATTCGGTGATGTAGTAGACGCCGTCCCGCTCGGCAAGCGAGTACGGCGCGCCGCGCAGTTCCAGTTTGCGGCGCGTGAAGTCTCCCTTGACGCTCGCTCCGGTGGCGGGTTGCACCATTTTGCTGTGCCGCGATTGCGACCACCTGGCGTGGATTTCCGCGTGGCATTTCGCGCAAGCCGCCGCCCCGGTATACACAGCAGCCGAAGTGGCGGCGTGCGCCGACATTACGGCGATCCAGATCAGCAGTGCCCCTCGCCCGGCCATTTCTAGGAGGATATCATGCGCGCCGGATCCTCGCGGAATTGGCGCCAGGCGGCGGGACTGCCCGATAGCGGGCAAGATTTTCCGCGGTCACGGGTTACCCTGGCTCCCTTTTTGCCGTCTTCTCATGTTCACTATAGCTGGAAGTGCGTCCGGGCGACGTCGTTCCTCCGCCCCGCTCCCGCTTGTCCGTTCAGAAGGAGAAAAATGTACCGCAAGTTTCGATTCACTCTACTAACCTTGTGCGCCGCGGCCCTGCTGTGCGCGCAGGACGAACCGCCGGCCCAGGCGCCCGCGGGTGGTGGCGGAGGCCGCGGGGGCATGGTAGCCGGCGCCGCCGCCGCGGCCGAGCCCCAGCCCTACGATAAGGTGATCACCAAGGAAGCCAAAACATCCAAGGGCCTCTTCACGGTCCACCAGATCAAGGAACGCTATTACTACGAGATTCCCAAGAGCGAACTCGGCAAGGACTTGCTGTGGAACTCCCAGATTGCCAAGACCACGGCGGGGGCGGGCTATGGCGGCGGGCAACTGGTGGACAAGGTGATCCGCTGGGAACTCAAGGGCAACCGCGTGCTGCTGCTGGATATCAATTACAGCCTGACCGCCGACCCCAACGAACCCATCGCCATGGCCGTCAAGAACGCCAATAACGACGCCATCATTCAGGCCTTCCCGGTGGCCGCGTTCGCCAAGGACGGCGACCCGGTAATCGAAGTCACCCGCCTTTTCACCGGGGACCTGCAGGAATTCAGCGCCCGCCAGCGCCTGGGCGCCACCGCAGTCGACGCTACCCGAACCTTCATCGAACACATCAACGCGTTCCCGGAGAACCTGGAAACCGAAGTCACCGTCACCTACACCCGCACAGCCGGCGGAACAGGGGCCACCGGCGGCGGTCGCGGCGGCGGGCTGGGCGGCGGACAGATGCGCCCCGGCAGCGCTACCGTCGTCCTGCATCACTCCATGGTGCGCCTCCCCGAAAAGCCCATGATGCCGCGCCTCTTCGACGAGCGCGTGGGCTACTTCACCACCAGCACGATGGACTATTCGCGCAGCGAGTACAAGGCCGAACGCACCCGCTACATCGCCCGCTGGCGCCTTGAGAAGAAAGACCCCGGCGCCGCACTCTCCGAGCCTGTGAAACCCATCGTCTACTACATCGACGCCGCTACCCCGAAGAAGTGGGTGCCCTGGCTCAAGAAGGGTATCGAAGACTGGAACGAGGCGTTCGCCGCCGCCGGCTTCAAGAACGCCATCATCGGCAAGGAAGCGCCCACCGCGGCACAGGACCCCAAGTGGAGCCCTGAAGACGTACGCTATTCGGTGATCCGCTGGCTGCCCTCCACCACCGAAAACGCCAGCGGCCCGCACATCAGCGACCCGCGCACCGGCGAGATCCTCAATGCCGACATCCAGTTCTATCACAACGTCATGAACCTGGCCCGCGACTGGTACTTCGTGCAGGTCGGCCCGCTGGACCCGCGCGCCCAGAAACTGCCGCTTCCCGACGACCTGATGGGCAGGCTCCTGGAGTACGTTGTCGCCCACGAAGTGGGCCACACCCTCGGCTTCCAGCACAATATGAAGGCCAGCTCCATGTACCCCTTCGAGAAGATCCGCGACAAGGAGTGGGTGCATAAGATGGGCCACGCCCCGTCCATCATGGACTACTCGCGCTTCAACTACGTCGCCCAACCGGAAGACGGCATCGCCGTGGAAGACCTCATTCCGCGCATCGGCCCGTACGACACCTGGGCCACCATGTGGGGCTATACGCCGATTCCCGGCGCCAAGACCCCGGACGCCGAGAAGCCCACCCTCAATAAGTGGGCCAAGGAACAGGATGACAAGCCCTGGCTCCGCTTCTCCACGGCCAACGCCAACGGCGCCGACCCCGGCGAGGAAACCGAGGCCGTCGGCGATGCCGATGCCGTCAAAGCCACCGCGCTCGGCGTCAAGAACCTGCAGCGCGTCACCAAAATGTTGATGTCCGCTACCGCGTACAAGGAAGGCGAAACCTACGAGCAGCTCGCCGAGCTGTACGGGCGCGTCCTCAGCCAGTGGAGCACCGAGATGACCCATGTCGCCGGCATCGTCGGCGGCTTCAACAGCCAGGAGAAGGTGATCGGCCAGGAAGGCCGCATCTTCAACCTGATTCCCAAAGAGAAGCAGAAGGAAGCCGTGAAGTTCCTCTCCGACAACGCCTTCACCACGCCCTCCTGGATGATCGACGAGGAAATTCTGCGCCGCATCGAACCGGTCGGCGTCATCGACCGCATTCACACCGCCCAGGACCGCGTGCTGACTCAATTGCTCAACAGCGCCCGCTTCGCCCGGTTGATGGAACAGGAAGCCCTGGATGGCAATCTGGCTTACTCGCCAGTGGAATTCCTCGCCAGCGTGCGTAAAGGCATCTGGAAGGAACTGGACGCGCCGGCGGTCAAGGTAGACCCCTACCGCCGCGAGTTGCAGCGCTCTTACCTCAAGGCGGTGGACTCCAAAATCAACGCGGTGGAGCGTGCCGCCATCGTCATGCCCGCGCAGTTGCCGGAAGGCTTCGTGATGCCGCGCGTCATTACCAGCGGCGATGAAAAACCCATGTACCGCGCCGAACTACGCGCCCTGACCGCCTCCATCGGCGCCGCCCTGGCCAAGACAACGGATCACGAAACCAAGGCGCACCTGGAAGCCAGCCGCGACGAGATCGCCAAGATTCTCGATCCCAAGTTCGCGCCACCAACCCCGGCTGGCGCCGCCGCCGGAATGACCGGCCGCGGAGGGGCCCGGTAAGAAAGGCATAAGCCACAGATGAACACAGATAAAACGGCTTTGTGTTATCTGTGTTCATCTGTGTTCATCTGTGGCCCAGTTTTGTTCTTTGTCTTCCTTCCGCATCGAAATTCGCCGGATCCAGCCACTCCTCAAACGCCCGCTTCCTGTCCGCCCACTCCGTATCCAACATCGAGTACCACGCGGTATCCCGATTTTTCCCCTTCACGATCATGTGCTGGCGGAAGATTCCCTCGAAGGTGAACCCCAGGCGCAGCGCCGCCCTTCGTGACGGTTCGTTCAGGGCATCGCACTTCCACTCGTAGCGGCGNNAGGATGTTCCCCACCTCGATCACGCGATGCGCCGGCTCGATCCGCATTAGCGAGCAGTATCCCGCCGGCGTGCCCGAAGCCCCGTCCAATATGGTGAAGAACAGCGGGTCCTGGGATGCCTCGCGCCCCTCTAGCCACGCCCGGAACCCCCGCGCGTCCGCGTAGGGACCATTGAACAGATAGCGCCACAGCCCGGCATCCGTCGACCCCGCGTACAAAGCCTCCGCGTGTGCCGCCGCGTCGAGCGGCACAATCTGCACGCGACTTCCCGGCAGCACCACCCGCTCCGCACGCTTCATTGCCTGCATAGGTGTCATCTTAACCCAACGGAAAGGGCCGCCACTGCTTCTCAGCAGGGCGGCCCCGAACGTCTCTCCTTCCTGGGAGATGCGAAGTGGTCTTTATTTCTTGGGGCCGATAAAGGCCACCATGCCCAGCAGGACGGTCGGCTGGCTCTTGGCTTTGCCGCCGTTCTTCTGGAAGAACGGCTGGTTGGACCAGTCGTCGCGGAACTCAAGCCGGCTCATCAGCCAGCCGGTCATCTTGTACTCGCCGGTGGCGGTCCATTCCTTCACCGACTGTGCCGTGCCGGTGGAGAAGCCTTGCGGATCGTTGAACCATTCCAGGCGTCCGGCAACCGCGAACTTCTTGCCCAAGGCCTGGCGCGCCGCACCGGCGACTCCGCCCCACGTCGAGGCTCCCGCGCCGACGTTCTTGTCGCGCCCATAATCGACGTTGACGTAGAAACTGAGATTGTCGTTGGGGTTGACCTGCACCGTGGTGTCGTAGAGGTTGCGAAGGCCGACGTTGGTGCCGGTCTTTTCAGGCCCGACGTAGTAGTTGTTGGACCAGGTCAGCTTTTTCCAGGCGTAAGCGCCGTTGAGGCCTATGGTCTTGCCGCTGTTGTTGTCGTAGACGTCATTCCAGCCCTGCACCACCTGCACGCCGCCGGTGAATTTGCCGATAGGCACCGATGCCCTCACGCCGAAGTGGTAATAAGGGATGGCCCACGCAAACAGCAGCGATCGGGAGTAGTTCCAGTTCTGATTGCTCTCGATGACCTCGGCGCCGGCTGAAGTGACGAATTCTCCAGCATCGATCTCCACGCCGTGCCAGGATTTGGGCTTCAAGCTGACGTACGCCTGCTTGAAGTACTTGAATGCGTCGGGCGCGCGGTCGGTTGCGTGGATGACGTCAAAAACCTCGCCGAAGCCTACGTCCAGGTGAAAGCCCACCGGTCCGGGCGCGCGGTCGATGCTGATCATCCCCATGTTGAGGTGCGCGGTGTTGGCGCGCATATCGAAGTTCCGGAGCGCGTTCCATCCGCCATCGGGATGATTGGTGTTGAGGTCCACGTAGCCATCGAACATGAAGCTGAAATCCATGCCTCCCTGCGTAAACACGCTCTTTGGCGGAGGCGTTGGAGCCGGCGCCGCGGCGGGCGTCTGGGCGGCGGGGTCTTGGGCCGGCGTCGCAGCGGGCGTCTGCGCGGGGTCTTGGGCCGGCGCCGGGTCGGTATTGGTAGATGTCGTCTGTGCGGCTGCGACGCCGATCAGCATGAAGGCCCCGGCGATCATTGCGGCAATGTGGATCTTTCGCATGTAAGTCTCCCCTTTGACTTTTGTGAAATTGAATACGGGTTGGGAGCGCGCTTACGGGGCGAGCGTCCGTGACGGGTGGCTAGGTTCCAATCTAGTCGTTCCCGGCCGAAGATGCCAATAGATAATTTCTATTTAAGTTATGCGTAAATTCGGCCACGCTGCCGGCTCGCGCGGCGCGGCTGCGCCGGAGCCGGACGCCGGGTTGCCCGGTGATACCGCCTCCTGATATCCTGAATATTCATCCGATCCCTCATTTCAAACAGGAGAAACAATGGCAGTCAAAGTAGGTATTAATGGCTTCGGCCGGATTGGCCGGAACGTCGTTCGTGCGGGTCTGCATAACAACGACATCGAATTCGTGGCGGTCAATGACCTGACCGACACCAAAACGCTTGCGCACCTGCTCAAGTATGATTCCGTGCTCGGCCCGTTGGCAGAAACCGTCACCCACGACGAAAACTCGATCACTGTCGGCGGCAAGACCATTAAGGTCTTCAAGACCAAGGATCCCGCCGAACTCGATTGGACCAGCGTCGGCGCCCAGATCGTCATCGAATCCACCGGCTTCTTCACCGATGGCAAGGATGCCTCCAAGCACCTCAAAGGTTCCGTCAAGAAGGTCATTATCTCGGCCCCGGCAAAGAACGAAGACGTCACCCTCGTCCTCGGCGTCAACAATGAAGCCTACAACCCGGCCAAGCACAACATCATCTC
>PLDO01000531.1 GCA_003136215.1 Bryobacterales bacterium
CGGTCGAGAATGTTCACGCCCTTCTTCTGCGCGATCACGGGGTCCCCGTCGAAATACGCGGCGCGCTGCTCAAACTCAGTGAAATCTTCAATGGTCTTCAGCGCTCGCTGCGAGCCGAACAAGCGTTGAATATTCACCCCGCGCAGCGACGGCGTGTTGATCCGATGCCGGAACTCCTGTGGCCGCGAGTCGCCCACCAGGTGGGTGGCTCGATTGGTGTGACCGTTCGCGTGGCAGTCGAAGCATGCCACNNAGGCGCAAGCCCTCTAACTGCTTCGGATTCAGAATGCCGTTGAACAACTCGTAGTAGTTGTCCATGGTGACCAACTTGCCGTGCGACACATCGCCCAGATCCACGCGGGTAGTCAGATAAATTGGCGGCGGGAATTCAGGGAGCAGATGGTCCGGAAAGTCGAAGTCGAGATCAAAACGAGTCAGCTCGCGCCCTTCCTGCTTTCTGATCTCGTCGATTTCGAACTTGGGAAACAGCATGCCGCCCTCGGGATGGTTCGGATGGGGCAAAGGGAGGAAGCCGGCCGGGAACAGGTTCCGTTCCTTGATCTGCTCCGGACTCAACTTCGAAAGCTGGTCCCATGTTGTGCCGTTGGCCAGTTTGACCCGTACGCCCTGCTGCACTGCCTTGCCCCCCGACATTTTGGCTCCCTGAGCCGGGTGATTGCTCAGATCATAGCGCTGCTCAAGCAAGGCCATGTGCCGCTTCATGATCTCTGGTTTAGCTGCGGTCATGCGGCTCAGGATGGTCGAGAAGCTCTCGTGAATGTCGACCGGCATGTAACTCGAAGGTGTTTTGCTGTTGTCCTGTGCGCGCGCCGCAGAAGCGCTTATCAGCAAGCCGGCGGCTAGTATCACGCATCTGGATGTGTGTAATATCGTTCTCATTGTTTGAACAAGGACCTCCGACTGCCCTCGCAGCACGTTCCTGGCCACTCCCGGAACGACCACGGCGTCAACCCATCCACTGGGGATTGTTGGCGGTGCCGTCAAACTTCGCAGTGGTCTTGAATGGTTCGTACTTCCCGGTCATGGCGGCGGCCCTCGTCTTCGAGAGCAGAGCGGATAGTCGGGCCTTATCCAGCGGCCGGAATGTGCGCGCGGCTTCCATCGCCTGATCGAGCCGTTCCATGCTCTCGCATCCGGTGATCACCACGGAAACCGGCAGATTCAGCGCGTAGTGCAGGCACTCGACAGGTGTGACCGTTCCGCTCTTGAGGAGGTTTCCGTCCCCCATCGATTTCATGCCGAGCACGGCGATTCCCTGCTCGACGAGTTTGGGCAGTACCTGTTGCGCAAAGCTGCGGAAGTGAGCGTCCATCAGATTCAGCGGCATCTGGCATGAGTCGAAATGGAAATCGTGCGCGGCCGCAACTTCGAGCATTCTCAGGTGCACCGCCGGATCCTTGTGGCCGGTGAAGCCGATGTATCGAATCTTCCCCGCCTTTTTCGCATCCGTCAGGGCATCGAGCGACCCGCCGGGAGCGAAGAAGCGCTCAGGATCCTCCATCCGGATGTTCTCGTGATACTGAATCAGGTCAATGTGATCCGTCTGCAATCGCCGCAGCGATTCATCTATCTGCCGGGCCGTGGAGTCCTCCGTCCGGCCATCGAATTTAGTCATCAGGAACACTTTCTTCTCGTACCCGTCACCGAGCGCAAGCCCCATGCGCCGCTCGCTTTCCCCATTGTGGTAATGCTCGTCGGCGTCAAACGCTCCGACCCGGCAGAGAACACGCTGTGGCAGATGCCAGAAGCAGTGAAGGCAAGACGCTAGACTCCGTAACGTTTACGCCCCAGGGCATGAGGGCTGGCTACCGATATTGCCGCATATCGTTCCATTTTCGGTTCCCGCCCGGGGAGGGCAGGCAGCGATCACTGGTGGTATGGGTTATCGCCAGCTATCCGGACATCGACGGCGCGGTTGCGCGGACCCCGACTCCGCCAGACGCTATCGCGTTCCCCGGTCCTAATCCGGTCAGACTACCCGCCAGCCCCGTCAGTTCAGCGGTTAGACGTCCAAGCGGATTGTTTCCGCATGCCGTCGTCCAAGCCCCATCAAGAACGACACAAACCGGTCGTTCTGTCCTACAGCGCCGCCAGCACTTCCTTGTACAAATACTTCGAGCCTTCCACGCCGTCCCACGGCCCGTCTTCGTATTCCAGCGCGAACGTGCCCTCGAATCCAGCCGCCATCATAATCTTCACCGACCGCTTTACGTCGTTGTCCTTCCAGCGATTCCAATACTTGGCGTGAACGTTGGAGTGGGCATACGGAGCCAGCGCCTTCAACCCGTGGTACATCAGGTATTCATGTTCCCAGTTGCAGAAGTCCGGCGAGGCTTCGCAGAACGGGCTATTCACCGCGTCCACGATGATCCGGATGTTGATCGGATTGGCCGTCAGCCCCCAGTGGTTTTCGAGCGTGACCTTCACTCCCACTTTGGAACCGTGGTCGGCCATCACCTTGAATGACTCGATGCAGTTGGCCAGGTACTTTTCGATTTCGTTGTTCCTCGGGTAGTCCGCGGTGGCCACCGGGACGGGCGCGAGGCGGGGCCCGCCGCTGTTCACCCGCATCGACTTCGCCCCGATGATCTTGGCGCCATCTAGCCACTTGTTGGCCACTTCAATTCCGGCCTTGCGCTTTTCCTCATCGAGTTCGCAGATATCGCGCGGCGCGTTGTTGGAAATGTGCTGGCACCTGGTGCCGGTCGCCACCATCTTGTTGGCCAGTTTGTTGAGCCACTGCTTGCCCGATGCGCTCGAGGGGTCGAATTCGCGCGTGGTGCGGGTGGCCGTGCCTACCATCAGCGGCACCTGAACGTACATGCTGTCATCGGTCACATCCCCGAAGAGCCCGGAAAACAGGTCCATGTGGGTTACGCCCGGGAAGTTGTCCTTGGTGAACTGAGGCATGTCGAGCATGGTGATCTCGCCATACTTTTTCTTCAGTTCTTCGGTGCGCGGGTTGGCGCCGAAACTCATGCGGCTCTTGAAAATGTAGCGGAGCGGCCACGTGTTGGAAGCCACGCGGTCCAGTTTCTGTTTCTCCGTAAGTGGGCTGGCCGCCGCTTGCTGGGCCTGGGCCAGAGCCAGGCTGGTGGCGCCAATACTGGCCCCGGTGGCCTTTAGAAAATTCCGCCGGCCGAGAGGAAAACCGCTTCCTTGTTCCTGATCCATGCGTCTGCACTCCTTCCTGAGGTCGTGGGGCAGGTTAACAACCCAATGCCACTCGTTTTTCCAGAGATGCGATCCAGCACATTTGGTGGGGCATCCAATCCTGGCTGCCGCCGGCTTTCAGCCGGCGTTTGCCGGTGCGAAGAACTTGCGCGTCGCCCAAAAGAGCCGCCTGAAAGGCGGCTGCGGGCAAGATTGCCGGCAAGATTGCCCGCCCCCCAACTAATGCAGAATGACCGGTATTGGGTTAACAACCTGACCACGGGTGTTCTTTGTTGTAGCATGAGTTTGTGCGACGATGGGCGACCCGGATACTACTGGCTGTATTTTCCGCGCTGCCGCTCCCCGCGGCGCCAGCGACCAAAATCACCTTCTACCAGGACATCGCTCCCATCATCTACCAGAATTGCTCTTCCTGCCACCGCCCCGGCGAATCCGCACCTTTTTCGTTGCTTTCCTACGACGACGTACAGAAGCATGCCGCGCAAATCGCCGATGTTACCAAGCGGCGCTACATGCCGCCCTGGCTGCCTCAAGCCGGCTACGGCGACTTCCTGGAAGCCCGCCGGCTTACCGACGCGCAGATCCAATCCATCCAGGAGTGGGTCAAACAGGGGACTCCGCCAGGCTCGGCATCGCACGCCCCACAGCCTCCCAAGTTCAGCTCCGAATGGGCGTTGGGAACTCCCGATCTGATATTGCATATCCAGAAGCCCTATGCACTCGCCGCTGACGGTCCGGAGGTCTTTTGGAATTTCGTGATCCCGGTGCCCATCGTCACGGAGCGATGGGTGAAAGCCATCGAGGTCCGTCCCGGCAATCCCCGCGTATTCCACCACGCCAACGTGATTATCGACCGCTCGCAATCCGCCCGGCGCCTCGAACCCGAGCCTGGGAAGGGATTCACGGGCATGGACATCACGTTTGAGGAAACCGCGTTCGATCCCGACAGTCACTTTCTGTCCTGGAAACCGGGCAGCGTTCCGGTGGTGGAACCCGACGGCATGGCCTGGCGCGCCAATCCGGGAATGGACCTGGTGCTGAACGTCCATCTCCGCCCATCCGGAAAGCCCGAAACCGTCGATCCGGTGATCGGTCTCTACTTCACCGACAGGCCGCAAACCAAGTTCGGCATGCTGGTCCAGTTGCAGCACGATGCCGCCATCGACATCCCGCCCGGCCAGCAAGATTTCCTGGTCTCCGATGATTTTCGCGTGCCGCTCGACCTGAACGTGCTCGCGGTCTATCCGCATGCGCATTACCTGGGCAAATTGATGGAGGGCTACGCCACGCTGCCGGACGGCTCCAGGAAATGGCTGGTCCGGATTCCCGAGTGGGACTTGAACTGGCAGGGTGTTTTTCGATATAAAGAGCCCGTCTTCCTGCCGCGCGGAAGCACGGTCTCCATGCGCTACCACTACGACAACTCGTCCGCTAACGTGCGCAACCCCAACAACCCGCCGAAAGCGGTCAAGGGCGGCAACACGGCAGCGGAGGAGATGAGCCACCTCTGGCTTCAGGTGCTTCCGGTTGGCGAGGGTGACCAGCGGGCGGTGTTGCAGGAAGGCATGACCCGCCAGCGGTTGGAGAAAGATCCTACCGACTTCACGGCCAACTACAACATGGGCGACATCCTGTTGAGCCGGGGCGATGCGGAGGCCTCGCTTCCCTACTTCTTCGCCGCGTGGAACGCGCAGCCCGCCAATGTGGTGTTCGCCACTGAACTGGGAGTGGCGCTGTTCTCGGCGTCGAAACCCGCCGAGGCCCGCAAACAACTGTTGCGGGCGCTTGAGATCGACCCCCACTATACCGACGCGCGCTACAACCTGGCCAGCGTGGACGCGTCCACCGGCCAGTGGGAAGCCGCGGCCGTGGAGTTCGAGCAGGTGCTTTCCGACCGGCCCGGCGACCCCAAGGCGCGCGAGAACCTGGGGAACGTCCTCATCCTCTGGGGCGACGCATTTGCGGACGCCGGCAAACTCGATCAGGCCGTGGTGCGCTATCGCGACGCGCTGGCCTACCGGCCCAGCGATACCGCGTTGCACACCATACTCGGTGTAGGAATGCTCCGGCTGGGACACTTGCAAGAGGCCCAGGCCGAGTTGGAATCCGCGCTCCGTATCGACCCGAACTACCAACCCGCCCGGCAGGCGCTGGCAGCCATTCAAGGCAAGTGAGCCACCGAAATGGCAGAGCAATTCAAGAATTGGCTTGACTTTATCGCCTAAAAGCCATACATACAATAACAAGCTGTTTTCATTGCATCGTTGTCTGGGTATGATCGGATACCTTTCCGGTCAATTGGAGAGGGGAAATGCGTCTGAGATCGTGCGTTCCGCCGCTAGTATTGTGTCTTGCCGTATTTTGCGCTGTAAACGTCCGTCCAGCCACCGCGCAAGTGCTTTACGGCTCTGTGATCGGCACCATCACCGATCAGAGCGACTCCGTTATCCCTGGGGCTACCGTAACTGTCACCAGTACGGAAACCGGGCTTTCCAAAGAGGCTTCCACCGATGTCGGCGGACGCTACTCGATCGTCAACGTGCTGCCTGGCCACTACGATCTGAAAGTGGTCGCCAAGGGTTTCCGGGCGCACGTGCAGACCGATACCGAGGTCAGTCCCGACACCATCACGCGCGCGGATGTCAAGATGGAAGTCGGCCAACTCACCGAGACGGTGACCGTGGAAGCCACCCAGGCTGTGCTGCAAACCGACAAGGCCGACACGCATTCCGAAATCGTCACCAAGGCCATCACCAGCCTGCCGCTCGGCGGCTACCGGAACTACCAGAGCCTGATCAACCTGGTGCCGGGCGCCATGCCGGCCGCCTTGCAGAACTCCATCACCGATACTCCCGGCCGCGCGCTGAACACCCACATCAACGGCGCCAACGCGCAGACCAACATTACGCGCATTGACGGCGCCGCCAGCGTCAACGTCTGGCTGCCCCACCACGTGGGCTATGTCACGCCGGAAGAAAACGTCGAAGTGGTGAACGTCACCACCGGGGCGGCCAATGCCGAGCAGGGCATGGCTGGCGCATCGGCCATCACGCTGGTCACCAAGTCGGGCACGAACGCCATCCATGGCAGCGCGTTCGAATTCCACGACGACCAGCACCTCAAAGCGCGGAACTTTTTCCAGGCTGCTGGCACCGACAAGCCGCTCAGCATCTATAACAATTTCGGCGCCACCGTGGGCGGCCCTATCCGCAAGAACCGGCTCTTCTACTTCGTGAGCTTTGACGGCACCAGACAGCGCCAGGCTTCGCCGGGGTTCTACACGGTTCCGACGGCGGCCCAGAAGGCCGGCGATTTCAGCGGTCTCTCCACCGTGATCTACGACCCGCAAACCGGGAATTCCGATGGCTCCGGCCGCACGCCGTTCGCCGGCAACGTCATCCCCACCGCCCGGCTAGACCAGATCGCCCTCAAGCTGCAGAGTTACTATCCCAGCCCCAATTACGCCGGCCCCAACCCGAATTCAAGCAACTTCTACGCAGCGGGCGGCCCGATTCTGAGCCGGAACTTTTTCGACACCAAGATCAACTTCGTGGCCAACGACAAGGAAACCATCTGGGGCAAGTACGGTCGCATGTGGGCCACTTCCGGTGGAAAGGCGGTGTTCGGTCTCGCGGGCGGCACCGGACTCGGTGGATCCGACCCCGGACTTGGCCACACCTTGATCCAGGTGGGGACCATTGGTCACACTCACACGTTCTCCCCGCACATCATTCTGGACGGAGTGCTGGGCTATGAGCGGCAGGGCCAGGCAGTCATCCCCAACGACTACGGCACGAACTACGGGCTGCAGTTTGGCATTCCGAACACTAACGGTCCCGATATCCGCCAGAGCGGATTCCCCAATATTGGCATCTCCGGCTACAACGGGTTCGGAGTGCCGAACTGGATGCCGGTGACCCGCGTGGAAGAAAGCTATACGCAGAGCGACAACCTGACGATCTCCCGCGGCGCTCACGAAATCCGCGTTGGTTTCGACCTAGTGCGCCACCACCTGAACCACTGGCAGCCGGAAATCGGGCAGGGCCCGCGCGGCTACCTGGGCTTCAACGGCGGTGAAACCGCGCTGAAAGGCGGCGCCGCCACCACCCAGTTCAACGCCTACGCCGCGTTCCTGCTGGGCCTGAGCGACGATACCGAAAAGAGTCTGGAGTACATTCTGGCCACGGGACGCGAATGGCAATTCGGCTGGTACGTGCAGGACCGGTGGCAGGTGGGCCGCAACCTGACCATCAACATCGGTCTCCGCTACGAATTCTATCCGCTGATGACGCGCGCCGGCTACGGCATTGAGAGCTACGATCCCTCCACCAACCTGATCTCCATGGGCGGGCGCGGCAACGTTCCCGAAAACGCCGGGATCACCGTCAGCCACAAGTTGTTTGCCCCGCGCATCGGTCTGGCCTACCGGTTGGGAAACAAGACCGTGATCCGCGCCGGCTATGGCATCAACTTCGATCCCATTCCGTTCTCGCGCCCGCTGCGCGGCTGGTATCCGATCGTGGTAAACTTTGCCAACGCGCCCGCCAATGGCTACGGCTGGGCCAACACCATCGAGCAGGGTGTTCCCAACGCGGTCGGGCCGAACCTTTCCACCGGCATCGTGCCGCTGCCGAGTAATGCCTCGGAACGCAGCCCGTGGGCCGGCGAGATCCACCGTGGCTATGTGCAGTCCTTTAACTTCACCGTGGAGCGCAAGCTGCCGCTCGACTTCTTGACGTCGGTCGGCTACGTGGGCTCGCATTCGGTTCACATCCTCGCGGACCGCGATATCAACTCCGGCTTCCCCGGTTCCGGCACCACCGGGCTGCCGCAATACGCCCAGTTCGGCCGCACCGTCCCCACCAATATGTGGGATGGCTACCTCAGCTCCGAATACAACTCACTTCAGGTGGCGGTCAACCGGTCGTTCGCCAAAGGCATGATGGTGAAGGGCGCCTACACTTACTCCAAGGCTATCGACTATACCGATGACGACGGCTGGGTCAGCGTGGGCTGGAACTGGGCGCCCGTCTTCCAACGCAACCGCGCTGCCGCGGGCTATGACCGCACCCACGTTTTCCAAGTGGGCTGGGTCTACGAATTGCCTTTCGGCAAGGGCAAATCCATGGCTAAGTCCGGTGTCGGGGCGGCTGTTCTCGGCAACTGGCAGGTGAACGGCGTAATGGCCGCTTACACCGGCACTCCGTTCACGGTTACGGCTCCGGGTACGTCGCTAAATGCACCCAACAACACCCAGACGGCTAACCAGATCGGTCCGGTCACCCGGCTTGGCAATGTCGGGCCGGGGCAACTCTACTACAACACCACCACAGCCTGGGCAGCGGTTACCGCCGCCAACACCTTCGGCACCAGCGGACGGAACATTCTGCGGAATCCGGGCCTGTGGAACACGGATCTCGATATCACGCGCGAGTTCCCGATCAAAGAGCGGATCAGGCTCCAGTTCCGCGGCGAGTTCTTCAACTTATCCAACACGTCGCATTTCGGCGGTGTCAGTAGCAGCAGCGTGACCTCCGGGACGTTCATGCAAATCCTCAGCGCTTCCGGCGAACGCCAAATCCGCTTTGGCCTGCGCGCGGCCTGGTAGCGATCGAGCTACAATTCTAGAGTGCGGTTTCCAAGAATGAGGCAGGAGTTGACCCTGCCTCTTCTTTTCTGGCTCTCCACGCTGGTGGGCGCGCAGGGTGACGATCTGGCGCTGAAATCACACCGCGCCAAGGAACTGATGGCCGCGGGGCGATTCTCCGAAGCGGTTCCGATCTACGAAGAACTGGTGCGCGCGGTCCCCGGGAATCCAGGCCTCATCCTGAATTTGGGTTTGGCCGAGCGCATGGCGGGACAGGATCGCAAGTCGATCCCCCATTTTGAAGCCGTGCTGAAGGTGGATCCGGGGAATACTCCGGCGCGCTTCTCGCTGGGCGTGGCCCATCTGGAACTGGGCGAACCGGCGTTGGCGGTGGCCCCGTTCGAAGGCGTGGTAGCCGCGGATGCCGGCAATACGGACGCCCGCGGCTTGCTGGCGCAAGCCCTGCTTGCTGCCGGACGCCCGAAAGAGTCGGCCCTCCATTTCCGCAAGCTGACCGAGCTTACCCCCAACGACCCCAAAGCCTGGTACGGACTGGGTAAGAGCTACGAATCCGTCTCCACGAACGCGTTTGAGCAACTGCGGAACACCGCACCTGAATCGTGCTGGATGCTGGCTCTGCTGGCCGATTCCCGCGTGACGCGGAGGCAGTATCGCAGCGCCTTCTATTTGTACCGTCAGGCGCTCGAGAGGAATCCGGCGATGGCCGGCGTCCACACGTCCGTCGCCGAGGTGTACCGCAAGACGGGCCATCTGGATTGGGCAGCGGACGAACAGAGCAGGGAGCCCGCGAAACCAGCCGTGGTGAATCCGTCGTATCGCGAATCGAAGGAATATAACCAATGGGCGCTGGAAGCCTTCTCTCACCTCTCGACGCTGCCGGAATCGTTGGAGTACCATCAACTCCGCGCCGAAACCATGAGCGCGCAGGGCCAGCACCTCGAAGCCGCCAAAGAATGGCGAGCCGCACTGGCCATACAGCCGGGTAATCCCAATTTCAAAAAGGAGGTCGCGGTGTCGCTCTATATGGGCGGAGATTACCGGTCCGCGGCCCCGCTATTTCTCCAGTTCCGGCCGATGCCCCCGGACCTGAACTACATGGAAGGCGATTCGCTGCTCCACCTCGAAGAGGCCGGGCGGGCAATCCCGTACCTGGAGGCCGCGGTTCGCGCCGATCCGAAAATGATGGGCGCCCAAGCGTCGCTAGGCCTGGCATATGCTAGAGCGGGGCAGCCCTCCAAGGCGGTTCCTCACCTGGAAAACGCTTCGCCGATCGATGACGACGGCAGCCTCAGCTACCAACTGTCGCGCGCTTACCAGGCGACTGGCCAGCCGGAGCGCGCCAGGCACGCTCTGGAGCGCTATCAGGAGATTGTCAAGAAGGTGCAGGCCCAGAAAGATGAGCTATCGAAAGAGGCGCAGATCACGGCGCCGCCCGATGGACGGCCGTAAGGCTTTCGCATCCGCGTTGCGCCTCTGCCTTCTGTCGATCTCGGCCGGATTGGTGGCGGCGGATGCTCCGGCGCCAATCCGCTTCCGGAACGTGGCCGAATCCTCAGGTGTGCACTTCGTCCTTGAAAACAGTCCCACGCCCCAAAAGCGTCTGATCGAAACCATGCCCGGCGGCATCGCCATCTTCGACTACAATGGCGACGGCCTTCCCGATCTCTTCTTCACCAACGGCGCCGCGGTACCCTCGCTACAGAAGGATGCGCCGAAGTACTTCAACCGCCTCTACCGGAATGACGGCGGCATGAGATTTACCGATGTCACCCAACAGGCGCATCTGGCTGGCGCCGGCTACTCCATGGGCGCCGCCGCCGCGGACTACGACAACGATGGCAACGTGGATCTCTTCGTGGCCGGCGTAAACCGCAACATCCTCTATCGCAACCTGGGCAACGGCCAGTTCGAGGACGTCACCGAAAAGGCGGGTATCAAGAGCGATGGATGGGCGGTGGCCGCCGGCTGGTTCGACTACGATAACGATGGCAAGCTGGATCTCCTGGTGGTCCACTACGCCAGGTGGCCGGCCGAAGACCGGTACTGCGGCGACGCCTCGCGCAACATCCGCATTTACTGCCACCCGAAATACTTCGACGGCTTGCCCTCAACCCTCTATCGCAACCGCGGCGACGGAACCTTTCAGGACGTCTCGGAGGAGTCGGGCATCGCGAAGTATGCCGGCCGGGGCATGAGCGTCGCCTTCGCCGACTACGATGGCGATGGTTTCATGGACGCCTTCGTCACCAACGACAACATGCCGAACTTCCTGTTCCACAACCGCGGCAACGGAACCTTCGAAGAGGTGGGGCTGCCGGCCGGCGTGGCGCTCCCCGACCTCGGCCGCGCCGTGGCCAGCATGGGCGCCGATTTCCGCGATTACAACAACGACGGCTTGCCCGACATCGCTGTCACCGCGCTCGCCGGCGAAACCTTCCCGTTGTTTCGAAACCTTGGCAAGGGCGCATTCACCGACGCAGGCTACTCCAGCAAGCTGGGGCTACTCACCATTCACCACAGCGGTTGGGGCACCGGCCTGTTCGACTTCAACAACGATGGCTGGAAAGACCTCTTCACCGCCAACTCCCACGTCAATGACTTGGTGGAGCAGTTCGAGGCGGCCAGGTACAAGGAGCCGAACGGCGTCTTCCTAAACCTCGGGGATGGCACGTTCCGCGACGTCTCGGCCGAAGCCGGACAGTCCGCCCCGCGCGCCCACCGCGGCAGTGCCTATGCCGATCTCAACGGCGACGGCCGTATCGACGTGGTGGTCTCCTGCCTGGGCGAACCTGCCGAAGTTTGGGAAAACCTGGGCCCCGCCGGAAACTGGATCATCCTCAAGCTGGTGGGCGTGCGCAGCAATCGCGACGGCATCGGTGCGCGCATCCGCATTGGCGATCAGTACAACCACATGACCAGCGCTGTGAGCTACGCCTCCTCCAGCCACGCCGGCGTTCATTTCGGTCTGGGCAAGCTGGCGCAGATACCGAAAATCGAAATCCGCTGGCCGTCGGGCGCCGTGCAGGTGCTGGAAAACGTCAAGCCGAACCAGATGCTGACCGTGCGGGAGAGTAAGTAGCGCAGGCCTCCAGTCCTGCGCGCCGGCTCTCTTACTCACTCCGGAATCCCCCGCCTGTCTTCACCGCGGCTTCCCTCTCCTCCACGCCGCACACACCCGACCAACGCGGCCCGCGATGCAGCGTCCCCGCCAGTTCGTCCAACAGGTGCGCCGGGCCCACCGGGTACGCTTCCACCCGCCAATCATCCAGATTGCGCGCGTAGCCACGGTGGTACATGGCACGTCCCTAATCTAAGACCTGATTGCTGGAGTCGCGGATCGGCACACTCCAATAGATTTGCAACCCAAAGCTCATCAAGTGTCCTTCGCGAGCGCGAAGCGGCAGTTGGTCGCAATGTCATCCACGATGACTGTCTCGTTCCGAAATGCCGCCGAACCACAAGCGCCTACATCCGGCCGATCGTCAGCCCATTTACGGCAAGCATGTATTTCTTGGACAGGCTGCCCCCGAGCCCGTCAGGAGATGGTGTGCTCTTCCCCCATCAGCAGAATTGAGCACAAGCACTCGGGTACCATTTGCTGGGTCGCCAAGGTGAGGGTGTCGAGCACTTCTGGCAAGGATGCACCCCTCCCCATCATCTCGACTAACCGACGCTCTTCTGTCAGAACTTGCGGTGACCTCTCCATGGCTTCCTGCTCTCGCCGGCCGTGAGCCAGTCTTCGCCGCACCTGCGGCGTGGAGAGCTTGGCCCATCGATCCAGCCGCCGCGCTGCGCAACGAGTAAGCCACGCACAAGGATGGAGGCAGGATCGCATGCGGCGTTGACGCCGGATAACTGTCGCGAAATCCCCATCGGTCCAGTTGCCGCTTCGAAAAGCTCCATCCGCTTCGATCTTCGCTTGATGTCCTCGCCACGCCGAGGTAACGTCTAGATGGCTACCGATATTGCCCATTAAGAGNNGAACCCCGGCCCGGATTTACGAAGGCGACGGTGCCCCAGATCACCGGACTTGCCATGATGCTGGTGAATGGGATGGGCTTTGCGCCATCCTTCTTCGCGGCGACCCGCGCGAGTTCCCGGTCGTCATTCTTGACCACGCCGAGCCAGGGTACAAGCCACACCAAGCCGCCCAGTCCGATCAAAACGAACATCAGCCGCCAATCATACATGCCGATCAGCCAGGCCGCCAGTGGAGTGCCGATCGCAGGCCCGATCTTCGTGCCCGTCATGTAAAGAGCGATCGCTAAGCCGCGCTCTTTCTCCACGAAGTGGTACCGTATCCGCACCTGCCAAAAGGGAAATGAGCACCGCCCCCGGTGTTCTCGTGGTCAAAGGAGATGGGTATTGGGCCGTCGCCATGCTCGGGCTGTACCAGATTCGATACGGCTCTGTCGAGCGGTTCTCAGCCGTTGGAACACCGATGCCACTTCGCATCCGATTTGGAGAAGGGTCTACAATTACCGACAGGACAGGATTATGAATCCAGCGACCTCAGTTTGTGTGATGATCCTTGCCGTAGTGCTTGGACTTCAAGGGCAGGGTATTCGGCAACCAAAACCCTTCCCTCCAGATATCGGGCCAGCCACCATCACAGTGACGGGCGTCGGCGGCAAGAGTGTCACGCTTTCTGTGTCGGAACTCTCGAATCTGCCGCACCAGACCGTGAAAGCCACCGATCACGGAACCCCGGCAACATTTGAGGGCGTCCTGCTGACGGACGTGCTTGCCAAGGTTGATCTGCCATTGGGCGAGAAGTTTCACAGCACCGGGGCGTCGTACTACATGGTGGTGGAAGCCAAGGACGGCTACCGGGCGGTGTTCGCCTGGGCGGAACTCGATTCGACCTTCATGGACAAGGCGATCTACGTGGTGACGAAGCGGGATGGCAAGCAGCTATCGGAAAACGACGGTCCATTTCAGTTGGTGGTGCCCGGTGAGAAGAGGTCGGCTAGGTGGGTTCGACAGTTGACAGCCTTGAAGATCCGGCAAGCGAATTGAGTTGAGGGATGCGGTCCCCAAATGAGGCCACGGTGGACCAAATCAGTCGCCCTCGCCCTACATTTGACGGATTTCCCCGGCGTGGAGTTCTTGGAAGCCAACATGCTCAGTCTTATAGGGAGGGATATTCGATGAAACATTCCAGGCTGTGTGTGTGTTTAGTTACTTTAGCGATTCTGCTTACCGCAACGCGCGGGTTTTCCGGCCAGCAAGACAAGGAACGCTCTGCTCAACCGGGCGCGAGAAGCGAGGACCGTATCACGCGTGAAGTCCGCCATGAGTTGGTCATGTTGCCGTATTACGGCGTCTTCGACAACCTGGCCTATCGAGTGGACGGCAGCACCGTAACCTTAATGGGGCAAGTTACCCGCCCAACGTTGAAGAGCGATGCGGGCAACGTGGTGAAAGGCATCGAAGGGGTGGAGAAGGTCGACAATCAAATCCTTGTCCTGCCGCTGTCGCCGATGGATGATCGTAGCCGTCTGGCGGTGTATCGAGCCATTTACGGCCACCCGGGACTCGACCGCTACGCGCTCCAGGCCGTACCGCCGATTCATATCATCGTGGACAATGGCAAAGTGACACTGGAGGGTGTCGTGTCCACCCAAGGCGACAAGGACCTAGCGAATATACGGGCTAACGGCGTATCCGGAGTCTTTTCGGTGGTCAACAACCTTCGAGTTGAAAAGTAGGTTCGGCATCCCGCCTGTCTATGACTTTAGCCCAGGAGCGATTCAAGATGCCGCGAGGACCCCTCATCTTGCGCTCGGTACCCAAGCTACCAGTTTCCGAAACGGAGAAAGGCAATGCCGGGCGGAAAGTCACCAAACCCTTGCAGGACAGTGGGCTTCGCGCACTCGCTTTGAATCTTCTCCGCGCGTCAAAACCCGTTAACCACCGGGTCGCCGGAATTCACGTGTTGGAAGTTTGGCTCCTCGCGTGGGACTCGAACCTACAACCCTTCGGTTAACAGCCGAGCCGGTTGTCGGCCTGGGTCCGTTCATTTTAGAAAACTCACTTCGCCCGTTAATCCGCATTATCGGACACTGCCTTGCGGCGGCGACGACCTCGCAGAGAGACGGATCGCCTCAGGTAGCGGCGGTTCAGCGGTCAAGGTGGCCCGCGCGGTAGGGAACAGTCCTAACACACTCCTGGGTGGACCAAGGAGCCGGATTTCGATGCCGCGAATCCGCCGCGCGTCGGCTGCCCGCCGCGCCCCAAGCAGAGATAGACACATGACCCTAACCGGTTTAAGGCGACGAACGCCCTCAGGAGTAGGTTCTTTCCCTGGGCGCGCCCTGCCCCGTGCCGAGCCCCTCGTCACCCGGCAAGCCACGGCACGAACCCCTAGCCACCCCGAAAACCAGCGCCCCAACCGTAGCCCATTTCGCCAAACCAGACCGAAAACCACGCCGAGAACGCGCCGAAAACCCAAAGACCATACGGAAAACCGCCCAAAGAACCGTTAAAACGTTGAATAAGGGTCCGAATTTCCGTATGGTTGACACGTATGCAACCCCTTTTCTATTCGACTGGCCAAGTTGCACGCCAGCTGGGCACTACCCTGGCGACNNTGCCGCCGATTCCGCGCCCCTTGCCCACCGAGAGCGCTCCACCGGAAAGCAACGGGACGGACGGCCGCCACGGTCACCCAGAACTCCTGGCCGCAGCGAGCGCCGAGGTGGTGTCCGCCGCAGATCTGGTGGCCATCACCAGGAGTCTGCTCGAAAAGCGCAGGATCGACCGCGAGCTCGAGGAAAACGAAGACTGGTTCCGCGATCGCCAGGGTCGGCAGGCGGCCGCGGAAGCGGCGGAGCGCCAAAGGACCGAGGGCAAGCAGGCCGAGCAGCGGCGCCTGCTATGGGTGCAACAGTGGACGCAGTACGCGCTCAATTCTCTGCCCTACGGTGCGCGGCGAGAGGTTGAGATGGAGGTCCACGCCCTGCTGCAGGAGGCACTCTCCGTACTCCAGCCCAGCCAACCGGCGGCCATCACCCAGCGCCTGGTGGACGCGGCCGTGCATCGGGCACTGGGGCCGTGGACACGGAAACAGGAGATGGAACGCGCCCTCCAAGCGGGTATGAACAAGCTGTCGTGGGACATTCAATACCGGCCCGAGTACGCGGGGTTGAAACAGCGCGCGTGGGACGCGGCGGTGGCAGCCGTCCGTCAGGTGCGCGAGGAGGCGAACTACCACGAGATGGGGACGGCCGCGGTGCAGGCGGTGCAGCCGATAATTGGCGAGTATGAGCACCAGCAGGC
>PLDO01000703.1 GCA_003136215.1 Bryobacterales bacterium
CCTGTTATCCTATTCGCCGAGGACGGTAAACAGATCGAAATGTCCACTTCATCGCGCAGGACCTTCATCGCGGCCAGCGCCGCCTTTTCCCTCGGCCGCGTACTCGGCGCCAACGACAAGATCAATATCGGCATCGTGGGCATCGGCGGACGCGGCAATGATCACATCCGTAGCTACGCCACCCTTCCCGGTGTGCGCATCGCCGCGCTCTGCGACGTCAACCAGGCCGCGCTCGAAACCGGACAGGCCGCCGCCCTGAAGCTGACCTCGGAGCAGCCCAAAGGCTACGACGACATGCGCAAGCTGTTCGCCGACAAGGATATCGACGCCGTCTCCATCGTCACTCCTAACCACTGGCATGCCCTCTCCACCATCTGGGCCTGCCAGGCCGGCAAGGACGTCTATTGCGAAAAGCCCGCCTGTTACAACGTCCACGAAGGCGAGCGCATGGTCGAAGTGGCCCGCAAGACCGGCCGCATGGTGCAGATCGGCTCGCAGAACCGCAGCCTGGCGTTCAAGATCAAGGCCATGCGGTTGCTCAACGAAGGCGTCATCGGCAAGGTCTACATGGCCAAGGGCCTCTGCTTCAAACGGCGCCCCTCCATCGGGCACGCGGAAGATTCGCCCGTCCCCGCCGGCGTCAACTGGGACATGTTCCTCGGACCCGCCCCCTTGCGACCCTTCAATGCGCTGCGCTTCAAGTACAACTGGCACTGGTTCTGGGACACCGGCAACGGCGACATCGGCAATCAGGGCGTGCATGAAATGGATATCGCCCGCTGGGGCCTGGGCGAAGTCACCTGGCCCAAGACGGTGGTCTCTACCGGCGGCAAATACGTCTCCGTCGACGACCAGGAGACCCCCAACACCCAGTTCGTCTCATTCGACTACGGCGATAAGCAGTTGCAGTTCGAAGTCCGCGGCCTCAATACCGGCGGCGAGGGCAATATCGTCAAGGGCGGCGGTAACTACGTCGGCAACCTGTTCTACGGCGCCGATGGTTGGATGAGCACCGACAGCTCCGGCTTCAAGGTCTACAAAGGCGACAAGGACGATCTGGTGATGGACGTGCCAAGAGACGCGGGCGCCGATACTCCGCCCCACATGGCGAACTTCCTGGCCGCCTGCCGCTCGCGCAACTACAAAGACCTCCACGCGGACGTGGCCCTCGGGGTGATGAGCGCCGACCTCTGCCATCTGGCCAACGCCAGTTACCGCGCGGGCCGGAAACTTGCTGTGGACGCCGCCAAGGGCCGCTTCACCGGCGAGGGCGCCGCCGAAGGCAATCAATACCTAACGCGCCCCAGGTACCGGCCCCCCTATGTCGTCTGAACCCGCCATCCTCACCACCACCGTGGGCAGCTATCCCGTTCCGGACTGGCTGCCGGCGCTGCCCAGCGAGCAGGCGCGCCTCGATGCCACCCGCGTCGTTTTCGACACCCAGCGCCAGGCGCGCATCGACCTGCCCACCGACGGCGAACTCTACCGCTTCGATGTCAACCACCCCGATACCAACGGGATGATCGAGTACTTCCTCCGCCCCATGGCCGGCATACGCTCTCAGGTGGGGCGCAGCGATCACGAGTGCTTCGCCCGCAAGAGCACCATGAAGTTCCGCCGCAAGGCCGCCGGCGTCGTGGAGGAGGCGTTAGGCGAGGGCTCGCTCAACCTGCTCGCCGATTGCGAACTCGCCGCCTCCGTGGCCGGCGGTCCCTTCAAGTTCACCGTCACCAGCCCTTACATGCTGGCGCGCACCCTGCTGGACAACTACTACCGCCATTTCGAGCCCATGCTGATGGGCGTCGCCGGCGTTCTCGCCCAGCAGGTGGCCGGACTGCCGTGCGACTGCCTGCAAATCGACGAAGCCAACATCCCCGGCAATCCGGCCGACGCCCCGTTGGCCGCTGGCGCCATCAATTGCGTGCTCGATGCCTTCCACGGCAGGCGCGCAGTGCATCTCTGCTTCGGCAACTACGGCGGACAGACCATCCAGAAGGGCGAGTGGCGCGCCCTGGTCGCCTTCCTCAACCAACTCCACGTGGATCACCTGGTGCTCGAAATGGCGCACCGCCCGCCGGAAGATCTGGAGCCGCTGAAGGAGGTGAATCCGAAGATCAAACTCGGCATCGGGGTGATCGATGTGAAGATCAATCACGTCGAAACGCCCGAGGAAATCGCGCGCGCCCTCGCGCGCGCCGAAAGTGTTCTGGGCCCCGGACGCGTCGCCTGGATCCACCCCGATTGCGGCTTCTGGATGCTCCAACGCTCCATCGCCGACCGCAAGATCGCCTCTCTCGCCGCCGGCCGCGATCTCTATTTGGGCCGCGCATGATTCGTCAGGTCACCGATGGGCCGCACATCAATCACCCCACGTATTTTCTGCAATGCTCGTTCTTTCCGGGCGACGGGGAGATGTTCTTCACCAGCTATCGCACCGGCGAGGCGCAGTTGTTCGAGATTTCCCTGGCAAGCGGCGCAACCCGGCAACTGACGCGCGGCGCCGCCATCCATCCGTATTCCGCGGCGCTGCACCCCGATGGCGCAACCCTGGTGGTCACGCGGGGCGGGGAACTGTGGGCCATCGGCCGCGCCAGCCTGCAAGAGCGGCGGATCTTCGCCTTCCCCGGCGCGCAACTCGGCGAGTGTTCCATCAGTCCCGATGGCGAGTGGCTGACGGCGGCCTTTGCGGCACCATCCAACCGCGGACTCGTGGTCAGCCGCTTCGATGGGACCGCGTCCACCATCATCCCGTTTCCCCGTACCGTGATCCATCCGCAGTTCCACCCGCTGGAGCCGGAGTGGATCGAGTTTTCCGGCGATCCCGCCCCTCGCATGCACCGCGTGCGCTGCGACGGCAGCGGTCTGGAATGCCTCTACCTCCACGGCAACGACGAGTTCATCGTGCACGAGACTTTCCTGGGAAGCACCGGCGATCTGGTCTTCACGGTCTGGCCGCGAGCGCTGCGCGTGATGGATTGGACCACCCGCGCCATCCGCACCATCGTCAATTACAACGCCTGGCACATCGCTCCCGATCGCGCCGGACGCCGCATCCTCTGCGACACCAACCATCCCGACGAAGGGCTGCAAGTCATCGACGTGGCCACCGGGGCGCGGCGGCAGTTGTGCCTGTCGGAGTCCAGCAACCAGGGCTCGCAGTGGAGGAAATCCAGCTATGCGCTGGCCGGCGATTTCGCCCGGGCGCGCCACAACCTCAGTTGGATGGAGAATGCCGTGGACACCGTCTACGGCCCGCAACACACCCACCCGCACCCCAGTTGGAGCCGCGACGAATCGCTCGTCGCTTTCGCCAGCGACCGTACCGGTGTGACCCAGGTCTACGTAGGACAGGCCTCCTGGCCTGTCCAGACAGGCCGGGAGGCCTGTCCCTCGCAGGCGAAACCGCCTGCGCCACCAAAGGCCTGCATTGGTGGGGCATGCTTCAGCTTGCCAGGCGAGCGAAGCTCGCCCAGACCTACTTCTTCCCCGCCAGGCGTTTGAGTTCGCTCTCGATTACGGGCTTGATGGCGTCGGGCGCCAGATCGCCGTTGTATCTTTGGCCGTTGAGGAACACCGTCGGCGTGCCTTCCACGCCCGCCTTGTCGCCGTCGGCCACATCGCGCAGTATTGCCTTCTTGATGGCGTCCGAATCCAGGTCCGCCGTGAAGCGCTGCATGTCCAGGCCGGCATCCTTCGCCCACGCCAGAATCGACTGCCGGGAGAGTTTCGGCCGGTTGGCGAACATCACGTCGTGCATGGGCCAGAACTTCCCCTGCTGATGGGCGGCCAGCGAAGCCGCCGCCGAGATTGCGGCCGCCGGATGCAGTTCCACCAGGGGGTACTGCTTGAAGATCAGTCTCACGTCGTGGGGGTAGGCCTTGAGAGTCGCATTGAGCTGCACCGTGGCCTTCGAGCAATAGGGGCACTGGAAGTCGGAGAATTCCACCAGGGTGATGCGCGCGTCGGCCGGACCCATGGCGGGCGAACCCAGGGTCGGAATCGGCACCGGGTCCTCGAGCAGTTTAGGCACGGGCCGCGTTCCGAACTTGGAGGCCTTCGACTCCGCGATCGCCTCGTCCGCGTTCTTCCCGGCTTTGATGGCGCCGACGGTGACCGAAGCCAGTCCGAGGCTGTAGGAGCATTTCGGGTCTTTCACCCGGCACTCCGCCACCTTCATGTCGCACCCGCAGGTGCAAGCCTGGGTGCGCAGAGCTTTCAGCGCCAGCGTTTTCCTGGCCGGAGACAATCCGCTGAAATCCACTCCTGCCAGATCGGTGACCGTCTGCCACTCCTGTGCCAGCAGGAGCGCCACCCCGCCCAGAACCAACGTCAGTACACGCATCTTTCCATTGTACGGAACAACCGGGGCCGGGGACGCGTATCCTCTCCAGGAGAACAAATGAGATCCGGATACCTGCTGCTCTTGCCCGCGCTGGTGTCTCTCACCGGTTGTGTGATTGACAGCCACGGGGGACCGGTCCAATATTCCTCGGAAAGCGTGGAAATGGACGATTCCGAGCTGGTTCGCGTGGAACTGCGCATGGGGGCTGGAGAACTGCGTGTCAGCGACGGCGGCGCGAAACTGATGCGCGCCGATTTCGCCTACAGCGTTCCTTCCTGGAAGCCGGTGGTGCGGTATCGCCGCTCCGGCAAGGAAGCCTCCCTGACCATCGAACAGCCGGGCAGGAACCACACCACGCTCGGCAACACGAAATACCGCTGGGAACTGCAACTGAACAAGAAGGTCCCGGTGGATCTTACGCTCCACTTCGGCGCCGGCGACGCGCGGCTCGATCTGGGAAGCCTCGACCTGCGCGGCATGGAAGTGAACATGGGGGTTGGCCAACTGGACCTGGATTTGCGCGGCAAGCCCAAGCACAGCTACAACGTTGCCATCCACGGCGGCATCGGAGAAGCCACGGTTCGCGTGTCGGCGGATGCGGGAATTTATGCCGAGGCGCACGGCGGCATCGGCGAAATCAAGGTCCGCGGGCTCCAGCAGGAGAACGGACACTGGGTCAGCCCGACCTACGACCGCGCGGCGAACAAGATCCGGATGGAAATCAACGGCGGCATCGGGCAGGTCAACGTCATTGCCGACTAACTGACTTGCGGGCGGCGCGTCCGGCAAAGTACCCTCGAAAGGTGTCGACTCACGCAAGCCTCCTACGCGCCCGATTCCGCAGCCAGCGGATCGCCCGATTCACGGAATCCGTCATCCGGGAAATGACCCGGCTGGCGGTGCGCCACGAGGCCATCAATCTGGCGCAGGGCTTTCCGGATTTTCCGGCGCCGGCCGCGCTGAAGAGTGCGGCGGCCCAAGCCATTGACGCTGACCTTAACCAGTACGCCATCACCTGGGGCGCCAAGCCCTTTCGCGATGCCATTGCCGCCAAGTACCAGCGCACTTATGGCATGGAGTTCGACCCGGAACGCGAAATCACGGTCTGTTGCGGCGCTACCGAAGGCATGATCGCGAGCTTGCTGGCCGTGCTGGACCCGGGCGACGAGGTGGTCCTGTTCGAGCCCTTCTACGAGAACTACGGTCCCGACACGCAGCTCTGCGGAGCCACCGCGCGGTATGTAAGGCTGCAGGCGCCCGATTGGAGTTTCGACCCCGACGAACTGCGCGCCGCATTTACTCCCCGCACCAAGGCCATCATCCTCAATTCGCCCAATAACCCGACCGGTAAGGTTTTCTCGCGCGAGGAATTAGAGTGTATTGCCGGACTTTGTCAGGAGTTCGACTGCCTGGCTATTACCGACGAGATTTACGAGCACATCCTTTACGACGGCGCCGTGCATATCCCGATCATGACGTTACCCGGAATGCGGAATCGATCCATCCTGGTCAACAGCATGAGTAAGACCTATTCGGTGACGGGGTGGCGGGTGGGTTGGGTACTTGCCCCTCCCGATTTGACCGATTCTGTCCGAAAAGTGCACGATTTTCTCACCGTGGGCGCGGCGGCTCCGCTGCAACAGGCCGGCGTGTATGCGCTAGGACTGCCGGAATCCTATTACGGCCAGCTTTCCCAGGAGTACTCCGCGCGTCGAGACCACTTAGTAGCCAGCCTGCAAGCTGCTGGCTTCAAATGCTTTATACCACGTGGCGCATATTACGTAATGACCGATATAAAGAGTTTGGGCTTTGCCGACGATAGTTCCTTTGTGCATCACTTGATCACCCACCTCGGGGTGGCGGCAGTTCCCGGGTCGAGTTTTTTTTCACATGTAAGCGTTGGCACTCAATTTGTGCGCTTTTGTTTCTGCAAAAAGTATGAGACTCTGGAAATGGCACGGCACCAATTGTTTAGGCTTAAGAGCAAATAATCAGGCAATTCATGTGTGACCGGGGAGACAACCAATGCTTCCAGAGTTCTTACTAACGGAAACAACGGTTCGCGAAGCCGGCTCCGGGCCTGACGTGGCCTTGGGCGAACAGCAGGGTGGGACGCTGGTCCTCACTCTCGGTATCACGCGAATCATCGAACAGGAAAGCATCGACTTATCCATCTGGGGCTCCTCCGACGGGGTCGACTGGGGCACCAAGCCTTTGTCCACGTTTCCGCAGAAGTTCTACTGCGGAACTTACCAGATAGTGGCCGATTTGTCGGACCGCCCCGATGTCAAGTTTCTGCGCGTCAAGTGGGCGGTCAACCGTTGGGGCAAGGGCGATTCCAAACCCCTGTTCACCATCTATCTGTTCGCCCAGACGGTGCAGGAAGACCTGCTTGTGATGGGCGCTGCCTGAGGGCGTTTGCCTGCTATCCTGTGGTCATAGGCACTCACCGCTATGATTACGCGCGAAGCAGCCCTCGAACTATTCCAATCCGACGACCTCATCGGCATCGGCATGGAAGCCGACCGGATCCGCCGCCAGTGGCACCCCGAAGGCGTCGTCAGCTACATCATCGACCGCAACATCAACTACACCAATTTCTGCACCGAGTACTGTAGCTTCTGCGCGTTTTATCGCGCCCCCGGCTCGGCGGAAGGCTACGTGCTCCCGAAGGAAGCGATTTACCAGAAGATCCAGGAAACGCTCGATCTGGGCGGCACCGGCGTGCTCATGCAGGGCGGGTTGCACCCGGATCTGGAGATCGAGTGGTACGAGGATCTTTTCCGGAGCATCAAGGCGAGATACCCGATTCACCTGCACTGCCTGTCGGCGCCGGAGGTGACCAACATCGCCGAGGTGAGCCGCCTGAGCCTGCGCGACACCATCGCACGCCTGCGCGATTCGGGCCTGGATTCGATTCCCGGCGGCGGCGCCGAAATCCTGGACGACAACGTGCGCCACCGCATCAGCCGTCTCAAGTGCGGCACCCAGGAGTGGTTGGACGTTCACCGCACGGCGCACCAGCTGGGCATGCGGACCACGGCCACCATGATGTTCGGCTGCGGGGAAACCCTGGAACAGCGGATGAACCATCTGGAACTGGTACGCAATCTCCAGGAAGAGACAGGCGGGTTCACGGCCTTCATCCCCTGGACGTTCCAGCGGGAGAACACCTCGCTGGGCCGCTTCGTCAAAGAAGAGGCCACCGCGGTAGAGTACCTGCAAACCCTGGCGATCAGCCGCATCTATCTGGACAACATCGAGAATGTGCAGGCCAGTTGGGTAACGCAAGGTCTGAAGACGTGCCAGATGGGCCTGCGCTTCGGCGGCAACGACGTGGGCAGCATCATGATCGAGGAGAATGTAGTGTCCGCCGCGGGCGCCCACCATCGGGCGAGCGAAGAGGAACTGCGCCGCATCATCCGGGATGCCGGTTTCGTCCCCAAGCAGCGGGACACGCTCTACCGGACCTATTTTCTGAACTAGTAGGCCTGGGGGGCTTGACAAGTGCCTGCGCAACGGTAGAATAAACTTCATCTAAGCGCTGTTATGCAAACCGCTTGTGAGCACTCTCGCACCCAGATCATCGCCCGCCGGGACGGGGTCGATTACATTGAATGTCTCGATTGCCGCGAGATCTTCGAAGCCGAAGATCTTGAACCCGTGAAAGTTGAGGATGAGGAAGAATAACCCTGCCATGCGTTAGCATGGAAGGACATGCACGATCTCACCTATTTCAGGAGCAATTTCGAGCGAATTGCGGAACGCCTGGCGACGCGCGGTGGCGCGATCAATCTGGAAGGTTTCCGGGAATTGGATGGCAAGCGCCGGAGCGCCATTTCCCAGGCCGAGCAGCTGAAAGCGCGCAAGAACCAGGAGAGTGTCGAGATCGGCAAGCTGAAGCGCGAAGGCGCCGACACCACGGAGCGGCAAAAGGAAGTGCGTGCCATCGCGGAACGGATTGCCGCGCTGGATGAAGAGATGAAGGCGGTGGACGAGCAGTTCCAGGAACTGCTGGCCGGCATCCCGAATATCCCGCACGAGAGCGTCCCGGTGGGTCGCAGCGCCGACGAGAACGTGGAAGTGCGCCGCGTGGGTGAGCCGCCGCGGTTCGATTTCGAGCCGAAGGCACACTGGGATCTCGGTCCCGAGCTGGGCATTCTCGATTTCGCGCGCGCCGGCAAGATCACCGGGGCGCGCTTCGCGCTTTACTGGGGTCTGGGCGCGAGGCTGGAACGGGCGCTGGTCAACTTTTTCCTCGACGTGCATACGCGGGATCACGGCTACACCGAAGTGCTGCCGCCGTTCCTGGTGAATTCCGCCAGCCTGTACGGCACCGGCCAGTTGCCGAAATTCGCCGAAGACCTGTTCAAGTGCGAGAATACCGATTTCTGGCTGATCCCCACGGCCGAAGTCCCGGTGACCAATATTTACCGCGACGAGACGCTGGAAGCGGAGCAGTTGCCCATCAAGCTCTGCGCCTACACTCCGTGTTTCCGGAGCGAGGCGGGCAGCTACGGGCGCGATGTGCGCGGCATCATCCGGCAGCACCAGTTTCAGAAGGTGGAACTGGTGAAGTTCACGCGGCCGGAGCAGAGCTACGAGGAACTGGAGAAGCTCACCGCCGACGCCGAGGACATCTTGCGGCGGCTTGGCCTCCCCTACCGGACGGTGGTGCTATGCACCGGCGACATGGGAGCGAGCTCGGCGAAGACCTACGACATCGAAGTCTGGCTGCCGGGGCAGAACGGGTACAAGGAAATCTCCTCCTGCTCCAATTTCGAAGCGTTCCAGGCGCGGCGGGCCGGCATTCGATACAAGACGGGCAAGAAGGCGGAGTTCGCCCACACCATCAACGGCAGCGGTCTGGCAGTGGGCCGCACGTGGGTGGCAATCATCGAGAACTACCAGCAGAAGGACGGCAGCGTGGTGGTGCCGGAGGTCCTGCGGCCGTACATGGGCGAGGAAGTGATCCGGCCGCGGGCGATGTAGGGGTTGACAGGCGGGGACAGGCCAGGAGGCCTGTCCTACTAGTTTTCGGTGGGCATCTTCTCGACGTGGTCGACGACGATGAAGGTCATGGGCGATTTGCGCGATTCCAGTTTCAGACCCAGGGACTGAACGGCAGTGAAGATGGAACCGCCCGGGTCGGAGGCGGCATCGGCCGGGTGGGTGGGGTCCGGGCTGGCGGCGGGCACGGCGGCTCCCGCCGCGCGGGCGGCATTCATCAGGTCCTGCATGGAGATGTCGAGCGTCATGGAATACTTACCGGTCAGGCCGGTCATGTCCACGATGGGGTGATCCGCCAGCGGAGTCAATCCTTCGGCCATTTCGGCCATGGTGGCCCCGGTAATTTCCAGGCGCATCGACTTGCCGTCGGGCGATGGGGTCATCTTCTGGGTTTTCCCGGTGCCGTCGGACACCACCGCTCCGCTCTTGGTTTGGCTGACGGTCACCGAACTACTTCCGGTGACGGCGGGGTTGGGCACGGAACCGTCAGGGGCGGGCGCGGGCGCTTCGGTCTCCTTGATCTTCAGGCCGCCCTTGCCGACCACCATGGCGTATACCGCCTGATCTTTGGACTCGCGATGAATGGCCAGCTTGAAGCGCTCCACCAGCAGGGCTTGCAGCATTTGCGGCACCTGATCTTTGGTGGCGCCCTCGGGCAGGTTGGCGACGATGTCGAATCGCTGCCCGGCCAGGCCGACAGCCTGCAGCCAGGAGGGGCCGGAAACCTGGTAGGTCTTGACATCGTAGGCTTTGCAGATCAGCTGCATGAGCCCGAAGTTGCCGATGTCGACGCGTTTGCCGTCGATCTTCATGCCGGCGTGCAGTTTCCCTGCGGCAACCATAGCGGGCGTGATGGGCTCGGAGGGCTTGATGGAAGCGACTTCGAAGGCCGGCGTCTGGCCGAACACCGACCCCGCCAGTACCATGGCGGCGCCGACGTACCTGAAGAAAGTTGTGGACATGGCGGTTTATCTCGTAGTAAGAACATTGTCCGACACCGGGGTTTGGGATTGCAATCGCGCGGCCGGCGCGGGGAAGTTGGCCCTCTGATTGCCAAGCTCTCGCGGTGCCGAAGAAAACGCCCTTTCAGATCTGGTTTTCGTATATTCTTGCCTGTGGCATCCTGACGCTCCCCTGTTTCCGGGCGTCGGCGCAAACCGCGCCCGCTCCGCTCAATCTTCGAGTGTCGAGCGAGGTTGCGCCCGCCGGATCCTCCGTGCAATTCAAGATACGCGCCGAATCCCCGGTGTTGATCGCCAGCGGAGCATTCACCATCGATCTCGACCCGACAGTCTTCGGTGAGATCTCGGACGTGACCGTCTTCGGCGCCGCCGGCGACGCCCTCGGATATGCAAGAGTCGCCGGCCGTCACGCGGAAGTACACTTCTCGTCGCCGTCCGGCAGTATCGGTCAATTGCCGGGACTTTCCGTCGCCGTCCTCACCGCTCCCGTGAATGCCGGCGCGACCGTCCCGGTCACCATCGATCCGAGTCTCGCTCCGTGGCTCGACACCAACGGGAAACCGTATACCGTCACCGCCACGCCCGGTGCGTTTCGCTCCGGCGGCGCCATGTGGTTGCGAAGTGTGACACCGGGCGGCGGGTACCTGCCCGCCGGAACCGTGCTGCGCGTCAACGGCGGCGGCTTCGATGCCACAACCGAGGTCGCGATGGATGGCGTCAGTATCGCGACACAACAGCTGATCGATGAGCAGCGCATCGAACTAACGTTGGGCGGCGCCACCGAGATGACGGCGAAGCNNTGGGGGTCCACCGAGATGACGGCGAAGCACATGACGGTCACCAATGGCAGCGGCGAGCGCCAGGAGTTCTTCACCGCCATCCCCAGCGCGCCCGCCGCCAGCGTCTCCCCATTCCCCGGCGTGTTCCCCATCGTCCCGTTGAACGTTTCGCAAAAGATCACCGCCAACAGCAGCATTCCTTCCAATGAAGGCGTACAGAACGGATTGGCGCTCATGAACCAGAAGCTAGAGCCCGTGACGATTACGTTCCTGGGCATGCCGTACCTCTCCGGGGACTACTCCCAGGTATCCGTGACCGTGCCGCCATCCTCCATGTACTTCCTCAAATTGAACACCCTCTCCGACGGACAGGTGCCTGCGTACTCCACGTCGTATTATTGGATCAGCGCGTCCGCGCCGATCCGCATGCTTGCGTGGGCGTCCAAAGCGCAGTCGGGTGGAGAAAACGTCAACATCGGAGTCCCCGGCGAAAATACGAGCGAGCCGCCGGTAATCTCCTTCCCCTACATTCAGAACATAGCGACGTGGAGCTGGCAGGCGGGCAAAACCGCGCCGGCAGCAGCCACCATATTCTTATCCAGCGGACTGCCGTTCACAGCCGCATCCTCCGTTCCCTGGATTCAAATCAGCCAGTCCCAAGGAACGCTCACCCTCACCCCGAACCTCGCCGGACTCACGGCGGGCACATACTCCGCCACCGTCACCGTGACCCCCGTGTTGCCGCCCAACGTAACGGGATTGAAGATCCAGTCATCCACCATCGACGTCACGCTGACCGTGAGCGCCNNCAGGTCCGGGGATTGCTCCCAACACCGCATCCATCCCCATCTCCACCAATGGCGACCCGGTACCGTTCACCATCACCACATCGGGCGAGCCATGGCTGTCCCTGAACCTGGATCACGGAACCACGCCGGCCACACTTGTCCCCACGGCGATATTGGCCGGGCTCGAACCCGGAGACTATACGGCGGAAATCTTCGTCCACGGACCCAACAACATATTGAGCCTCTCGGTCAATCTGACTATCGTCTCTTCCCAACCGCCAGTCGCCCAGTTGCAGGTTTCGCCATCTTCCTTGCGCTTTGTCCTCGAGGCCGGAACCCCCGGAACCCCTAGCAGCCAGACGCTCACCACGTCAGTTAACCAACCGGTCACATTCACTGTCCACATCCTTTCCGGCGGCGACTGGCTCCAAACACAAACATTGGGCAACAAGATCTTGTCCGTCAATGCGAGCGCCGTCAACCTCGCTCCCGGCGATTACGCCGCCCAGATCGTAGTCTCGGCCGCGGGATACACGCCAGTGACCGTCCCCGTCTCTCTCACCGTTGTGCCCGTGCCGGCACCCTCGACGTTGCGCGTCTCTCCGGCCACCGTTTCGCTCAGTGGAACCGCCGCGGTGGAACAGGACGCGACCCTCACGATCGACTCGACCGCGGGACCGGCCCTCGTCCAGGCATCCATTTCTGCCTCGTCGAGCTGGCTGCACTTCGGCGTGCAATCCGGTTACACCGCCGCCGACGGCAAGTTCACCACGCCGGCCACCCTGACCATCTACGCCAATTCCGGCCAGCCCGGCACCTTCCGCGGCGCGATCACGCTACAGACCACGAACAACTCCGTCACCGTGCCCGTCACCCTCGATGCTGCCCCGGTCCCGGCCAAGCCGCCACAGATCGCCAGCATCGTGAACGCGGCGTCGGGAACTGCGGCCGCGCTCGCTCACGGTGAGATCTTCAGCATCTTCGGTCTCGGCGTCGGCGGCACGGTACTCATCAACGGCGTGCCCGCCCCGCCGCTCTACACATCCTCCGGACAGGTAAACGCCGTGGTTCCGTACGAAACCGGCACCTCGGGAATCGCAAAAGTGAAAGTAGACGTAGCCCAAGTATCTTCGGGCGAATGGGGTATGCCGCTCACGCCCGCAGCGCCTGCCATCTTCACCATCAACGCATCCGGCGCCGGAGCGGGCGCGGTGCTCAATCAGGATTCCTCGGTGAACAGCGCGGCCAACCCCGCGGCCCGCGGCAGCGTCATTCAGATCTTCGGTACCGGACAAGGCATCACCTCGCCGCCTTCCCTCACCGGTGCCATCAGTACCGGCGCGGGCAACGCCGCGGTGCTACCGGTGAAAGTAACCATCGGCGGAATCGACGCGACGGTGCAATATCAAGGTGCCGCCCCCGGTCTGATTTCGGGAGCCCTGCAAGTGAACGCGTTGGTACCGCCTGACGTCACACCGGGCGTCGCAGTGCCGCTATCCATTTCGGTGGGCGGCCTTCCTTCGCAGGCTGGCGTGACCATCGCGGTGCGGTAGCGGCCCGCGCTGAGGAAAATGTTCGGCGAAGCCGCCGCGGCATACAGCGATATTCCACCGCACGCGCTAGGATGGACTGAGGAGATTTCACGCCACATGTCCACGCAGAACTACGCCAATCACGCCAAGTACGTTACCGGATACCACATCGTGCTATTAGGGATTCTGGTCTTGACCTTTGTCGGGTCAATCGTCAATCTGTACCATTCGATAGGCGATCACCAGCGACTCTATAGCGCCGCCCTGATCATGGTGCTTACCTGGTGCGTGCTGGTGGTGTCCTTCTACGCGCGAACCTTCGCGCTGAAGGCGCAGGATCGCGCGATTCGCGCCGAAGAAAACCTGCGGCACTTCGCCATGACCGGCAAACTGCTGGACGCGCGCCTCTCGGCATTGCAGATTGTCGCGCTGCGCTTCGCCAGCGATGGCGAGTTCGTGGCGCTGGCGGCGCGCGCGGCCAAAGAGACGATGGCGCCGAAGGATATCAAGCAGGCAATCCAGACCTGGCGCGCCGACGAGTACCGGGTGTGAAGCCATGCGTGTACTGATTGCCGATGAGTTCGAACAGAGCGGGCGGGACGAACTTGAGGCTTTGGGATGCGAAGTGCGCTTCGCTCCGAAGCTCAAGGAGGAGGCGCTGGCCGCCGAGGTGGCGCAATTCCTCCCCGACGTTCTGGTGGTGCGCGGGACCAAAGTGCCGGAGGCGGTGCTCTCCGCGGGAGCGCTCAAACTGGTGGTGCGCGCCGGCGCCGGCTATAACACGATCGATGTAGCGGCGGCGTCCCGGCGGGGGATTTACGTTTCCAACTGCCCGGGGAAGAATTCGGTTGCGGTGGCCGAACTGGCTTTCGGGCTGATTCTGGCTTTGGACCGGCAGATCGCCGACAACGTGCTGGCGCTGCGGCAGGGGCAGTGGAACAAGAGCGGCTTCTCCAAGGCGCGCGGGCTGTACGGGCGTACGCTGGGGCTGATCGGCCTGGGACAGATCGGCCGGGAAGTGGCCCTGCGCGCCAAGGCCTTTGGCCTGCCGGTGGTGGCCTGGAGCCGCAGCCTGACCGCCGAAGGGGCACGGCAACTCGGCGTGGAACGCCGGGATTCGCCGGTGGAGGTGGCGGCCGGCGCCGATATCGTCAGCCTGCACGTGGCGCTCAACGCGCAGACCAGGGATTTGATCGATGGCGCATTCTTTGCCGCCATGCGGCCGGGCGCGTATTTCATCAATACTTCGCGGGCCGAGGTGGTAAACCAGGCGGCGCTGGCGGAGGCGGTGCGGACGAAAGGCATCCGCGCGGGGTTGGACGTCTACGCCGCGGAACCGGCGGGCGGCACGGGCGAGTTTGCCGACCCGATCGTGAAGCTCCCCGGTGTGTACGGCACGCACCACATCGGGGCATCCACCGAACAGGCGCAGGAAGCCATTGCGGCCGAGACGGTGCGCATCATCCGGACGTTTCAACTGACGGGGGAGGTGCCCAACGTGGTCAACCTGGCGCGTACCACGCCTGCCACGTGCGCCCTGGTGGTGCGTCACCTGGACCGGCCGGGCGTGCTGGCCGGGGTGCTGGATGGAATCCGGGTGGCGGGGATCAACGTGCAGGAAATGGAGAATATCATCTTCGACGGCGCCGAGGCGGCGGTGGCGCGCATCCACCTGGAAACGGCGCCAGGGCCGGAGGCAATCGCGCGGATTCAGGCGTCGAGCCCGCACATACTGGAGGTTAGTTTGATCGCTTTGTGAGGAGTCCTGGAGCGGGAGGCTGGTGGTTCAACGCAGAGGAGTCCAAGCATGTCCGAGCTACGCTCGGATTGGCAGGCTGAAGCCTGCCCCACCAAAGCAGGCTGAAGGCTGCCCCACCAAAGCAGGCTGAAGGCTGCCCCACCAAAGCAGGCTGAAGCCTGCCCCACCTCGGACAAGCGGTCTGCCCCACGTGCGTAGGGCAGACCCTTTCCAAGGTACCCGGCGGTTACGGGTTGACGAGCACTATGCTGGATTCCTGCCCCGTCTTACCGTTTGTGTAGAGGAACAGGATGCCCATCTGCGAAGGGGAGTTGCCGTTATAAGCGGCGTTGGGAACGACCGAGACCGATGTGGAACTCCCGGCGGCCACAGCAAACGTCGAGGTGGTGTACTCCTGAGGCATATCGAGTTCGTATTTCATCCCGGCGATGAGGTCGGTCAGGTCGCCGGTGTAGTAATTGTCGAATGCCAGAACGGAGAAGGTGAACGGTTGGTTGAGTGTGACTGAGCCCGCGGTAGAAGTAAGGGCACTCAGCGGAACCGTCAGGATGGCATTGGCTGAATCGAGGTCCGCGGTGGTGTAGAAAAACGGACCGGAGGCCGTACCTGTCGCCAGGTTCGCCACAAAGACGCCATTCTGGCCGGAGATGGTGCCGGTAGTTGTCAACCCGATGTCCGCGTTATACACAACGAGGTCGGGGTTGCCATCGTTGTTCGTGTCGATATCAATGTCGAACTCGGCCGGAAAGTCGGGATGGGATCTCTGGCCGAAGGTGGTGATGGCAAACTGCACGCCATAAACCGGGGTAGTGGTGCACGCACTGATGCAGACCAACCGCACACCGGCCGACTGCAGGTTGATGACCGCGAAATCGGCGCCTGGGGCCGGAAGCGCCGAAGCTGGGAATTGAACTCCGGTGCCGGTCAGCGAGAAGGCATCCGTCTGGCCGCCGATGGGCGCGGAAAGGTTGGAAACCCCCAGCGGCGTAGGGTTCCCGTTCAAAGTCAGCGAAGTGGCGCCGGTCTGCACGTTGGCCGATTGGTGGGGCAGGATGTGCCACGGGAGGTGAACGGTGTCGTTCAGATCGGAAAAGGTGAGATAACCGGCATACTCAACGGTATTGAGCAGATCGCCAGTGCCTCCGAGCGAGCCTCCGTTCAGCGTCCAGGCGGGGAGCGAAGCGGCATTCACGGTGGCAGTGACGGTGAAGTTCGCGCTGGAGTTGGGGCCCACGACGATGGTTCCCGGATAGCTGAGGGTGAAACCGGTGGTGTTGGGCGCATCCCGGTAAGTATTGGTGATGGCATACGTGCGGCTGCTGGCGCTATAGTTTCGAATCACCACTTTCTTTTTGAATGACTGGTTCGAACTGACGCGGTATGTGCCGAACGACATGCTGACCGACAGAGGATTGCTGGCATCCCAAACGGATGTAGTGGCCGACACAGCCCTGTCGACGCGCAACTCGCCGGCCCCGACCCGGCTCAAGGGTCCGAGAAGACCAGGCTGGGTGAGGGCATTGTTGTAGACGGCAGGCTCGGTGTTCTCCATGAGCAGCGCTTTGACGTCGAGCGGACTCAAGGTGTGGTTCTTGGAGAGAAGGACCGCGGCGGATCCAGCCGTGATCGGGCACGCGAACGAAGTGCCGCTTTCCGTGACCTGGCCATTGCCGGTTCCAACCTGGGCGCCCATTATGGTGCCGGGCGCGCTCATATCCGGCTTCAGCATGTTGTAGCTGTAGTTGGGACCGCGGGAAGAATAGCTGGCGACATTGCCGGCCAGGCTGATGGCATTGGACGGACTGAGGGTCGCGTTGACCACGGAGCTTGCCAGCGCGTTTTTGATGGTGGTGCTGGTGGCTTGCGTAACGACTAGCGTCGGCACGAAGTTGGTTCCGCCGCCGTTGGAGAAGGAAACCGCATCGCCGGGGGCGACCAGGCCAATCAGCACCGCGACGGCACCGGCATTAGCCGCCCGATCGACCTTGAGACTAATGGAGCAGACCCCGCGATCAATGAGAGCGATGGCGCCCGACGGGTTGGCGAGGTACGTGTCGGCGGGAGTTGCGCCGGCGGCCGGGCAACCCCTGCCAACATACACGACGTTGTTTGTAACCGCCGTATTGACGGGGGCCCAGTCAACCGTAGCCGTGTTGGAATACGTGCCCGCGATGCTGGCGGGCGAATTGACTATCAATGGAATCCCGAACGCCACAACGCTGTTTGTGGCCGCAAGCGACAGTGCCTCGGGGGTGGCTGCCGGGTGAGCCACAATGTACGGAATATTGCCATCGTTACCAGCCGATATGACGCTGACCACGCCGAAGTTCACCACGTCCGTGAACATTTCGCTGACGTCGTCTTCGCGCATGCCGAAGGAACCGCCGATCGACATGCTGATGATGTCCACGGCGTTGTTCAGAGTGCCCGAGTTGGTGGGGTCGAGGGCAAAATCGATACCCTCCGCCATGGCGACGCCGCTGCACGAGGAGGCCACGGAGCTACAGACCTTAACGGCGTACAACTGCGCGGACGGCGCCGCGCCGAAGTGAATTCCGTCGAGACTGTGGCCGCCGGCGGTATCGGATGTGAGTGTGCCGTGCCCGTTGAGGTCTATGGGATTCGGATCGGGCGCGAGGGGGCCATTGGGCCATGTCTCACCGGTGAAATCGTAACCGCCAATGACCTTGCCGGTCGGGAAGAGAGACGGCGGCGGGGCGCCGGCGGCGGCGGCTGTGGCAGCGGTGTAGTCGGCGACGTTACCGGTGCCGCCCAAATTGTAATGCGTGTAGTCGATGCCGGTGTCCAACATGGCGATGCGCACGCCCTGGCCTTTGTAACCAAGGTTCTGAGCGGCTACGCCACCCACGTAGGCGAGCGTGGTTGCGAGGTCGGGCTGCGGCGTTGGAGGAGGTGGTGGGGTGAAGGAAACCGTGTAGTCGGACACGGGACGAACGGCGACTACGCCGCCGATGCCGTGGAGCGCCCGAAGCTGACGGGCATCAATCGAAATCATGAGAGCGTTGTGGGCCTTGCTGACGCGTCCCAGTTCGACCCCGCCGAGGGCTTGAATCTGCGACATGACCGCGTCCTGTTTCTGTTTCAACTGGGCGAGATAGGCACGCTGCTGGTCCGCCGTCATGGCGATGCCATTCTGCTTGGCATTGGCTCCCACCGCAACAACGAGCGGCGGGTCCTGGAGCTTGACCGCCAGTTGCACCTGCCCCGTCAAAGTGCTTTGAGACGGCGGCGAATACGGGTTGGTGATGACATTTCCGGTGTACGCGGATGAGGAAACATCCGGCACCGGGGTATTAGATTGGGCAATGGCAGCGCTACAAATGGCCGCTGCGATGGTCAGGCTTCTAAAAAGACAGATCAAGGTTGTCCTCCGCCTCCGAGTTCTAAGTTGTATCGATCTAACCCCAGTATCGAAAGAATGTCAATAGATATAGATGCCGCATGAGAGGCACTTAGTACTGGCACTGGCTCGCGGAATTGGCTCTTGCTTCTTGTGGAAGGCCGGGTTTAGAATTGCGTGAATGTAACCATAGGAGGGATGGTTGGATGAGGGTAAAACTAACTGGTGCTTGCATCTTATCGTTGTTATGTCTGTGTGCGATCAGACCTTGCACGGCGAGTACGATCACGGCCAGCGGTGCTGGTTCGACGCCGGCCACCGCCGAGGATTTGACGGGTCTCTACCCGACCGAGATCGTCGGAACGCTGGACGGCACGGATCCGTTCGCTGCGAGCATGTTCAAGATCTCGAACCTGGATCCCGGGAACTTCTCGGCGCTCACCGTGTTTACCGGCGCGTTCGGCATACCGGACACGGTATTGAGCTTGTTTAACTCGGCCGGGGTGGGGATTTTTCTAAACGACGACATATCGGGTTCGAATACCATGTCGTGCTTGCCGTCGGCCGGTCTGTCGAATCCCTGTCCAGCGAGCGGAATCGCGCTGCCTGGGGGAATCTACTATCTGGCAATTTCGCGTTCGTCCAACTACCCCGTGGACCAGTTTGGCAACGAGATCTTCAATCCGCTATCGTCGACCGACGTCGTTGGACCTTCTACTACCAACCCGATCGCCGGATGGGATGGTTTCGGGGCTGCACCGGACTTCGATTTGACCAGCTACGACATCCTCCTTACCGGAACTGTTCCGGAACCCGCTACGTGGCTGCTGACCGCTGGCGCAGTGCTGGTCTTGGGGCGGCTTCGGCGGCGTCGATAGTGCCGCGCGCAGCACGCGCCTATCGGCCGTAGCGGTAGATCTTGCCGCCCTTCATGACGAACGCCACGCGGCGGACCGCGGTGATGTCTGTCAGGGGATCGCCCTCCACCGCCACAAGGTCAGCCTGCATGCCTTCGGCGATGGCTCCGATACGGTCCGCCATGCCGAGCGACTCCGCCGCGACACTGGCGCCGCTGGTGAGCGCGTCCAACGGCGTGTCGCCGCCATCCTTCACGCGGTAGATGAACTCTTCGGCGTTGCGGCCGTGGGCGCCCGCCACGCCATCGGTGCCGAGGACCACTTTCACGCGATGTGTGCGCGCGCGTTTCAGGACTTCGGCCACCAGCGGCAAGCCCTTCTCCATGGCCGCAAAGCCCTCCTCGGTATAGTTGCCGATGCCCAGGAACTTGGATTTGTTGTCCAGGTAATTGTGGAGCACCAGGAAGTTCGGGTCGAAGTAAACGCCGCGCCGCGCCATGAGTTCGAGCGTGGCGTCGTCCAGGAAGGTGCCGTGCTCGATGGCGGTGCAGCCGGCCATGACGGCGGCGCGGGCCCCATCGGAGGAGTGCGCGTGGACCACGGACCGCAGTCCCTGGGCCGTGGCTTCGCCGCAGGCAGCGGTAATCTGCTCCGGCGTCATGGTCATCCTGCCGCCGTCGCGGATGCTGGCGGTGGCAAACAGCTTCACGACGTCGGCGCCGCCGGCTTTCATCCGGCGCACGAACTGGCGGATCTGGGCGGGATCGCCCGTGTTCTCATCGAGCTGCCGCAGGGAGGTAAGCAGGCGGGGTCCGGCGATGGCGCCGGAGGCGATCTGCGCGCGCAGATCGGCGTCGAGTTCCGCGCCCAAACTTTGCACGGTGGTGAAGCCGCCCATCAGGGTGGCGTAGAGATTGGCCGCGGCGGCAAGGGCCGCCTGCTGGGGCGTGGATTTAGCGCCGCGCCCACCCTGCTCCAAGCGTCCGTCCGCATTGAAATACCAGGTGGCGTGGATGTGGGTATCGATCCAGCCCGGCATCACCGTCGTGCCGGTCAAATCGATGGCTGCCTTACCCTTGGCATCGCGGATTGCGGTAATCCGTCCGCCTTCGATGACGAGATCGGTATTCTTCAGGACATGTCCCTTGCCGTCGAGCAGGGCAGATGTACGGATCACCACAGCCTGCCCGAAGGAGAGCGCGGCGGCAAACATCAGAATCCACAAGCGCTTCATACGGTTCCAGCTTGCCGCAGGTGTAATCTAAAGTATGGACAAGAGACTCGCCAAGCGTCACAAGCGCCAGGTTGCCCGCGCCCGAGAGCACGTCAAGGTTTCGGAGCCCGATGTAAGGACCCACGAACAGATCGAAGCCGCCCGCGAAGCCAGCCGTCCGGACCTGAGCCGTGACGGGAAGCCCAAACCCGTGGGATCCACGCGCTGATTCGGCCGCCGCTGCCGGCACCGGGGTTGGAATCGCGGTACTGTAGGGTGTGTACTCCCCCCACTGTTCGCATTGCGGATCTGTCGAGTTTCGAGGCGTCGGCGTGCGCAACGCAATCGAGCGCGCCATCCACTGGATCCTGCTGCCTTACCGGTGCGAACTGTGCGGGCACCACTTCTTCCTGTTGCGATGGATTGCGCCGGAAGGCGGCACCGCCTGAAGGGTCTGGAACCGGCCTGCGATTCGTGGTATCCATAGGTTCTTCCTTCTACCAGGAGCGTAAATGCATCGCAAAGGAATGGTTTCCATCTGGTTCTTCATCGGCGCCCTGCTGCTGCTATATGGCATTTTGATCACTGGCGCCGGCCTGTACGAACTGTCCCATCCCGCCGCGCATCCCGTGGTCCACGCGGAACTCCACGCCGGCATCTGGTGGGGTGGAATCCTGGTGGTACTGGGGGTCTTCTACTCGCTCAAATTCCGTCCCGGCCGGGGGTAGGCGGCGGCGCGGAAATAGCAGGTATTCCGGTCTGAAATCGGGAGTATACTGCAACTGGAGTAGGAGGTTCGATGCGCAACACTGGCCATTCTTACCGCCAGCCCGCATTGCGGGTTCTGACCTTGCTGGTTCTCCTGTTCGGCGTTTTCGTCTTTCGAGCTACTTGAGGTGCGGCGATGCCGAAGCTCTCGAGAATACTCGTCCCCGTGGAGTTCTCACCACGGTGCCGGGGCGCGGTGCAGTATGCCGAGGCCCTCTCCAGTCACTTCCACTGTGAAATCGTTCTGCTTCACGTGGTGATACCGCCGCTGGCGAATTTCAGTTCCTTCGAAGCCATGGCCTATACCAGCGCGGGCGACCTGGCCCGCGAGATCGCGGAAAATCGTACCGCGGACCTGGAGGCCTTCCCCTGTACAACTCCAGACGATACGGCGGTGCGCCGCATGGTGCTGGAGGGCGACCCCGCACAAAGCATCGTGGAGTTCGCTTCCGGCGAGAACAGCGACCTGATCGTGATGCCTACCCACGGGTACGGACCGTTCCGGCGATTCCTGCTGGGTTCGGTGACAGCGAAGGTGCTGCACGACGCCATTTGTCCGGTTTGGACCGGTCCGCACATGGAACGCGCGCCGGACTACAGCACGGTGCACTTCCAGAACATTGTTTGCGCGGTCGATCTGGGTCTGCACAGCCGGGAAGTGCTGTGCTGGGCGGCGTGGTTTGCCCGGGAGTACGGCGCGCACCTGTCGATTGTCCACGCGATTCCGTCTTCGGCCACGCGCTTGGGCGGCTTCTACTTCGACCCCGACTGGCGTACTCAATTGACGAGGACCGCGATGGAGCGCATCGCCCACCTGCGTCAGGAACTGGAGATCGAGGCGTCGGTGGCGATCGAAGCCGGAGAGCCAACGGTGGTGGTGACAACCGCCGCCGAGACTTTGGGCGCCGACCTGCTAGTGATCGGACGGGGCAGCACGCCGCGGGCGCACGGACATTTACCGACTAATGCCTACGCGATCGTCAGGGAAGCGAAGTGCCCGGTGGTGACGATCTGAGGGCCGCGCCGGTTAAATGCCGGAATGACGTTTGAAGATCTGGAGCATGTTCAGGGATAGGGCGGAACGGGCCAGTACCATGTCGCAGCCGGCTGCCTGCGCCTGCAACTTGAGTTCGCCCTGGATGTGCGAAAGATAGCCGATGAGGCTGATGCCTTTGGTTTCGGCATTGCCCTTCAGCTTGGCGATCAAGGCCAGGGGAGAGACGGTTTCGAAGTTCAGATCGAAAACGATCAGCGCAGGCTTGGTCTTGGCCTTCTCCAGGAGTTCCTTGCCTTCCTTAACAAACTCCAGCGCGAGACCATTGCGCTTGGCGGCCTCGCTCAGCTTGACGGAAAAGAAGAGGTCGGTTACCACCGCGAGGACTCGCTTGGGTTCCTTCGGCATAGACGTGTGCTTTTCGAGGTTACCTTTGTCGTTTGAAGCGACGAGGGGATGGGACGTTCGAATTCTATCACGAAACGAGGACCGGCGAGTCCGAGCTTCGCTCGGATGGACAAGGCGGAGCCTTATCCCACTGAGGTTCAATGGGGGCGGGATTCGTAGTAGGCCATCCATTGGGCGGCGCGCGCGGTCTGGCCGATCCGCGTATAGAGTTCGGCGATGCCGCGTGCGCAGGAGGGTTGTTGCGGGCGGTGCTCGATTTGCTGCTGGCACTGCGTCTCGATGCTCTGGAGGGCCTGGAGATTGTTGAGAGGCTGCACGCCGGGAGGGGGCCGGCGCATGAAGACGACGCTTCGGTTGTCGGCTTGCACGAGTTTCCATTCCGCCTGGCTGGGATCGGAGAGGGCGGCGGTCAAGGTGTGCACGTTGCCGGAAAAGCGGTCGAAGCCATCCAGGACGAGGACCTCAATTCCATACCTGGCGAGGAGTTCGCCGGCGCTGGGGCCTCCGTTGGAATCGGCGTAGTATAGGATTCGGTTGTAGTCCGCATAGGCCTGTTCGCTAAGGCCGCGGGGGTCGATGAAATCGCGCTGGGCGGGCCAGAGACGCCAGACCAGATAGCCGCCGTTTTCGTAGGTGTTGAACATGCGGCCGGTGACGTTGTGGGCTTGCAGGAAGTCGGCCGCCGAGGCGGGCAGCATCCACTCGGCGGCGCGCAATTGAAAGGCGGCACCGCCGCTGAGTGCGACCGCTATTGCGAGGACCAGGAGAGCGGCGGCGGCGAATTCGGCGGCGGCGGGGATGGCGCGTTTCCAGGTGGGGAGATAGGCGCCGAGCAGCACCGCGCCAACGAGGCCCATGAGGATGGTATTGCGGACGGCCATCAGCGAGGCGGCGGCGAAGACGATGTAAAGAATCCAATCCACCGTTCGGGTCTTGCGCCGCGAAATCAGGAGCGCCGCGAGGGATCCGAGCAGGACCAGGGCGTAGCCGTAAGGGGGGAGCCAGAAGGCCGGGTACTGCCATTCCAGGTTGCCGGACTGGATGGCACTGGAGCGATAGCTCAGCATGATCTGGATGACGCGGAACCCGTTGGGGTTGAGCGCCGAGGCGAGGAAGGCGGCGATGGCGACGAGCCAGAGTTGGCGCTCGCCCTCCACCGGACGGCGGCGCAGGCGTTGGATGAGGGCTTCGCCGCAATAGGCGCCGAGCATCACCCAACCGAGGAAGTAGCCGCCATGGCAATTGGCCCAGAAGATGAACACTGCGACGAGCGTCCACATCCAGCGGCGGCGTTCCAGAATCGCCATGGTGAGAGCCAGCAAGACGAATGTGACGAGGAAGGGACGGCTCTGCTGGAAGTTGACGGCCACGGCGCCGGCGGCAATGGCTGCCACGAGGCAGCGGTAGAACCCGCCGGTGCGCCACCAGACCATGAGTCCCACCAGCCCGCAGAAGGCGATGAGGAGCGCGGCGCGCACCAGCACCAGGCCGGGAAATCCACTGGCACTGTGGATGAGGTACATGAGGATCTGGGCCAGCCACTCGTGGGTGAGGTTGAAGTAGCGTGTTGTGGCCTCTCCGGGGTAGGCGGCGCTAGGGAGGCTGCTGGTGTAGCAGAACGGGTCCGGGATGGTAAGGGCGCGGGTTTCGAGAGTGTGGCGTCCGGTCATCAGGTGGAGCCAGATATCGGTGTCGGCCACCTCGCCGGTGAACCAGGAGAGGAACAGGAAAGCGGTGAGAGCGAGGAGGAGCGGACGGAGCCACGCGGGCGCCGCGGGAGCGGCGGGAGTGGCGGCCGAGGGACGGCGGGCAGGTTGCCGGGGCATTTGGGAAACCCCAGTTTACCAGAGGGGTCCCTGCCAGGCGGCGGTTACTCGGAGCGCAAGGCTTGCATGACGTCGACGCGGGCGGCGCGGGCAGCGGGCAAAGCCGAGGCGATGACGGCGGCGGCGAGCAGCACCAGGACCGAGCCTGCGACGGGCGCGGCATCCGGCATATGGAGGCCGGAGAAATAGCTGCGTGCCAGACGAGCCAGGACGTAGCCGCCGATGCCTCCGGCGACAATACCGGTGGCGGCCATGACGAGACCTTCCTTGACGACGCCGGCCAGCAGGTGCCGCGGATCCGACCCCATGGCGAGCCGGACGCCGAACTCGCGGATGCGGCAGGATACGAAGAAGGCCAGCACTCCGGACACGCCGACGACGGCGATTGCCAAGGCGACTGCGGCGAAGCCGCCGAACACCAGAGTATTGAGGCGGTCCGGCGAAAGGACCTCGGCGCGAATGTCTTCCAGAGTGGCGGCGTGCTCGACGGGTTGCTCGACGGAGCGGTCGCGGATAATGCGGGTGACGGGAGTCACCAGTGCGTAGGGGTCGGTGCGGGCGTGAATGAAGAGGCGGCCTCCCCAGGTGTTCTCCTGGCCGAAGGGATGATAGACATTGAGGGCGGCGCCGGGCACAACGTGTTCGTCATCGAGGTCGGCGGCGACGCCGACAATGCGGCGGGGCTTGGGGCTGATGTCGATGAACTTCATGATGGGATCGGTCCAGAACAAATGGCGGTTGACGGCGTCCTGGTTGGGGAACATGCGCCGGGCGAGGCTCTGGCTGACGATGACGACCATCTCACTGCCCATGCGGTCGTTGTCGTTGAAGTCGCGTCCGGCGAGGAGAGGGACGCCGAGGGCGGCGAAGAAGCCAGGCGAGACAGTGCGGAATTGAGCGCGGGGGTCCTCTTCGCCGGGAGAGCGTTGGTGGCCGTCGGCGGAGAATTGGAAGCCCGGGCCGAAGGTGCCTGCGTCGCGCCAGGGGACGATGGTGCCGAGCGCCACGCCGTCGACTCCGGGGAGGGCGCCGATCTGGCGGATGGACTCGCGGTAGAAATCGACGACTTGTCCAGGCGACTTGCCATACGACATGACGGGGACATTCATGGCGAGCACCTGCCGGGTATCCACGCCGGTTTTGGCTGCCTGCAAGGCGAGGAGCGTCTTGAGCAGCATGCTGGCTCCGGCGAGCAACACAAAAGAGGCGGCAATCTGGGTTACGGCGAAAATGCGGAGGCGCCGTTTGGTGCCGCCGGTGATGCGGAGGCTGCTAGCGGCGAGGTTGAGACCCTGCGATGTGCCGGACGAAGGGAGGTGGGGCAGATAGGCGAGCAGGACGGCGGCGACGATGGCCAGAGCCGCGCCGATCCAGAGCATGCTGGAATCGACGGTGAGATCGAGAGCGCGCACGGAGTAGCGCGAGGCGTACCGGGCCAGGATGGCGACCATGGGGCGGGCGCTGAGGACGCCGAGAGAGGCGCCGGCGAGGCAGAGCAGGAGACTTTCCGCCAACAGGGACAGGCGGAGGTCGGAAGCGCTGGCGCCAAGGGCCGCGCGGATGGCGAGTTCGCCCCCGCGGCGTACGGTGCGCGCGAGGATGAGGTTGGCGACATTGGAGCAGGCGATGATGAAGAGCAGCAGGGAGGCGGCGAGCAGAACGAGCAGCACGCTGCGGGCGCGGGAGGTGAGCTGGTCGCGGAGGCGGACGACGTCGATGCGGGAGTCGGCTTTAGCGGAGTAGGCTTCGGGATGCTGCTTGACCATGGAGGCGTAGACGGTGCGCAGTTCGGCGCGCGCCGTTTCGAGAGTGGCGCCGGGGGCGAGGCGGCCGAAGAGTTCGGTCATGCGATGGATGCGTCCGGTGACCATGGTGGCGGACAGGTGATGCGGGCTGGTAACGACGTTGGCGATGAGCTCGGTCTCCGCGGGGTAGGGAACGGATGGCTCGAGCACTCCGACGACGGTGGCCTGGCGGGTGTCGAGGCGGATGGATTTGTTCAATACCGAAGGATCGCTCTTCAACACGGTGGTCCAGAAGCGGTAGGTGAGAACGGCGGCGCCGGCGGCGGCGGGGCCGTCGTCGCGCATGTCGAGGAGGCGGCCGAGAACGGGGTGGAGGCCCATGACGTCGAAGTAGGAGCCGCCGACGACGCCGGCGCGGACCTCGCGGGGCTCGCCGAGGCCGACGAGGGTAAATCCGATGGTGGAAAAATCGCCGAACGCGGAAAGGGTCTTGACGCTGGCGCGCAGGTCCTGGAGTTCGGGCACGGAAAACGTGGTGTTATCGAGGCCGAGGCCGGGGGCGCTCTGACGGATATAGACGAGATGTTCCTCATCACGATTGACGAGTGGTCGCAAGAGGACGCCGCGAACCAGGGTGACGATGGCGGAGTTAGCTCCAATACCGAGGGCGAGGGTAAGCACCACGGTGATGGTCAGGCCTTTGGCGCGGGCGAGGGAACGGAGCGCGAACTTGAGGTCGTTGAGGAAATTCATGCTATGCCCCTAGGGAAGTGAGGTTGGCATCCCATTTTCCGGCTATTGTACACTAACCGGCGGCCGGTTACTGCGAAGGCGCAGGTTGATGACGTATGGGTTGGCCGGGGCGGGCGGCGGTGAGTTTGCCATCGTCCACCACAATCCGGCCGTTGACCAGGACGAAGTCGAAGCCTTGCGAGTACTGATGAGGCTGGGCGTAAGTGGACAGGTCGCGCACGCGCAGGGGATCGAACAGGACCAGATCGGCGGCCATGCCTTCGCGCAGCAAACCGCGGTCGTGCAGGCCGAAGGTACGGGCGGGCAGCGACGTCATGCGGCGGATGGCATCTTCCAGCGTCAGTACGCCGCGGGCACGGACGTACTCGGCGAGGACGCGGGCATTGGTGCCATAGGAGCGGGGGTGCGGATTGCCGGCGCCGAGTTCGACAATGCCGCCGTCACTGGCGATGGCGGTGAAGGGGTAGCGCAGGAAGCGCTCAATATCGAGCTCACCCATCAGGTGATAGATCATGGAGGCGCCGCCCGCGTTCATGAGATCGAAGATGGTTTCGATTTCGTTTTCGGCGCCGGGCGAACGGCCCTTCAGGGCATTGATTTCGGAGATGGTCTTGGCTTCATATGCGGGGTTGGAAGAGAAGCGCGCCACGGTGGCGAAACTGTAATCGAGCTCTCCCATTTCGGCCAGGTTCTGGCGCATTTCGGCGGCGATCTTGCGGCGGGTGGCGGGGTCGGCGAGCCGTTCCTTGATTTGGCCGCCGGCCAGCGCCCAGCCGGGCAGACGGATGCCGAGGTTGGTGCTGGCGCGATCGTAGGGGTAAAGGTCGGCGACCACATCCACGCCTTCGCGGCGGAATTTCTCGATGAGGGAGAGCGATTGATCGCTGGCGCCCCAGATACGGCGGCGGTCGATCTTAAGATGGGAGATCTCTACCGGCATGCCGGCTTCCCGGCCGACGTTGACGGCTTCGGTGATGGCTTCCAGTTCATGGATGCCCTCGTCGCGCATGTGGCTGGTGTAGACGCCGCCGTGGCCGGCGGCGGTTTTGGCGAGCGCCACGACTTCGGCCGTGTCGGAGTAGGCGCCGGGGACGTATTCGAGGCCGGTGGAAAAGCCCACCGCGCCCTCGCGCATGGCCCGATCGACCAGCGACTGCATCTGGCGGATCTCGTCCGGCGTGGCCAAACGGTTGACCGAGCCCATGACTTCGCGCCGTACCGTGTTGTGGCCGACGAGGGAGGCGACATTGAGTCCGAGGCCGAGGCCGGCGAGTTTCTCGAACCAGACGGCGAGGTTCAACTCACTAGAGCCGCAGTTGCCGGTGATGACCGTGGTGACGCCATCGAGCAGGAAGTTATCGCTGCGAGGGTTCTTTTCCACGCCGCCTTCGATGTGGGTGTGAACGTCGATGAAGCCGGGGGCAAGGGAGCGTTCGCGGGCGTCGATGGTGCGCGCAGCGGTGGCGCCGGGGAGACGGCCGATGGCGGCGATGCGGCCGTCCTTGACGGCGAGATCGGCGCGGAACCAGGGATTGCCACCGCCGTCGATGACGCGGGCATTGCGGATCAGAACGTCGTAGTCCGCGGCGAAGAGCGGCGGGAGGAGGAGCAGAAGGGCGAGAGGGCGCATTGTACACTCCAGCGTAACGCGGGGCGAGCTTCGCTCGCCTGGCAAGCTGAAGCATGCCCCACCAATGCAGGCAGACGGCACGACTTGGTGGCGCAGGCGGTTCCGCCTGCGAGAACCTTGCCGCGCCAGATTCGCGGCGCGAATGGCCAATCTCCAGATCCGAGCGAAGCTCGGACGGGCCTTAC
>PLDO01000398.1 GCA_003136215.1 Bryobacterales bacterium
CGAATCCCCCCCTCTCCGCCATATCCAAATCAATAGCTTAGAGCCAACCTAGAATTTCATCGGCCAAGATGGCGTAGAATGACGATTCTTTGACCGCCGGAGACCAGGAATACCCGGCCGTATTGTCCGTTCCGCCCGCCGCCAACGTTCCCGCTGGAGATCTAACGGCTGTGGCTGAGGATCGGAGTGCTAATGTCTTCGAGCGCCTTGGAGTCTCCGCCGGCGGGACCATGCCAGATCGCCCCGCCGAAGGTGCACACGTAGATCATCCCCGGATCCTTCGGGTCGGGAAAGACCCGCTGGCCCCACTTGAAGTTGTAACCTTTGACGCGAGTCCAGCTTTCCCCGCGATCGGCGGACCTCCAGACGGAGGATTCGAAGCCGGTCGCATAGAGCACGCCCGGCTTCCTTGGATCGAGGGTGACGTCGAAGACGTGCTGGTCTTTGTCCAGTACACTTTTCCAGGACTTGGCGGCATCGGTAGAAAGGAAGATCCCCCCGCCGGTGTCGCCCGAAGGCGTGCGTCTCCCCCACGCGGCCATATAGAGGCGGCCGCCATCTTCCGGATCAATGGCCAAACCGTTGGGTGCGTTCGATCCGGCGGGCAGCGCCAGTTTCTCCCAGTGACCAGCTCCATCGGTGGATCGATAGAGCGCGCCGTCCAGCGGAGTGCCTACATTGCCATCCTCGCCGCGGCGCGCGACCAGCAGATACAGTTGTCCACTGGAATCCGGAACCAATCGCCAGGCGAATGGCTCGGCCCCCTCCAGACCGCTGTTCTTCAGCGCCCAGTGGCGGCCACCGTCGGTCGATTTGTAGACTCCTTTTCCGAAACCGCAAACGTAAAGCGTGCGGTTGCCGGCGGGACTCTTCGGATCGAGCAGAATGTGGGTGGCCGCGGTCTGGCCCATGCCTTCGACACTGGGTTTCCAACTGCGACCGCCATCTTCGCTGATCACTACACCGCCGCCGAAATTCTGCACCCCCCGGGCGCGCCACATCTTGGGCCGGGGGAGATCGTGGGTGTTGCTCACCACGGCCCAAATGCGGCCCTTCACCTCGGGGTCGAAGACCGCCCAGTACGCCGTATTTACCCACTCCCGGGGAATGCCCCGGCTGGTGGCTTCCTTCCAGGCGGACCCGCTCTGAAAGCTCTCGAACAGGCCCAGGTCGGCGAAGCTCACGAACCAGTGGTCCGGGTCGAAGGGGTCGAAGTGAATGCCGTTGGTGGTGATGACGTCCAGACCGGTGGTTGTGCTGCTGCCATTTTCGAGACGCCGGGCATAGACGCCTTGCCAGGTCCTGCCGCCGTCGCGGGTCCGCATGGTCCGGCCGAAGTCGGTTCCGAAACAGATATCCGGGTCGATGGGAGAAATACCCAGGGCGAACGGATTCTCTCCCCAATCGGGGCCATAACGCTGGTTGATCCAGGGATCCTGCACGTTGGAGGCAGCGGTCAGGTCGGTATCGCGCCAGACCATTCGCCAGGTCTTTCCCACGTCCACGGTTTTGGCCACACCCATGTTTCGTTCGGCCGCCGGCAGCGAACGCGTGTGATCGCGAAACGACAGGTAAGCTGTTTCCGGATGGTGGAGGCTGGCGCCGACGGCCCGCAGTTCCAGAGTTGCGGTACCTTTGGGAGCGTTGGAAAGGAAATCGACCGGAACGTTCTGCCAGGCCGCGCCGCCATCGGTCGATACAAACAGGCCAGTTGCTCCGGTATCTCCGCCACGCCAGTTCATGCCGGAGATGGCGTAGAACATGGGCTTCCTTCCGCCACCGGGAAAGCCGGCCGCAATGTCGAGGAACCGGGTCACGCCCGCCGGGCCTTTCTGGTGGCGCCAGACGCCGTTTTCGAGCACGCTGACCGAGTCGGACCCGGCGACGTAAACCGTACGGTTGCCCTTCGGAGAAGCGGGGTCGATGTAGATCCCTTTCCCCGCGGCCGGCAGGTCCCCCACGCTCTCCCACGTTTTCGCGCCATCCCGCGACCGGAAAAGCCCCGCCTTCTTCTCTTTCGAAATGACCGCGAAGAGGATCCTGGAATCGGCCGGATCGACGGCCAGGGCGTGGACTACCGCCTGCAATCCGTCGCGCAACACAACTTGCTCATCGGCATGATCGCCAGAGATGGCCACCCTGGCGACGTCGTCCGGCTTCGGAAGGATGAGTTCCCAGGTCGCCCCCTTGTTGTTGCTCCGGAACAGGGAGTCGGTGGCGGCGTAGATGATGCTGCTGTCCAGCGGGTCCGGCACGAAAAACCGCGCCACTCCTCGAAGGTTGAACATTCGCCAGGAATCTCCGCCATCGAGGCTGATGTAAGAACCGGTCATATCGCAGCTGACCAGCACGAGATTGGGGTCCACCGGACTGACCGTGGGATTGAACTGCGCGCCGCCGCCGCCCGGACTCAGAACCCGCCAGGCATCGAGACGCGGAGCGGCATAGCTGCGGCTCTGCGCGGAGAGCACGTGCGCCGGCGGGAACGAGAGCAAGGCGAACGCAACCGTCAGGTAGGTTTTCAAGGCAATGTCTCCTTTCGGCAATGTTCCTTCCATTTTTTTGCTGGCTTTCGTTTTCGTTCTTTTCGATTAGGGGTTACCGCTGGACGGTGATCTTTCCCAGCGTGTACCAGCCTTCGCCATCGATTCCCTCAATGGCCAGTTTGACCTTCGGTTGGCGAGTCACGGGATCCAGCAGGCCGACCTGTAAGTCGTAAGCGCCGGCGGGCATGCCGGCGGGCACCATGACCGCATCGTCGTATACCACGTCACCCGGCAACCAGTTGCGGACGTCCGCGCCGGTTACCAGCACTTCGGTGCGCTTGCCGTCGCTCAGGCGGAGAGCCAGCGGGAACCGGCGGTAGCACGGCGCCACTCCCTTGTTCTCCCACCAGCTCGCGAAGGAAAGCTTACCTTGCGGCGCGACGCTTTCGGGATAGGCGAACCGCCGCAACACGAAGCGGTATCCCATCCGGTTGAGCCAGCGCTGGACTTTCGGCGCCCACTCTTCGGGTACGGCCGAAGACTTGTTGTTGAACGACGAGATATGCCATTTGAGCGACTGCTCGATGATGTAATCCACGTCCCATCCCCGGTTCTTCCACTCGCGCATGACCCAGCATGCTTCCAGGCTGACGGGTCCGCCGCGCCAGGCATCCTGAATGCCGAAATTGACGATGTCCTCCGGGTAGGCATCGAACATGTGGCACCAGTGGCCGTCCACGCAGCGCATGTCTCCCAGGCAGTCGGCCCGCCAGCCCACATTGCGCTTCGACAGCGCGTAGGCATTCGTCCGGCGATCGGTGGGCTGCATCAGGAGCGGTGTTTTGGGGAAAGCCTCCAGGTAGCTGTCCACCAGGACGCGCATGGTGGGTTCGCTTAACTGGTCGGTGTGTTCGCCTTCGCCCCAATAGCCCACAATCGATACGTCCACTGCCTCCAGTCTCGGGTCGCCATCGTAACGCGCACCCAGCGCGCGCACCAGGTTGGTCCAACTCTTGACGTAACGCGGGTCTTCGGGATCGGTTCGCCACTTATCGGGAAAGGCTTTCCCGGACTCGTTCCCGACCATCTTGCGATACCAGGCGGGAACGTCTTCCGTGAGCGCCTGCGGTCCGTAAGGGGCCACCCGCAGCATCAGCGTCTGGCCCCGTTCGTGAGCGATGCGCAACGCCGCGTCCAGCATCGTCCAGTTGTACTGCCCCGGCTCAGGTTCGACATATTTCCAATACACGCGGAAATAGGCGATGGACGTAAGGGGCTGTCCCGCGACCTCGAGTTTGCCCTGAAACGGGAACACTTCGAAGGGGTGGCCTTCCGTCCATTTGGTGCCCTGGTTGAGAGGATCTCCGTTAAAGCGGTTCAGGGTGGTGAACCCGATGCCGGGGTTCGCCAGCACGGCATCGATTTCTTTCGGCCGCACAATTTTGGTGGTTTGGGCCGGCAGGACGGAGGCCGCCGCCAGCACCAGCAGTGAGATATGCGTCATTGAGAGTACTCGCGTTGCCCCGCCACCGGAACGGGGTTGGGTATGTCTTCAGGCACCTCGGGACCGGGCCGCGCGGGGCCGTGCCAGACGCTCCCGCCGTAAGTGGTGATGTAGATCATTGCCGGATCGGCGGGGTCCAATACCACGCGGTGGCCCCACTTGAAGTTGTAGCCCCGCAGGCGGTTCCAGGTGGCGCCGCCATCTTCGGAGCGCCAGGCTCCGGCATCGAAGCCGCAGGCGTAAAGGACGCTGGAATTCTTCGGGTCCACGGTGACGTCGTAGACGTGCTGCGACACCTGGAAAATGGGCTTCCAGGTGGCGCCGGAGTCGGCGGTCAGAAACACGCCTCCGCCCGTGTCGATGCCGGCGCGGCCCAGACCCCACGCGGAGAGGTACATGCGGCCTGGGTTGCGTGGATCCAGGGTGAGACCGACCGGACCGTTGACGCCATCCGGCAGTCCGACCTTCTCCCAGTGTTCGGCCGCGTCGCGGGAGCGGTATAGGGCTCCGTCGCCCCCGGGACCGTTGCCCTCACTGCGCCGCGCCACCACGAGATAAAGCGTGCCGTCATCGGCCCGGGCCAGCCTCCAGGCGAACGGAGCCTGGCCATCAATGCCCTGGTTCTTCAGCGTCCAGGTTTTCCCGTCGTCGGTAGATTTGTAGACGCCGGTTGCGAAGCCGCAGGCGTAGAGGGTGCGCGCCCCGATGGGGCTGGAGGGGTCGAGCAGCAGGTGCGTGATGGAAGTTGACGGCATCCCGGTATTCGAGGGCCGCCACGTAGTGCCGCCGTCGGTGGAGACACCCACGCCGCCGGTGAAGGTCCTGGTATCGCGGTTGCGCCACATCTTGGGACGCGGCAGGTCGTGGGTTCCGCTGAAAGCGCCCCAAACGCGCCCTTTCACTTTGGGATCGAAGACGACCCAGTAGGTTGTGTTGCGCCACGAGTTGGGAATGCCGGCAGTGGCCGAGGTCCACGAGGAGCCGCCGTCGCGGCTCTGGAACGCGCCGATATCGGTATAGCTGATAATCAGGTGTCTGGCGTCGAATGGGTCGAAATGCACGCCGTAGTTGGTGGTCACATCGAGGCCACGGGTGGTCCAGGCATCGTCGCCCGAGCGGACCGAGTTGACGGTTTCCCAGGTCCTGCCGCCGTCGAGCGTGCGGTAGGTGCGGAACAAATCGGTCGCATAACAAATGTCGGGATCGCCGGGCGCGAGGCCCAGGCTCCAGGGCGCGGCGAAGAAGACGTCGCGGCCGCCCTCCTGCGCGCGGCTTTCGATCCAGGAGGGCACCATGTTCTTCGCGGGCCGGTTCGACTCGGCGTGGACGATGGTCCAGGTGCGGCCGCCGTCGGTAGTCTTGCTGATGCCGTTGAAGATGTTTTCCAGGCCGGCACCGCGCTCCATACCGCGAAATCCTGCGTAGGCGACCCGGCCGTTCCCCGCCGACGTGGCAATTGCTTCGAAACGGCCCGAGGGCGGCTTCTGGGAGAGATGCCAACTTGCGCCGCCGTCGTCGGAGACGTGGATTTCGCCGGGCCGCGAGGTGGCATAAATGAAGGTGCGGCCATCGGCCTGTCCTGCGCTCGCCCTGGTCACGGAAGGCGGCACGGCCCCGACCACCGTCCACTTCCCGGCGGCGAAGCGATACACATTGCGGTTTCCGACCACCAGCAAGCCGTCAGCCTGGCTTTGGAGAGCCAAAATGCCTTCGCCGGGGAATTCCCGCTGCCGCGACCAGGACGCACCGCGATCCGGGGAGAAATAGAGCTGGGAACCCGCGGCACCAGGCTTTCCAAATGCAACCCAGAGGCGCGCGCTGTCAGCCGCTTCCGCCGCGATACCTGAAATGACGTGGCCCGCCGGAAAAGCGGTGTCGCCGGTGGTTAGCGAGAATTCCGCGTGATCGCCGTTCTGGTGCTCGACGGTGTTCTTTTTCGGATCCGGGAAGACCATGCTCCAGGTGCGTCCGGTGTCTGCACTGCGCCACAGCGCCTGGTTGCCGGCATAGATCACCTTGGAGTCCCTCGGATCGAACGCGAACGTGTCGACTACCCCGCGCAGGTTGAACATGCGCCAGGACCGGGCGCCATCCAGTGTGATGTAGGCGCCGGTCATGTCGCAGTGCTCCAGCACGATGTTGGGATCGTGGGGACTGATGGTGGGTGCGATCATGGTGCCGCCCCCGCCGGGGCCGACAATCGTCCAGGGGTCGCTGCGCGGAGCGGGTCCGGGCTTGCTCGCCCCGAGAGCGACAGCCACCACTGCCAAAGCCGCAAGGGTTCTTCGATTCATAAGACCTGTTGGAACTGCCTTGTATTATCGACCAAAGTGAAAGCAAACACAATTTCGTTTGTTGTCGCTTTTCTTCGACGCCCTGATTATTGCAACTCGGCGAGCGCGGCGCGCACCTTGGGGATCACCGCGGCATATTGCCGCGGCGAGGCTTTGGCCAGAAACTGTTCGAAGCAGGCGCGGGCGCGAACGCGGTCTCCCGCCATCTGGTACAGCAGGCCGAGATTCAACTGTGCCTCCACCAGGTCCGGGTCGAGTTCCACGGCCTTCTCGAAGTAACCGCGGGCGGCCGTTCCGTCCTGCCGTTGGATGGCCAGCACGCCGAGCCCGTTCTGCGCGGCACTGCTCGCCGGATCGATGGCGAGGATGGCTTTGTAGACGCGCTCCGCATCCCCCAGCCGCCCCAGTTCCAGGTAGGCGGTGGCCAGGTTGGCCTGACTCGCCACGTCGGCGGGGTCGAGCACGGCGGCCTTCTCGTATTCGACGACAGCTTCGGCTTTTTTGCCGGAACGCACCAACAGATCTCCCATGCGGGAGCGCAGCCGGCCGTTCTGGATACCCTTTTCAGCGGCCGCCCGGTAGAGCTTCATGGCGTCATCGTAGCGGCCCGCCATTTCCAATTTGGCGCCGAGGGAGTAGTAAAGCAGCGGATTGGCGGGATCCAGGCGGACTGCCTGTTGCAGGGCTTCGATACGTCGCTGCGCGGAAAGTCCGGAACGCGGCTGTTCGGCGTCGTCCATCAATTTCAGAACGGCCACGCGGTCTTTGGGATCGACCCCCTGGCCGTTCAGGCTGAAGGAGCGCGGGGAGAAGCCGGATGTGTAGCCCAGGGTCTTCAACTGAGCCAGCGTCTTCTCATCCATCGGGGTTGTTTCGACCTTCTCGGGACCGGTGGAACGGCTGGCCGCGACAAGTTGCGCTTCCAGCTTGCGCACCTCCGGGGAGTGCCCGGCCAGCACGTTGTTGGTTTCTCCCGGATCCCGGGTGAGATCGTAAAGCTCCGGTCTCGGCGCCCGAATGTACTTCCACTGATTGGTGCGGATGCCGCGAAGCTCGGCCCACCCCATGTTGATTTTCGGATACAGTGTTTCGGCGTAGGAGATGGCCGTATCGGCGTCCTTGCCGCTGAAGAAAGGGACCAGGCTGACGCCTTCGATGCCGGCCGGGGCCGGGCTGCCCATCAAAGCCAGGATGGTGGGCAGAAGATCGATGGTCCGGGCTTGCGGCGTCACCCGCATGCCGGCGGGAACTCCCGGACCGGAGAGCAGGAACGCAATGCGCAGCGTGGAATCGTAGAGGAAGACGCCATGGGAATATTCGCCGTGTTCGCCCAGACTCTCGCCGTGGTCGGAGAGCACGGCGACAAGCGTCTTTTCGGGCGCGGACTTGCGCTTGAGGCTTTCCATGAGGCGCCCGAGTTCGCGATCGGCGTAGGCGATCTCGCCGTCGTATGGGCGGTCCTTATACTGCTCGCGGAACGGGGAAGGCGGATCGTAAGGAGTGTGCGGGTCGTAGACATGCACCCACAGGAAGAAGGGCTTGTCGGTCCGCTTTTCCAGCCACGCGACGGCGTGGTCCACCGTGTCGCCGGCGCGGCGTTCGGCGTCCTCCAGGAATTCGTGGCCCTGGCCGGGGTGAGGCATCTGGTCGTCGTAAACCGCGAAACCATGATCGAATCCAAAGCGCTTTTTCAGTACCGAGGAGCTGATGAAGGCGGCGGTGTCCCAACCTTGCTGTTGGAGAAGGCTGGCCAGGGTCGGGGTGGACGGAGACAGGACGAAGCCTCCGGTATCGCGCACCTTGTGGCTGGGCGGATTGAGCCCGGTGAAGATGCTGGCATGCGACGGAGGAGTTAATGGAGTCTGGGTCACGCCGTTCTCGAACAGAACGCCGCTTTTGGCGATGCCATCGAGCGTGGGAGTTTCGATGGCGGCGTCGCCATAGCAATGCAGGTGGTCGGGACGAAGGGTATCGATGGTGATGAGGACGACATTGAGGGGGCGCGGCGGCCCGGGTGCTGGTTCGGCGGAGCGGCGGCAGGCGACGCCCGCAACCAGGACGCACAGGCACAAGCACAGCGTTTTCGGGGAACCTGGGAAGGAGAGCCGCATGGATTCAGGATACATGGGAACAAAAAAAGCGGAATGGGTCCCGGAGGAAGACCCATTCCGCCCAACGGATATCACAGCGGGGTTAGAAGGTTATGCGCAGGGCCACTTGAATCTCGCGCGGCCCACTGGCGACATCGATGATCTGGCCGAACTTCGGATCTCCCACTGTAGTTACAGGATCACCGAGACCGCTCCGGTTGAAGACGTTAAACATGTCGGATCGGATCTCGACGAACTTGCCCTCCCCGAATGGGAAGCGTTTGAAGATGCCGAAGTTCTCCGATGGCTGATACGGCCCCCGGAGGTTGCCGAAGTAGCGCGGCGAAGTGCCTATATGCGCCACCACGCCATCCGGTGTCGTTGGGGGATTCGCGAACGCTTTGGGGTTGATGTACTGTATGCCGGTACCGCTGGCCACATCGGGCCGTCCGGATAACGGCACAGTCAGCGGTTGGCCGGCAACCAGGTCGGCGCGAATGGTCCCGTTGAAGAGATACCCGCTGGTATCGATGCTGGTACCGATGCTCAGGGGGTTGCCGGATTGGTAGGTCTGATTGGCCGTAATGGTCCAGCCGCCCACCACCTGGTTCAGAGCGCCGCCTTTGTTCAGGAAGTGCCGGCCTTTACCGAAAGGTATCTCGGCGATCCAGGTGAGGCGCAATTGCTGAGTATGGTCGAAGGAAGCAACCGATTTCTCGAGCTTCCGGTTGTACACGTCCTGGGAAGTTCCACCGTAGTAGAATTGGGCGCTATCGGTGTTGGTAAGCGCCTTTTGGAACGCATAGCTGATGAGGAACCCGAGCCCCTTGGAGAGGCGGCGCGAGGTTACGACTTGCAGCGCGTGGTAATTGGAACTTCCGAAGTGGGGGAACTGGTAGCCCACGCCGCCGCCCGCGTATTGCGGATAGGGCAGCAGGGCCTGCGCGACAGATCCGCTGAAGCCGGCGTAGGGCAGCTTGATTTCAGGATGCTGGCTGATATCGTCGAGCAGCGTATCGCCCAGGCTCAGGTACTTCGGATTGAGCTGGTTCATATTGGAGAAGTTACCCGAACTCAAGCGCGAACCCCGGTTGCCGACGTAGTTGGCAGTGATCGTGGTATCGCTGTTGATCAGATACTGTATGCCGATGGTGTAGTTCTGCGCGTAGGGCTGGCGGGCCGAATTCGGGGCGTTGTAGGTGATCCCCGATCCGTTGTCCAGCGCAGGATCTTTGTTCGGCAGCGTGTGAGTGTAGGCGGGATAGCCGTTATCCCAGTAGAAATTCGGATCGCGATTGGACGTAGAGAAGTTGTTGCTTCCGGAGTAGCCGTCGATGGTGGCGAATCCCCAGGTATTGGCGATAGGCGGGGTATACATCAGGCCGTAGCCGCCGCGGATTACCACGCGGTTGCTGACCGAGTAGGCAAAGCCGAGACGCGGGCCAAGCTCGCCGTAGAAGGTATTCTGGAACGATTTCCGTTTCAGATCGCTCAGGAAAACCAGCGCCCCAGGGTAGCCCGAAGCACCAGGATTAGGCGTTGAGGGGTCGAAACCCGAGGAGTAGTTATTGACTTCATAGACGCCACCGACGATGTCCCAGCGCAGGCCGAGATTCAGGGTGAGGCGGCGCGAGACCTTCCAATCGTCGGCCACATAGAAAGCGGGCGTCCAGATGCGGCTTTGGGGATTGACCTTGTCAATGGTCAGCGAGCTCTTGGTCGTGGCGCCCAACAGGAAGCTTGCGAAGGAATAGCCCGTGGTGCCGATGCTTGACGGGTCGGCGGTCTGCGCGGGACCGAAAGCAAAAGTCCCCGAAGTGTTGCCGCGGTAATCCTGGTTGTAAAAGTACTTTCGGATCTCGGCGCCCCACTTGATGGAGTGGCCGCCGTGAATCCAGGTGGTATCGTTCTGAACGATGGTGCTGCCATTGGGTTCAACGCCGGCGTTGCTGCGGCCCAGTTGGGTGAGGGAGCCGCCTTGAGCGGTGGTCCCGGCCCAGGTGATCAGCGGGAACGTAGTGGGCTCGACGCCGGTCAGACCGATCTTGGTGGGCCAGTCCTGTCCCAGCGAAAGCGAGCTGTTGGAGTTGTTGAGGCGGTTGTAGCCCACTCCAAGATGGTTGATCAGCCTGGGCGTGATGGTGGCATCATACCCAACCCGTACCATAGTGCCGTGAATATCCTGCAACGCGAAGGATCCCGAGGCGCTGCCGGGCACGGGGAGATAGCCTTTGCCGGCGCCGTTGTAGCGCATGCGCTCGTTGGAACTGATGTAGAACGACAATTTGTGTTTGTCGGTGATGGTCTGGTCGAATTTCCCGCTAAAAGTGTCGAGGTTGAAGATCGGCTGGTTGGTGATCCCGAGGATATTGCGGATCAGACCCGGCAGCGTGGGGTCCGGAATGGGCGCCAGTTTGAGAATAGAGGCCGAGACCTTGCTGATTTCGGTTGAAGGAATTATGTTGCCGGGGAAAGGGGTGCGGCTATAGACGCCGTTCCCCAGGTTGGCGGTGGTGTGGGGATCGTAGATGGGCAGGGGCACGTCGGAGAAATTGCCCTGTTTTTCGCCGGCGGTAGGTAAGGAGCGGAAACCGCTGGCCATGCCATTGCGTTTGCGGTCGGATTCCCAACTGAAGAACCAGAAACTCCGGTTCTTGCCGTTGTAGATCTTGGGCACCCACAAGGGGCCGCCGACCGCGGCGCCGAAGCTGTTTTGCTTGAACGGAGCCCTATCTGTGCCGTAAGCGTTGTTATCGAAACTATTGGCGTTGAGGNNCGTAGTCATAGGCGGTGCCGTGCAGTTTATTCGTGCCGGACTTGATGTTGAAGTTGGCAACTGCGGTCAAACCGCCGCCATAGGCCGCGCTCAGGCCGCCGGTCTGAAGACGGAATTCGCTCACGGCGTCCACGCTGGGTTCGAACTCGTCGGTATCGCCCGCAATGTCGGCGCGCCCGATGGAAATGCCCTCGATGTAGACCTCGTGCGACATTTGGGGGCCGCCATTAATACTGCCCGAATAGGAATCGCCGGAGGTCCCGGGCAGGCTATTGAAGACGAAAGCCTGGATCTGGCGTTGACCGTCATCGTCGCTCAAGACCGGCCAGGCGTGGTAATCCTCGCTGGATACGGTGTAGCCGAGTTCTGAGCTGGTGGACTCCAACCGCGTTACGTCGGCGCTTACCGTGACCGACTCCGTGGAGGAACCCACCTCCAGTTTCATGTCCGCCGTTACCACTGCCGCAACCGCGACCATCACCGAATCCGCCACTGCGTTTTTGAAACCCTTCATGGCAGCGGTAACCCTGTAGGTCCCCGGCGGTAAGTACGGAATGCGATACGACCCCACCGAGGTGCTGAAAGCCCGGAAGGTGGAGTTGGTCTGCAGATGGGTTGCTACGACCTCAACATTGGGAACCACAGCGCCGGCGGCGTCCGTGATTAAACCTGTGATGGCACCGCGTTCGCCTTGCGCGAAGGCCGGTGAAGCCAGGCACAGGAGCGCGATCGATACTGCTGCAAACAAGAACCGTCTGATCCTCATAGTCTCCCTTTGCTGGAACCACGGAAACTGCGCACGGTGAGCGGAGTGAGATCCGTTGGGAAAGAACTCACCCGAGCTCCAGCGCCGGCGCCCGTCGACTCCCACAATCACCATGAACTGAAGTTCCTATGGAGGAAAGCTATCATGAAAAACAGCGAAACGCAATAAAAATGATAACGAACGGAAGCAAATACTGTGTGAGGCAATGCAAGAGAAAACCAAATAACACAAAAAAGTAACGCTAAGTTGATCAAAACACCGGACGGCCATGCATCTCCGAATTCGGTGGAACCCCGAATTCCTTGAGGATCGTGACGGTAAGATCCGCAAGATTGGGGTCAGTGAGGCGAATCGGCCGGTTGGCCAGCAGCGCACCCGGAACGAGGCGCGGATCGATGCAGTGGTCGCCGATCCAGAGGTCGCGATTGTCTTCCAGGATGCCCTCCGGCGCAGCACCCAGAGCGGTCTGCCAGGATCCCCGGAAACCGGCGGAGTACCCGATGATCAGATCGGGAGCCAGTGCCAGGGCGTGCCCATGAAACACCCGGCGGGGCTCGTACAACGCTTCCACCGGGGCGGAGCCATCCTTGGGGTCGCGCAGTGCCAGCAGCCGTTGGGAGATCCGGCTCAGCACTTCGGCGCGGGGCGCTCCATCGGCAACGACGCCGTTCTTCTCACGTCCGCGCAGATTCACGTACAGCCCGTTGAGACCCAACGCATATGCCTGAGTCTTGGACCAGTCGACGTGCGCAAAACCTTCACCGGCCGCGACCGCGGCGGGGTCGTCCAGTTGCAGGAAGCCTTCACTCCGCAGCCAGGTATTGACGTGGAAGGCGCGGTCGAAGCGGGCGAAGCCGTGGTCGGACATGACCAGAATGGTGGCCGAGCCGGCGCGGGCCATCGCCCAACCGATGGCACGGTCGACCTGCCGGTAACTTTCGAGAAGGGTATCTTCGTGCTTGCCCCACAGCATATGGGAGTTCTGATCGAGCGTGGAGAAATAGAAGAACAGCAAACCGGAATGGAAGTCCCGCATGGCCTGCCGCAGCATGGCGAACTGCTCTTCGGCCACCAGACGGCTTTGAGCCAGGTACTCCGGGAGGTCGAAATAGCCGGCGCGGTAGACGGCGGTGTCTTCGGCGATGCCCTGAGTGTAGAAGGGGCCAATGGCCTCGGCCATTTCGCGGCTGTAAGAATCCGGAGTGGACAGAGGGAGCGCGGGCGCGACCGGGTCGAGGTTCACCGGCGAAACGTAAAGCTGCACGACGGGGTGAAACTGGCGGGCGTAAATCCGGAACATACCGCGGACGCTCTTGACGCCCGGGATGAAGGGGAAAGACGCGCGGATCCAGGGAGACCACTCGTGCTCGTTCAGGATGAACTGGTCGTCGCCGGTGCGGAAGCGGGCGGCGGGTTCGCGCGGGTCGATGTCCACCGCCAGTTCGGCGGAGGTGGGCGCGCGGTCCCGGCGCAGCGAGTTGGGCGGACCAGGGATGGGCAGCGCGAGGTGGCCATTGGTGGGGCTCACCTTGACGATGCGTCCTCCGGCAACATCGTGGGAAAGCTCCAATGGGTCGTCGGTATAGAACGTGAAGGTGCCGAAGCCGCCCTGCAAATCGGGGGTGCCCATGCCTGCCAGGGAACGCCCATGGCTCTTTAGCGGCGGGAAGTTATTGGGGATGTGAATGATTGTAGAAGGGACGCCGGCTGTGTCCAGCAATTGCCAGAAGGCGGTTCCCTGGCGGCGCAGACGGACGCGTCCGGGAACGAGCGGCAGGCGGTAGGGACCGATATTCAGGTTGTAGGCGGGCTCCTCGGTTTCGGCCATCGAGGAGAAGGGCTGCATGGTGACAGGGTCGCGGTGCACGAAGTCGAACACCCCGTGGCCTCCGGGGTCCATGCCGGTAATAAAGGTGGACCAGGCCACCGGGCTCTGGGGCGGGATGGTGGTTCCCAGCCGGCGAAAGTCCCCTTGCCGGCGCAGGGCGGCCAGATTCGGCAGGGCGTCCCAATGGCGCTCCAGAAACCCGGGATCCATGCCGTCCACTCCGAGGACAATGAGGCGGTTGGCAGGGGCCGGTTCGTGCCGGCAGCCTGGCGAGAGAAGCAGCATAGCGGCAAGCGCCGGCGCAACAGACATTCTTCGCACTGTTAGGCAGTGTAGCGCGGCGCGTGGCCCGGGCCGAAGGGAACAGAGCGTCCCCTGTTCCGGGAGTTGCCGGCGGCGGTGCCCGGGATGCAGGTGAGCATCGGGGCTGGATGGAGATTGACGGAACGAAGCCAATTTGNNGAGGCTAGTAGGTTGGAAGCATGGCGATGGTTGGAGCTTGTCGAGGCTCTGGAGAAAGGGCGCGCCGCGGGCGGCGTCAATTTGAGGCAGGCAGGCCATAGGGTGGCGGCGGTTGGGAGAGGCTGGAGGCCCTGTCCTACTTTGAGGATAGCGGGCAGATTTCGGGTACTCGGGGGTGAAGATATGTAACTAGTTGAAAACAGGGGGACGGGATCTTGAATGTTTGAGTGAATAGGTGTGGCGATCCTGCAAAGGGTAGGGAGTGTTCGCGCGGACAAGTCAGCCTGAGGCCGCCACGTCTCCAAGGGGGTGCATGTACGTCTGGCTCACTTCCGCGAGACGGGCGTTAGGCGGCAAGTTGACGAGGTCGCCCAAGTTCCGGTAAGCCCGTCACACCTTGACGAGCCACTGCTCCCCGTTGGCCGGCGGCTTCGAGAACCCTCGGCAGAGACACCGCTCTTGTGCTATACACGGCACATGCACTGTTATTGGTTGGCATGGGCCCTTGTGGTCTCCTCGACCGTGTTCGCGTCCGACCAAGCATGTCCGAAACCCAGTGAGACGGGACCGAGCGTGCCATCGCAGGTTCGAACGCTGGAAGGACAGCTGCTCTTTCATGACGATATCCGAAAGTGGTTCGAACTGAAACTTGACGAACCGCAGTGCGGCGAGGCATCGATCCAACTCATACAAGGAGATGGAGCCGGGACTCCTATAGAGGTCCTTCGAGGCTGTCGAGTCAGATCGCGAGGCGCGATCGATCTCTCATCTACCGGGTACTATTCGCTCGGAATGTATCAGGACGTGCAAGGGATCGAGTCAGTGGGCGAGTGTTCGCGGCAGCCGCTCTTTCCGGATTACTCCAAAGCAAGACCGGACAAAGCCATTCGGGCGTACCGCGTAGATATGCACGTCAACTACGAACCCGGCGACCACCCAATCGTCTTTCGTCTCACCAGTGCAGGCAAGGAGTTGCGGCCCTGGCAGGCTTACGCGAGCTATTACCTGACCGGCGGGTTTGTCCTTTATGGGCAGTGCGGCGACGACTTTGTGGTGGATAGGGTATTCGGGACGCCTGAGGCGCATCCGGGTCACTTCGATGATCCGCGGAGTTCCGGGGACATGGCGATGTTCGACCCTGAGAGCGCCGCAGCCGCGGGAAAGAAGGACCTGCAGCTAGGGTATACGTGCGTGCGCAACCGGTGAGGGCTGCCAAATTGGCCGGATCGACGCTCATTCGAGTGTTGTCGATTTCCCGGGGGTAATCCACATGAGCGAATAGTCGATTCCCGGATCTGCCAGGACGTCGGCACACTCCTCAGATAACGGCCTTCTGGGAGATCACGCCAGGCAGCTCCGTTCTCTCTGGTTGGCAGTCTCTTGTCCGGCGTTCCCATCGGAGCCAGCCAATTCGGACCGTCCAACGCGGAATGCGTTCAGTTGTTGGGAGGCCGCTTCTCCTGTTATTCCGCCATCAGGTAAATGGCGATGCACGCCAGCACCATGCCGGCGACGAGCACCGGATTCGGGGTGACCTGGTAAATGGCCAGCGACAGGATGATCGTCAGCACCGGCGCCAGTGACGTCATGGGGACGACGATGATGGCCTTACCGTACCGCATGGCGTAGACCAGCATCAGCGCGCCGATGGAGTTCAGCACCTGAATGGCAGCCGCCAGCCAGGGACCGCGCCAGCCTCAGTTGATGGGCCGGGAGATATCCGTCATGAATACTGCAACCGGGACCAGTAAGAGGGCCGTGGCCATCATATAAAAGAAAATGCTCTCGGCGCGCATCGTCTCGTTGGAGAATTTCATGACGTATGCCTGGAGACCCCACGCCACCAGCACCGCCACCGGGCCGAGGAGCCACCAATACCCCGACGCGGAGCCGGAGCCGGGCGGCTGGTAGGAGAGCAGCGGGAGGGCGATCAACGCCGTGACGATGCCTGCCCAGGCGCGGCGCGAAGCGCGCTCTTTGAGCAACGTGACGGAGAGGGCGACGGTGAGCACCGGATAGAGCGAGACGATGGGAAAGACAACGTAGGCAGGCGCCGTGCGAAGCGCCTGAAACAGAACGATCTGGCCGCCGGCGCCGAGCAGGCCGACGGCGCCGCCATTCAGCACACTGCGGCGGTCCGTTTCCAGTTTCCAGCCGACGATGCGCAGCGCCACCAGGGCGCAAGGAAGCATGGTCAGTGCCCACACGGAGTAACCCAGGGTGGCCGGGAAACGGGCCTTTTCGGGAGCTTCGATCAGGGCACCCCACACCCCCAGAACAGGGTGGTAACGGCGGCGAAGACCAACCAGAGCCTACTGTGCGCCAATTTCATAAGAGACGACCAAAATGGCAAACCAAACCGCTTGTAACACCCCTGGGCGATAAGCAGGCCCGCCCGCTTCCACCGCGTTTCGGAGGATCAGAGGATCAAGCGACCGCCCGGCCGCTGGCTGTACCACCACGCATTGACCAGTCGTCCCTGCACAGCAACAGCCGCGATCACAGCGCCGGCAGCCCCAGCAGACGCGCGGCGTTGTCGTGGTAGACCTTGCGCAGGATGCCGTCGGGGAGGCCGAGGCCATAGATGCGCCACCGCCCTTGCGGCGGAACCGCCGCCGGCGCGTAGTCGAAATACTCGTCCTCGGTTTCCAGAAAGCGGTAGTAGATTTCGTAGAGCGCGTTCCCGAAGAGCTGCTGCGGATATGCAATCCCGTGAGGGGTGGCGTCGGTGCCGAACAGGATGCGGTCCTGATAGCGATCGAAGAACCGGCGCGCGGTCCTCGGCTGGCGCCCCAGTTCGCCGATGCGAGCTCCCAGGTCGACGTGCATGTTCGGGAACTTGTCCAGGCATTCCGACACGGAGGCCAGGTTCTCGGCGTCATTGCCGACATGCAGGGCGATGAACTGCGTCTTGGGGTGCCGCGCGAACATCCGGTTTCGGGCCGCCAGCACTTCCGCATTGCTGGGGAAGCCCTTTCCATGAAACGACCAGTCAGGGTGGTTGTTCAGCTCTTCGTAGCGTTCGTTGAAGCGGTCTATCGGAAGGTAAAAAGCTTCGGGGTCGGAGACGTGGATGGTCACTGGCAGATTGAGCCCCGCGCAGGCTTCCCACATGGGGTCGAAACGGCGGTCGTCCACCGGAATCAGGCTTCCGGCGGGATCGCGCAAATACAGTCCGAGAACCTTCAGCACCTTCAACCCGCGTGCCCCATCCCGTTTGGCCCGGGCCAGTTCGTCGGCCTGGAACTGGGCGTAACCTGGCTCTTCGGCGCGCGACCACCAAGGTTCCGTAAACGAGACAAAGCGGCCCGGATGGGTGCGGTCATAGCGCTGCACGCTGTCCCGCAGGCCGCGGCCCATGCCACCGGTCACGTTCACCAGGAGTTGGATGTTGGAGTGGTCCATCACCTCGAGCAGTTCCGAGGTGGGCGCCAGGTAGGTACGCTCTTCGCTTAGCGGGACGCCGCGCTCTTGCCGGGCGGCAAAGCAGAGGTGGGTATGGATGTCGATCACCGGAAACCTGGCTCGCGGCACGCGCGTTTCGGATACGTGCAGCATGCTCTTGGGCTGGAAATCCTTGAGCGCGAGGCCGGCGGCTTCCGTAGCGGCTGGTTCAGCGGCGGCGGCCGGCGCGCGAGGGGCCACCTGGCCGCCCAAGAACGCGGCAGTGGTTTGAGTGAGCAACGTCCGGCGATTCACCGGGCGCCTCCCGCCGGCGTGCCCGGCATAAATATGACGCGGTAGGGTTCTTGGTACATAAGACGATTTTCCATAATCCGGCTGGTTCATTCCCTGTCTCGCGGAGACGGGCGGTGGATTTGAAAACTTTCGACGACGCGGTTGATGGCGCCATTGACGGAAGGGGAATCGGGGTGCAAGCCTTCCTTCAAACTCCGGAACAGGCCGATCAACTGGCCGGCAATGGCGTGCAGGACGGGCGCGGCATCGTCTCCGGCAGCGGCCAACCCGGGGCATTCCACGGCGAGATCTCCCTCATTCAGAAGCTCGGGCGGAATGCCCTCGCCCACGATCGCCTTGGCGAAGCCCAGTTGTTTGCGGTTCAGTTCCTGGATCAAATCCTGCTCGTATGCCCGCACCAGTGGATCCGAGGAAAGGAAGCACACCACCAGGGTATCGTCGTGGACGGCTGCCAGGGGACCGTGACGCAACCCGAGGTAGGTCTCGGCGAACGTCCGCACCCGTCCGCCGCTGATCTCGACCAGTTTCAGAGCGGATTCCATGGCGGCGCCGAAATTGGGCCCGCTGCCCAGGAACACCGCGGAATTGAAGTTGCCGCGGGCCACTTCGGCCAGGCATCCCGTATGCGAAAGGAGGAGGCGGCGGGCGGCGGAGGCCAGCATCGCCACCATTCCGCGGTACTGCGCCCACCGGTCCAGGAAGGCGAGGGACAGGCCGGCCAGGACCATGTTGGTGAAGCTACTGGTCATCACCAGGCTGCGGTCGCAGGTGCGGTCGGCCAGAGTCAGACTGGAGACCCTCGGATTGCCGGCGTGGCTGGTGACCAGCTTGCCGGAGGCGTTGCAGGTGATCACCAGGTGGCGGCAGGCCGGATGGTCCTCCAGCAGTTGATCCACCGCCGCAATACTCTCCGGGCTGTTCCCGGAGCGGGCAAACGAAATCACCAACGTGGGCTTCCCGAGCGGCAGCGCGCGCCAGCCGTCGGTAAGCAGTTGCCCACCGGATATGCAGAGCACCGGAACCTGCAGCGATTCCTGTAACGGCAACGCCAGGCAAGTGGCCGCATACATCGAGCTGCCGGAACCGGTCAGGACAATGGCTTCTGCCGGGGCCTCGCCTCGGGCGCCGCGCACCGCGCGGGCGAGAACGTCCCGGTGGGCTGCCGCAATAGCGGATGTCTCCGGCCAGGTGAGAGGCTGCTGGCAGATCTCGTGCAAGGTATGCATGTACCCGCGGGCGGTCTGCTCCTCCGGGGAGGCAGCCAACAGACCGGCGAGCGCCGGCACGGCGGCGGCAAGTTCTCGCAGCCAGATGCCGGTGGGGGAACTAGCGGACTGGCCCAGTTCGTCTAGTTTGGAACCCATAATCCAGGTCTCCAGGTCTCAACCTCGGCGAACATCGAAATCATAGTAAGCAAACGCAAACACAAGGGCGATTTTGCCTCTCTTCCAAACCCGAGTTCGCCGGTATCTAAAGCAGTTCTGCCCACAGATACTTGTCAAACGAAAGCTAAAGCATTAAGTCGAAAATATAATAGCACCAAAGCAAAACATTTTGCTAGTATTGTTTTGTCACTTCCTGGAAAGGAGGAGCGAGTATGGTCACCCGACGAAGACTGCTGGGCACGGCCGCGGCCATGTCGGCGGCCCGGCCCCTGCTACGCGCCGACGTGCCGGACCACCTGTGGCAGGGCTATGATTTCGGCCCGGGGCCGAAGGTCGCGGACCGCCTGAACCAAGGGCCCTTCCCGGTGGAGCAGGATGACGGTTGGCGGACCATCGCCACCACCACCCAATCGTCGAAGCCGGTGAGTAATTTTGGCGTGGGGCTGTGCGGCTACACCTGGGAAGAGGGCGGAGCCTCGCTCGCCGTCCGCGCCGGTAAGCAGACCCTGGAGAACCACGTCGAGCAGATGGCGTCTCTCCCTTTCGTCGATGTGCTTTACATCCGGTGCGAGTGGCGGGACGTTCAAACCCGGCCGGGCAAGCTGGATCTGAGCCCCGTGTGGAAGCTGACGTTCGACGCGGCGAGAGCCCTGGGCAAGCGGGTGGCGTTCCGGGTGATGCTGTCCAATACGGTATTCCAGCCGAAGCGGCTGGCGATGCCCGATTTTCTGCTGGGAAAAGTGCCCCTGGTGGAGATCGGCAAGGCGCGCGACCTCGGGGCCACGGTGGCTTACCGCGAGCCGCGCTACGACCATCCGGAGTTTCTGCGAGCCTTCCGGGAACTCAATGAACTGCTGGCCGGGGAGTTTGACGGCCATCCGCAGATGGAATTCGCCGATCTCATGATGTACGGATTCTGGGGTGAGGCGCACACCAGCGATTTGCCGAGTCCTTTTCCGGACTATCTGACGGCGGAGCGGACGATGACAGGCCTCACCAGGCTGCAACTGGACAGCTGGAAGAAGACGCCGCTGGCCGTCAATACGGAACCGGACATCAGCCGCGTGGGGAACCGCGAGGTGCAGGACATGTGCGTGCGGGAAGGGTGCTGGGTGCGCTCGGATTCCATCCTGGACATTGAAGAGCCGCTGCAGGTGGAGATGCTGGCCAACCGCCCACCCTGGCTGGCCGCGGTGATGGAA
>PLDO01000585.1 GCA_003136215.1 Bryobacterales bacterium
TCTCCGCGGCGGCTGGGGTCGCTACTACTATCACTCCGGCCAGTTCACCAACGGTCTCGACGTGGCGGCTGGTGTGCAAAGCGTCACCATCGGCCCCAACGTGAATGGCATCCCGCTGATGGCGAATCAGCTCGACACCTTGAACTTCAGTACGCAGGCCCTTTCTCCCGCGGCTGTTGACAGCAAGGATGACAAGCAGCCCTACACCGACAGCTTTAGTTTCACGGTTTCGCAGCGATTGCCCTGGTCCAGCTTGCTTGAGGCGGCCTATGTGGGTAACCGGAGCAAGAGTCTGCCAAACAGTACCGGGGCCGGCAGCAACATTAACCTGGTTCCGGTCGGTTCCATGCTGGCCAGCAAGAATGGCGGCGTGGATCCCAATAGTCTTACGGCCAACAACTTCCGTCCGCTGCAGGGCTTCTCCGATTTGTTCCTGGCCACCAATAATGCTTATGCCAGCTACAACGCCCTGCAAGTGACGTGGGTACGCACCAAGGGCCGCTACACCATCAACATGAACTACGCCTATGGCAAAGCCATGGGTATCGTGAACCCGGCGCTCGACCAGTTCAACCTCGCCAACGACTACGGCGTTCAAGCGGCCAACCGCAAGCACATCTTCAACGCCGCGTACTCCATTGAGTTGGGCAACCCCACCAGGGACAAGATTCTGGGCGGCTTCGTCAACGGCTGGCAACTCTCCGGAATCACGCAGTTGGAGAGCGGCCCCAACCTCACCGGGCTCAGCGGTCAGAACTTCGGCATGACTCTGAATAGCTACAAGATCCCGGGCACCACATTTAACGTCAGCAACCAGGCGCTCCTGGGGACGCCCAATATTCAGCTGAATCCAGTTCTGACCTGCAATCCCGCGGCGAACCTGGGAACCAACCAGTTCATCAACCCGAACTGCTTCTCCATCCCGACCGCCATCGGCCAGAACGGTCCGAGCGTCCTGCCCGCGATTTACGGACCGGCTTTCTTCAACTCCGACCTGGGGCTCTTCAAGAACTTCGTGTTCAAGGAGGCGAAGAAGCTGCAAATCCGCTTCAATGCGACCAACTTCCTGAATCACCCGCTGTGGTCGTTCAACGGCAGCAACCTGAGTCTCGGCTTCGATGGAGGTACCGGCAAGGTCAACACGCCTTTGTTCGGCACGACAACCGAGAAGCAGGGCCATCGCATCATCCAGCTTGCGGCTAAGTTCTACTTCTGATCGCGCCGCACCGCGCCCCACCAGGGTCGCGGCTGAATTCAGCGGGCGGGCGTCTCGTGAGAGGCGTCCGCCCTTTCCTTTTGCCGCGCGTTAACATACACCCAGATGCGAGGTATCCTGACGGCCTTCCTGTTTTCCGCGATGTCGCTTGGCGGACAGAACGCGCCGCCCTCTTTCCAGACCCTTTCGCGGGAAGCCGAGGCGGCACGCGATTCCAAGCAACTGGACGCGGCCCTCGTCTTGTATCAGCGTGCTCTCAAGCTCAAACCAGACTGGGATGAAGGCCTGTGGAGTCTGGGCAATATCGCCTACGACCTCGACCGCTACGGCGAGTGCGCTCCCGCCTTCCTCCGCCTGGCCGGCCTGAAACCGGACAGCGCGCCCGCCTGGACCATGTCCGGGCTATGCGAATACAAGCTGCGCCGCTGGGATGCCGCACTGGTGAGTCTGAGCCATGCGGAGACGCTCAAGTTCGAGGAGCCGCCGGAACTGGCGCGCGCGGCGCGCCTGCATCTGGCGCTCGTGCTCACCAAATCCGGCAGCTTCGAGCGCGCCATCACGGTGCTTACCGAACTCACCCGCATGCACAGGAAATCGCCCGAAATCGTCGTGGCCGCGGGTATCGCGGGGCTGCGGCAGCCCTGGTTGGCTGCCGAGGTTCCCGAAGATAGGCGCGACCTGGTCTTTAAGCTCGGCGACGCCATGGCCGCGGCCATGGAGCTAGATTACAAGGAAGCCATCCAGAAGTTCGATGCGGTGCTCGAGCAGTATCCGCAAGAGGCGAACGTGCACTTCCGCTACGGCGCATTCCTGAACATACAGGATTCCGACCGCGGCGTGGAGGAGATCAAGAAGGCCGTGGAACTTGCCCCGGACCATGTTCCGGCCCTGGTCGGCCTGACGGTCATCTACCTCAAGAAGGAAGAAATCGATCGCGCGCTGGAGTACGGCGAGCGGGCCACCAAAGCCAGCCCCGGCGATTTCTCCACGCACATCGCCCTCGGCCGGGTTCTGCTGGCGAAAGAAAATCCAGCCGGCGCGGCGGCGGAACTGGAAACGGCGGTCAAACTGGCCCCCGCCAGCCCGGAAGCCCGCTTCAGTTTGGCTTCCGCCTACGCCCGCCTGGGCCGCAAACAAGACGCGGCGCGAGAACTGGCGGAATTCAAACGTCTGGAAAGCCTTGGAAAATAGGCAGTAGTGAAGGAAGGTTGTATGAAACATCGTGTTCTATCGTTCGTAATGCTGCTGGCTGCCGTGCTGGCTCCGCGGCCGGCGCCTGCCCAGCAGGCTGCCGCTCCCACCGTCAAGACTAACGTCGATGAAGTTCTGCTCGACCTCATCGTCCGCGACAAAAAGGGCAAGCCGGTGACCGACCTCAAGCCCGAAGACATATCCATCCTCGATAACGGCGCCAAACAAACCATTACTTCCTTCCGCCTGGTAAGCGGCACGGATGCGCTGACCTCGAGCGGCGTCAAGAGCGCCCTCGACCCGCTGCGCCAGATACGCGTGGTCACCCTCGCCTTCGCGGCGCTGGCCGAAGTCGACCAGCGCAAGATGGCGCGCACCGCGGCGATCGATCTCATCAAGGGCGATCAAGGGACCAACGTGTATTATGCGGTGGTCGTCATTAATACGCAGCTTTACGTCCTGCAGCAGTTCACCAGGGACAAAGCGGCGCTCACCAAGGCCATCGAACGCGCCACCGGAGGGCTCACCAGCTCCGGGTATGCCTCCGAGTCCGATGCCATCCAGGCCGAATTGAGACGCAATCTGGGGGGGCAGAACGGCGCCGACCAGCCCGGCAACCTGCTGGCGGCGGCCAGCCAGACCGCCAGCCAGGTGGTCAACAACGGTTCCGACGCTCTGCAGGCCACGCTGGCCCAGGTGATGCTCTCCATGCTGCGCCTGGATGCCGCCGTGGCGGCGCAAGGGTCGCGCCTTACCATATCCGCGCTGCGCGCACTGGTGGATGGCCAGAGGACCATTCCCGGCCGCAAATCGGTGATCTACTTCACTACGGGCATGCGCCTCCCGCCGGAACTGGACGTGCCTTTTCGCAGTCTGATGAGCGCTGCGAACCGGGACAACATCACCTTCTATTCGGTGGATACGCGCGGCGTCATGACCGCCTCGCAGACCGCGGGGGCCCGCGAGCAGTTGGGCGGCGCGGCCAAATCCAGCGCCAGCACCATGACCAAAACCTCCGGCGCGGTTACCAAGGACGAAGTCATGGCCTCGGACAATGCCGAAGTCTCCGGCCGGGCCAACGTTCAGGAACCGGTTCGCGACCTGGCGGAGTCCACCGGCGGCTTCCTGATTGGCGACAGCAACGATCTGCGCGTCCCCCTGCGGCACGTCAACGAAGAAATCAGCAGCTATTACGAAGTCTTCTTCAATCCCGCCATTCAGAACTACGACGGCAGCTTTCGCAAGATCGCGGTGAGCGCCAATCGCAAGGACCTCGTCATCCACTCGCGCAACGGGTACTTCGCCCTGCCGCCGGAAGCCCGCGCCGGCGGGATGGAGGCCTTCGAGGTGCCCCTGCTGAAGGTGCTCTCCGACGCCAAGGTTTCCGAAGACGTCAAGTTTCGCGTCGGCGCCCTCCTACTGCAACCCGGAGCCGAAGGTACCTCGGTTGCCATTCTGGCCGAAGTGCCGCTGCATGAATTGCAACCCAAAGCCGGCCTGGTCAATGCCACGCTCGACGTCCACTTCTCGCTGGTCGCGCTGGTGAAGGACGCCAAGGGCGAAGTGGTTCAGAAACTGGCCCGCGACCGCGCGTTTCAAGTGACTCCCGACCAACTGAAGCTGGGCAACTTCCTCGACAAGATGACGGTCACGCTGGCTCCGGGCAAATACAGCCTCGAGAGCGCTGTGATGGACCGCGAGGGTGGCAAGATCGGAACCCTGCACTCGGAACTCACCGTGCCCGCCAAAGCTCCGGGCGTGGCCATTTCTTCGCTTACCCCAATGCGCTCCTACACGCCCAACGCTAAGGGGCTCGACGCCAACGACCCGTTCCAGTTCCAGGGCGGCAGCATCACGCCGACCATGGACCTGACGGTAAAGAAGGGACCGAACGCGGTGCTCCGCCTGTTTTTCACCGTATACCAGGACGCTTCGATTGCCGCCGCGCCCGCCGTGGAAATCGAATTCCTGCAGGCGGGCAAGAGCCTCATCAAGGTTCCCATGCAACTGCCCGCCGCCGACGCACAGGGGAGAATTCCGTACCTGATGACCATTCCTGCCGAGTCCATTCCGTCCGGCAGCTACGAGGTCCGCGCCACCGCCAGGCAGGGCGCCACCGCCGCCAGCGCCGGCACGATGATCCTGATCGATTAGCGGGCAAACGGCTCTAACTCTCCGCTTTTCAAGCGTGTTAACGCTCAACGTGTGTCCACTTGTTAACCGCCGGCGGCGGATGTTAACGGACTTGAACCTCCCTTTCCAATGTGTGTATACTGCAACCTATCCGGGCACGCAGGGGGTTCTCATAATGCAGGCGGCCGTCGACTATCGGCAGGAACGGCATGAGCTCGATACCATCCTCGCATCCGGCATATTCAATCGCGCCCCCAACCTGGCACAGGTGCTCACCTACGTTTGCGCCAAGTATTTTGAAGGCGCCGCCGAGCAGATCAAGGAGTACAACATCGCGGTGGATGCGCTGGGCCGGCCGGCCCAATTTGACCAGAAGCGCGATTCCATCGTTCGGGTGGAGGCGCACCGTCTCCGCAAACGGTTGCGCGAATATTATGAGGCTGATGGCGCGGATCACGTCATCCGCATCGACATTCCACCCGGCCAGTACGCACCGCGGTTTCTGCCGTCCGGAAGCCCGCTGGCGAGCCTGAGCGCGGAAACGCTGGTCGCTCAAGGCGAACTCGCCTCCGAATCCGCCGCACCTGCGCCCGCTCCCGACCCTGCGGAGTCCGAGCCGCCGGCGATGACTTTGGTTCCGATCCCGGCGACGCTGGCGATTCCAGCCGACCTGGCGAACCCGGTCGGTGCGTTTGGCGGGGCGTCTAGCAAACGCATCGGGGCTGTCGTCACCGTGCTGGTCCTGATCGGTGGCGCGGCGGCAGTCGAGTTGTGGCGCCCGGCAAGAAAAGCTGGCGCCATCGACGCCGGCGCGCCGCCCGGTGTGGCCGCGGTTGCCAGTCCGCCCGAGGTGCGGATTCTGGCGGGTCACCAGAACGGCGATTACGCCGACCGCCTGGGGCGAATCTGGCAGACCGATCGGTATTTTCAGGGCGGCAGCGTATTTGAATCCCACGACCATCCCATATTCGGCACCCGCGAGCCCCGCATCTACCAGAGCCGGCGCGAAGGGTCTTTCGCCTACGACATCCCGCTCCCCGCCGGCGTTTACGAACTCCGCTTGCACTTCGCCGAAACGCTGTATGGCGAAAATAACGTGGCCGGCGGCGGCGAATCCAGCCGCGTCTTCAACGTGTGGATCAACGGCAAAGACATGCTCCCCGAATTCGACGTGATCGCCGAAGCCGGGCCGAGCACCGCCGACGTCAGAGCCTTTAAAGACATTTCTCCGGCCGCCGACGGCAAACTTCACCTCAGGTTCGAGCCCTTTAGCAATCCGCCGCTGCTCAACGCCATCGAGATCGTACCCGGCACTCCAGGCAGGCTTCGCCCCATTCGCATGCTCTCGCTGGACCGCGTTTACGTCGACAAGCAGGGGAGGGCTTGGGAACCCGACCGCTATGCGCGCGGCGGACAACTGATTACACGCACCGCGCCCCTGGAAGGCGCGGCAGACCCGGAGATCTTTCGCGGCGAGCGCTTCGGAAACCTCCGGTACGCCATCCCCGTTCCGCCCGGCCGATACGCGGCCACGTTCTACTTCGCCGAGGCCTGGTTCGGTCCGGATGCGCCCGCCGGCGGCGGTGTGGGCAGCCGGGTCTTCGATATTCTGTGCAACGGCGTCGCCCTGCGCCGCGGCTTCGATATCTTCAAAGAGGCGCATGGCGGCGGCCGCGGCGTCACCTGGACTGTGCACGGCCTGGAGCCGGACGCACAGGGAAAACTCAATCTGGCCCTGGTGCCGATTCGCAACTACGCCTGCGTGAACGCCATCGAAGTGCTGGACGAATCCAAGTAGCGGTAGGACATCCATGATAAGTAC
>PLDO01000506.1 GCA_003136215.1 Bryobacterales bacterium
CAGCCCTAGGACTTATCGGAAACAGGCTTGCGCCTCAATACCGCCACAACCACCGCGCCTTCTCCAACACTTTCTCCATGTTGGGCAGGAATGCCTCTTCGAGCGGCGGGCTATAAGGCACCGGCGTGTCCGGCGCCGTCACGCGGACAATCGGGCCGTCCAGGTATTCGAAGACCGCCTCCGTCAGCGTGGCCGCCAGTTCGCCGGCCATCCCTCCCGTGCGCGTGTCTTCGTGCAGCAGCAGCGCCTTGGAAGTCTTCTTCACGCTGGCGCAAACCGTCTCGCGATCCAGCGGCAGCAGCGTGCGCAGGTCCACCACTTCGGCGCTACAGCCTTCCGCGGCCAGCGTGTCCGCGGCTTCCAGCGCCGTCCATACCATGGCGCCGTAGGTGATGATGCTGAGATCGCGCCCTTCGCGCACCACCTTGGCCTTGCCGATGGGCACGGTGTACTCCTCGGTTGGCAGGTCCTCTTTGATCTTGCGGTAGAGACCCTTGTGCTCGAAGAAGAGCACCGGGTCGTTATCGCGGATGGCGGATTTGATCAGCCCTTTGGCATCGTAGGCGGTGGCCGGACAAACCACCTTCAGGCCGGGGATGCGCACGAACCACATTTCGGGATTCTGCGAATGGAAAGGGCCGCCGTGGATGCCGCCGCCGGAGGGGGAGCGAATCACAATCGGCACGCCGGCATTCCAGCGGTAGCGGCACTTGGCGGCGAAATTGACGATCTGGTCGAAGCCGCAGGAAATGAAATCTGCGAACTGCATCTCGGCGACGGGCCGCAATCCCATCAGCCCGGCGCCGATGGACGCGCCCACGATGGCCGCTTCGGAGATCGGCGTGTCCACCACCCGGCGGGCGCCGAAGCGCTCCAGGAGGCCCGCCGTGACCTTGAAGGCGCCGCCATACTCGCCGATATCTTCGCCGATGCAGAACACGTTGGGGTCGCGCTCCATCTCCTCCCAGAGACCTTCACGAATTGCTTCCAGGTAAGTGGTGGACATGGTTAGAGGCTCTCGTACACGTCGTCGAGCAGGGTCGCGGCGTCGGGGTAGGGGCTCTGCTCGGCCCATGCCACCGCGTCGTCCACCTCGCGCACGATGGCCGCATGCGCTTCATCGATCTCGCCCTGCGTAGCCCAGGACTCGTCCAGCATGCGCTTTTCCAGGCGGACGATGGGGTCCAGTTTGCCCCACTCTTCGAATAAACCTTTGGGGACGTAGTGCGCCATGTCGTGCGCCGAGTGGCCGGTCATGCGGAAAGTCTTGCATTCCAGCAGGTAGGGCCCGTTGCCGGAGCGCGCGTGGGCCGCCGCGCGAACCGTGGCCTCGTGCATCGCCAGTACGTCGTTGCCATCCACGATTTCGGCCGGCATGTTGTACGCCGGGCCGCGATCGGCCACGTTGGTGCAGGCCATTTGCAGGTTCAGGGGCGTGGAATAAGCATACTGATTGTTGTTGCAGATAAATACCACGGGCAGCTTCTGTACGCTGGCGAAGTTGACGCCTTCGTGCCAGTCGCCCCGGCTGGTGGACCCGTCGCCAAAATAGCTGAAAGCCACCCCGTTGATGCCCTTGTAGCGCATGGCCAGCGCGACACCCGCCGCCACCGGCACCGTGGCCGCCAGCGCGCTGATCAGGGACACCACTCCGGCGCTCATGTCGCCCATGTGCATGTTGCCGTCGCGGCCGCGCGTCAGACCGCCCACCCGCCCCATGTACTGGGCCATCACGCGCCGCGCCGGGATGCCGCGAACGAAGAGCACGGCCATGTCGCGGTGCGAGGGAAAGAGCACATCATCCGCCTGGGCCGCCAGCGCGCTGCCCACCGGAATGGCCTCCTGCCCGCGCCCTACGTAGACGCCGCCGACTACTTTGCCTTGGCGATACAGCTTGTGCTCGATGCGATCTTCGATTTCGCGCATCAGCAGCATGTAATGGAGACACTTGTGGACCAGTTCGGCCTCGGGCATACCGTCCGCCGGCGCCACATTGTTGATTTTCGCAGCAGTGGCTTCGACCGCGCTCATGGAAATTACCTCGTGCTTGGGGTTCAACGGGTAGTATAACGCTATTCCGGGGACAGGCCGGGAGTCGGAGCTGCGCTCGGATGCACAAGNNTGCACAAGGCGGAGCCTTATGCCACCTACGATTCGGTTTCCAGGAGCATCGGCAGGGCGTCGCCGTTTTCCGCCATGCGGTGAACCAGTTCGGCGCCATATTCGAAGCCTTTGTCAAAAGCCTGCAAATTGAGCTTCTGCATGGCGGGCGGGACCGAATCCGCCACGGCCTGACGCAGGCTGTCCGGGTCCAGGATGTGGGTCACGGCGGCAAAGAACCCTACCATCACGATGTTCAGGACCACCTTGCGGCCGAGTTCCTCGGCGAGGCGGGTGGCGGGAACGCCGTAGAACCGGACGCCCTGCGGGGGATGATCGATGCGCACCAGATCCTGCTCCACAATCAGGATGCCGCCGGGCTTCAGTTGCGGCTTGAAGACCTTATAAGCTTCCTGGCTCATCACCACCAGGATGTCCGGTTGGGTGACGTAAGGGTAAAGGATGGGCTCGCCGGAGAGAATCACCTGGGCCGCCGAAGAACCGCCGCGGGCCTCCGGGCCGAAGCTCTGGGTCATGGTAGCGTAGGCGCCCTCGAAGATAGCGGCGGCCTTGCCGATGACGATGGCGGCGAGAATTACGCCCTGGCCGCCGAAGCCGGCGACGCGGATTTCCGTGAGTCCGAGTTTGGTCATTCCTGGATTTCCTAGCCCTCGCTGCATGTGGTTACCTCCGGGGTGGCATAGCGGTCGCCCAACGTTTCGTGCATCTGGTGCGTGAGCAGTTCCAGGTAATCGGGGCGGTCGCGATCGACGAACTTGCCGACTACGATTTCGCCCGCCCTGGTGAGCGCGCATTCGCTGGTGGGCGCGCCGTTGCGCACCTTGCTGACCTGCTTGTAGAACTTCATGGCGTCGAGGCCGTCACCCATCTTGTTGCGCCGCTGGTAGAGCGTGGGGCAGGGCGAAAGCACTTCGATGAAGCAGAAGCCTTTCTTGTGCAGCACTTCTTCCATGGCACGGGCCAGTTGCTTGACGTGGTAGGTGGTCCAGCGGGCCACGTAACTGGCGCCGGCGGCTTCGGCCATCTGTACCAGATTGAAGGAGGGCTCGAAAACACCGTAGGGCGAAGTCGCGGAAATGACCTCGGTGGGCGTGGCCGGCCCGGTCTGGCCGCCGGTCATGGCATAGGTGAGGTTGTTGACGCAGATCACCTTGATGTCCATATTGCGGCGCGCGGCGTGAATGAAGTGGTTGCCGCCGATGGCGAACAGGTCGCCGTCGCCGGAATAGACCACCACCTGCAACTCCGGGTTGGAGAGCTTAAGGCCGGTGGCGAAGGGGATGGCGCGCCCGTGGGTGGTGTGGAAGCTGTCCAGGTTGGCATACCCGGCGACACGGCCGGTGCAGCCGATGCCGGAGACGATCGCCACCTTGTTCAAATTGAGCTTCGAGCTTTCCAGCGCCCGGGCGAAGCAGTTCACCGTGGTGCCGATGCCGCACGCCGGACACCAGATGTGCGGCATGCGGTCCATGCGGAGGAAGGGCTCCACCGGGTTGGTCATGTCCAAGGGGATATCGAGAATGGCTTCGCTCATCGGGCGGCCTCCAGAATGGCTTTTACAATGACTTCGGGCTTGTGAACGGTGCCGCCGGCGTGGGTCACCGAAATGACCTTGGCGCGGCCCGCCGCGTGGCGCTCTACTTCGTGGACCATCTGGCCCAGGTTCAGCTCTGGGACGACGAAGGCCTTGACCCTGCCGGCGAGGTCGCGGATGTGCTGCTCCGGGAACGGCCAGGCCGAGATGATGCGGAATATGCCGGCGCGAACACCCTGCGCGCGCGCTAGTTGAGTAGCGCGTTGCGCCACCCGCGACGTGATGCCGTAGGAGACCACCACCACCTCGGCGTCATCCAGGTTCACGGCTTCGAACAGGGCGCGGCCGTTAGCAAACGGCTTCAGCTTGTCCTGCATGCGGCGCACCAGTTTGTCCTGTGTCTCCACGTTCATGCTGGGGTAGCCGCGTTCGTCGTGGGTGAGTCCGGTGACGTGGAAGCGGTATCCATCGCCGGCTTTCACCATGTCGGGCACCAGGTCTTCCCTGGGCTTGAAGAGGCGGAACTCTTCCGGCGTCTGGTGAGTGAAGCGGCGCGGCGTGATCGCAATCTGATCGCTCTCCGGGATGATCACCTTCTCGGTCATGTGCCCGACGCACTCATCCAGCATCATCATCACCGGGACGCGGAACTCTTCGGCCAGGTTGAAGCCGGTAACAGTGAGGTCGAAGCATTCCTGCGGCGAGTTGGGGCAGAGCGCGATGATACTGTAATCGCCGTGCGATCCCCACCTGGCCTGCATCATGTCGGCCTGCGCGGGCAAGGTGGGCAGCCCGGTAGAAGGTCCGCCGCGCTGCACGTTGACGAAGACGCAGGGAGTTTCGGTGATGGCGGCGTAGCCGATGTGCTCCATCATGAGGGAGAAGCCTGGGCCGCTGGTGACAGTAAAGGCTTTGGCGCCGCCCCAAACCGCGCCTTGGATGGCAATGGAAGCAGCCAGTTCGTCTTCCATTTGAATGAAGATGCCGCCGACCGTTGGAATTCTCCAGGCGAAGCGTTCGACCACTTCAGTGGAGGGAGTAATGGGATAGCCTGCGGCAAATCGCGCACCGGCTGCGAGGGTTCCCTCACAACAAGCGTGGTCTCCGTCGAGAAAATGGACACCTGTAAGAACACCTTTGGGGTCAGCGTGCATTGCGAGCTCCGAAGATAGCGAAATCGGGACAGTACATTCCGCAAAGGTCGCAGCCCGAGCACTTCTCGCCGGCGACGACATGGGGCGGATGATAACCCTTTGAATTGAAAGCGGAAGAGAGTGCGAGGACATGGGTCGGGCAGAATTCCACACAGAATCCGCACCCTTTACAGCGCTCGACGGTGATTGCAACTTGGCCTTTGGCAGCCATGGGGCCCTCCTGAGTAGTCGGAGTAAGAACCTGCACGCAGTGGGCCATTTGAAGCAGGGTAGGACAGGCCTCCCGGCCNNCCCGGCCTGTCCCACCAATGTAGGCCGGCGGCAGGACTTGGTGGCGCAGGCGGTTTCGCCTGCGAAGGACAGGCCAGGAGGCCTGTCCTACTAATCGCCGCTGGAACTGTCGCCCGTTTCCAGGGAAATCAGCTCGGGCGCCAGGCGGCGAGGCCGGTAGACCTCCGGTGCGGTGGCGCTCGGACCCGGTTCGGCGACCCAGTTGCGGCGGTCCAGGATGGGGGCCGGTTCGTAGGTCTGACCGGCGGCCAGACGCTGGTCTTCGCGGCGGCTGGTCCACCACAGGATGGGGCCGAGCAGCTTGCCCGCGACCACGGCGATGAGGCCGAATTCCTTCTCCATCTCCTTGCGCAGGGCGCGAATTTTCGCCGCCACCGCGGGGTTCGACGTGGTGAGACGGTGCTCCATGGCCCAGAGGAAGCCTACCCAGGCGTGGCGCAGGGTGCGGCACTCGCGCTGCCAGCGCACGCGGATGCGGGGGTCCGGGTGGTTTTTGTAGCGCAGGTAGCCGGTGAAGGTGGTCCGGCAGATGCGGAACAGGCTGGGCCCGTTGCGTTCGAAATCGCGCTGGAATGCCCCATTCAGCAGACTGGTGGATTGCTCGCGGGAGATGGCGGCGTGTTGGAAGTTGAAGGCGTGCTGGCCGTGGATGTCGGCCAGATCCACATCCAGCAGGCGCCCCTGCCCGGCCATCTCGGAATACAGCGGCGTGCCGGGGACCGGGGTGTAGAGCATGAACTGGTGCAGATCGGTCTCGTGCGCGATGGCGTGCTCGATCTCCGCGTCGATATTCTCCGGCGTGTGGTGCTCCAGTCCGATGATGGTAGAGCCCAGCAGCACGATGCCGTGCTCGCGCAGTTCGCGAGTCAGTTTCAGGGTATCGGCGCCATCCAGCTTGGAATAATTCGAGTGGGGGGATTCCAGGCCCAGCCAGATGGTGGCGATGCCGATCTCGGCCAGCTCCTCGTAGGTGTACTTGGCGATGGCGTTGGCCGAGGAAAAGATGTTGAACGTCCAGCTTTTGCCAGCGGCTTTCATGAGCGCCAGCAGTTCCATGACACGGCGCTTCTGAAGCAGAAAATTCTCATCCATGATGAAGAAAGAACGCTTGTTACGCGTCCTTTCCGCATGCTCCATGAGGCGGAATAGCTGCTCGCCGGTCTCGTAGAAGTTGAGGATTTTCCCCTTGCCGCCGAAGAAGGCGCTGGTGGTGCAGAAATTGCACCCCATGGGGCAGCCCACCGAAGAAATGATGGTGGCGGAGGTGGTGTCGGCGGCGGCCGGGATTTTGACACCCAGCACGCGGAGGTCGAAGGCGGAGGAGAAATCGGGATGGTGGATGGGGGCGTCCACGTCTTCGCCGAGGTATTGGCGCATCCAGGCGATGCCGTCGCCTTTCACAATGTGGTCGGCATCCAGCATTTGCTCCACCCCGGGGATGGCGGCGATATGACCGCCTACGATCACCGTCGTGCCCGGCGAGAGTTCGCGCACCATGCGGCACATCTCGCTGGCTTTGTGGACATTCACGATGATCGACGAGATGCCCACGATGTCGTAGTGGTGGGCAGTGAGTTCGCTGGCAAAGGACTCGCGCGTGGGGTAGTCCAGGACGGCGCAGGGCGCGGAGATATTCCCCTGGATCATCAGGATGCCCCACGACCGGTGGAAACTCCGCAGGGAGAACGACCCCTGGCCGCGCGTTACCTGGTTGTGGTACAACTCCATCGGGTTGATGGCGCGGCTGCCGTAGGCATCATCCTGCGCGTACGGGCCGAAGACGGAGGAGAGCAGGATCCGGGCCTGAGTTCCTTTGGGATGCGTTTGAATCATGGTAAAGAAAACGGATAATTCGATACCTTTCTCCTCTAACCTAGCAGGATTCGGCACGGCCGAAGCGCTATCGCAAGGTAGCGACAAAAACATTACAAAGGAGTTCCGCGAAAAGCCGGTGTTCCAGCGTGCACCGGCTGGAGTTGGCTAAACTGAGAACGTACACTTCGTTGGAAAGGAACGGATGGCCCCCAGAGTCCTCATATTCGTCGTGGCATACAATGCGGAGCGCACCATTCAAAGTGTCGTCCAACGCATCCCGGAATCGCTCTCCCAATACCATACCGAGATCCTGATCATCGACGATTCCTCGAAGGACCAGACCTTCCATAAGGCTCGCGCTCTGGGCGATAGCCGGTTTCCCACGACGGTCCTCTTCAACCCGGTCAACCAGGGCTACGGCGGAAACCAGAAAATCGGCTTTCACTACGCCATCGAAAAAGGATTCGATATCGTGGCCCTTGTTCACGGCGATGGCCAGTACGCGCCGGAGCGGCTTCCCGACCTGCTCCAACCGCTGCTCAACGGAGAGGCGGACGCCGTGTTCGGCTCCCGCATGACGGAGCGAGGCGATGCGCTCCGCGGCGGCATGCCCCTATATAAGTACGTGGGGAATAAGATCCTCACCACCATACAGAACAGCCTCCTCAAGAGCCACCTTTCCGAATTCCACTCCGGATACCGTCTCTACTCGGTCGAAGCTCTGAAGAAACTGCCCTTCGGCAGCAATACCAACGATTTCCACTTCGACACGGAGATCATCATCCAACTGTTGCGTGCCCGGATGCGCATCAAAGAATTGCCGATTCCCACGTATTACGGCGACGAGATCTGCCACGTCAACGGCATGAAATACGCCTGGGACGTGGTGAAAAGCACGCTCTTATCGAAGGCCCAGGACCTCGGCATCTTCTACCAGCGGAACTTTGATGTGTCCGGCGGAGGAATGAACCACCTCTACCAATCCAAGTGGGGCTACGAAAGCCCTCACACGCTCGCCCTGGAGCGCGTCAAGCCCGGATCGAAGGTAGTCGATGTCGGGTGCGCCTCCGGGTACATGGCGCGCGCCCTGAAGGAGAGGAACTGCGAGGTTACAGGCATCGACCAATTCCCTCCCCCTGCCGGAAGCGGTCTCAAGGAATTCCTCCATGCCGATCTGGACACCAGCGGGTTTCCCCTGGACGCTGGAGCGTTCCAGTACATCCTGCTGCTCGATGTCATCGAACACCTGCGTTCCCCCGAGGCGTTCACCGATGCCTTGCGCGCGTCGCGGCGGCAAAACGAAGACACCCGGGTGATAGTCAGCACGGGGAATGTGGCGTTCCTGGTGACGCGCCTGATGTTGCTGCTGGGTTTTTTCAATTACGGGTCGCGCGGGATTCTGGACCTCACCCATACGCGATTGTTCACCTTCGCAACGCTCCGCAACCTTTTTGAACAATCCGGTTACCGTATCGAGGAAATCCGCGGCGTACCCGCGCCCATCCCCCTGGCTCTCGGCAATACCGTTCTGGCCAGGTTCCTGGTGCGAATCAATAGCGCCCTGATCCGGATTTCCCGATCGCTGTTCGCCTACCAGATTTTCATGGTCGTGCGCCCCCTGCCCTCGCTGGATTGGTTGCTCCAACAGGCCGTCGAAACCAGCGACACCATGACTCAAGAGCGCGCCGCCGGATAGCTTCTCAGCCTGCTTACTCCTGGCGCACGATCGGCATCCGCCAACCGGTGCCAAACGCGCGCGACGTGACCTTCAACACTGGCGCAGCCTGCTTCCTCTTGAACTCCGCGATGCGCACCAGGCGAAGCACCCGGCGGACCGTCGGCTCATCATAGTCTTCCGCGATGATCTCCTCGGCACTCCGGCACTGTTCTACGTGCAATTCCAGGATTTCGTCCAGCAGATCGTAGGGCGGCAGGCTGTCCTGGTCGGTCTGGCCGGGGCGCAACTCGGCCGAAGGCGCCTTGGTGATGGTCGATTCCGGAATCGCCGCGCCACGCTGGTTCCGCCATCGCGCCACCCGGTACACCATCATCTTCGGCAGGTCCGCAATCACTGCCAACCCGCCGTTCATGTCGCCATACAGCGTGCAATACCCCACCGACATTTCGCTCTTGTTGCCCGTGGTCAGCAGCAGCGACCCGAACTTGTTGGAGAGCGCCATCAGCAGATTGCCGCGAATCCGCGATTGGATATTCTCCTCGGTGACGTCCGGATTCAGCCCGGCGAATGAATCTGCCAGCGCCCCGTCGTACGTCTTCACGATGTCCGAGATCGGCAGCAGGGTGGTCTGTATTCCCAGGTTCCGGGCCAGGTCCACCGAATCGTCCACGCTCCCCGGGCTGGAATAGCGCGAAGGCATCATCACCCCCAGGACGTTTTCCGGGCCCATGGCATCGGCCGCAATCGCCGCCGTCAGCGCCGAATCGATGCCGCCGGAAAGTCCCAGCAGAACCTTGCGGAAGCGCGTCTTGCGGGCATAATCCCGCACCCCGAGGACGAGCGCGTGCCAGATCTCCGCCTCGGGCAGAAAGTCGTCGCCGGCGATCTCTCCCGCCCCGCCCGGCAGATCCACCACCAGCACATCCTCTTCGAAGCCTTTGGCGCGCGCCATCAGCGTCCCCTGCGCGTCGAACAGGGCGCTCCGGCCATCGAAAATCAGGTCGTCGTTGGCCCCCACCTGGTTGACAATCGCCACCGGCAACCCGTATTTCCGCGCCATGTGCCCCAGCATCTTTTCGCGCAACAGTTGTTTGCCCACGGTGAACGGCGACGCCGAGAGATTGACGATCGCCTGGGCCCCGGCTTTGGCCAGCGCCTCGATCGGATCCTCGTGATAGCGCCGCCGGTGCCAGAAATCGCGGTCGTTCCAAACGTCTTCGCAGATGCTGATGCCCAGGCGGACACCGTTCAATTGCAGAGTCTGCGTTCCTTTGTAAGGCTCAAAGTAACGGTCTTCATCGAAGACATCGTAGGTCGGCAGGAGCGATTTGTGAAATGCCTGGCCAACCGAGCCATCCCGCAGCAGCACCGCGCTGTTGTATAAGGGGCGCCCCACGTCCGACGGATTCGGCGTCGCCACGCCCACCAGCAACGGCGGGGCGTCCTTCAGCTCTTTGGCAAGATACGACAGTTTCTCGCCAGCGCGGCGCACGAAGCCGTGGTTCATCAGCAGATCCCGCGGAAGATAGCCCATCAGCGCCAACTCGGGCGTCACCATCAGGTCCGCGCCCTGCGCCTCGGCCACCCGGGCGCTCCGGATAATCAGCGAGGCGTTTCCATCTAAATCGCCTGCCGTCGGGTTGAGCTGAAGCAGCGCTAAACGCATGGAAAGCCGATTTCTCCTGGTGATTGCGGACTTTACTTTAGTGTAACAACAACCCCTGGCGTCCCCTTACGGGTAGAGTTTGGGGTGTTCCTGGCGCATCTCTTCCGCCTGTGCCCGCGCGCTCTGGATCTGGATCAGGGGGCCCTGGCCGATTCCCGGGCAATAAGCGGCGGTTTTGGCCCACGCTCGCGGCTTGTCCACTAACTCCGGCCAGAAGGGGAAAATCCGGCACTGGGTGGGTTTCGCCGGATGGATCCCGCAGCCGCTATCGCGCAGGAAGTGACAGTGCGCGCCGCGGGGTATGCGAAGCCGCAAACGGTTTCGGGTCCGGTACACGTACTTTCGTTCGAATCGCGCCGCACTCATTCCCACGAACCGGGCTGCCCGCACCAGGTCCGCCTCCGACAGGTAGACAAACCCCTGCTGCCGGCAACATTCGGTACATCCCGGCTGGCACTCAAACCGCATTCTTTGCGCCACCGTATCATTATGATCTGTAACGCGTGCGCCATTTGTGGTATATTGCCTTCCTGATCCATCTGGGGGGTGTGTATGTCCCATGTCAGTGACATTGTTCATCAACGTGAGCTTTTCGGCGTCGAAGAGCATCAATCCGTAGGGGATGTTGCCCGGAAAATGGCGGATCTCCACGTCGGCGCCATCCTGGTCTTTAACGGGAGCCAGTTGCGCGGCGTTTTTAGCGAGCGCGATCTCATGAAGCGTGTGGTGGTGGAGCGCCGCGACCCGGAAAGCACGCCAGTGAGCCTCGTCATGAGCACCGACATGTTCACCATCGACGAATCGGCCAGCCTGGAAGAAGCCATGGAATCCATGCAGTCCAACAATTGCCGCCACTTGCCGGTGACCCGCAACGGTCAGGTGGTGGCCTTTCTTTCCATGCGCGAACTGATGCATTTCGAACTGGCTCAGAAAACCGAAGAAAACCACCACATGCGCGCGTACATCAGTAGTAACGCGTGATCACCGGAATCATCGTCTTCGCCCACGGATCCCGAATCGAGGCGGCCAACCAGACTGTCCGTGTGGCAGCCGCCGACCTCGCACGCGCGGGCGACTACCCGGTGGTCGAAGCCGCCTTCCTGGAACTCGGCATTCCCGGTCTGGAAGAAGCCGCAGATCAGCTGGTCGCTCGTTTCGTGGAGCGCATCGTCGTCATCCCCTACTTCCTCACTCCCGGTACGCACCTGGAGCGTGACCTGCCCGCTCTTATCGAGCGTATCTCCAAGAAACATAAATCTTTAGAGATTGTTGTCACGGCCTCTCTGGATGGCCACCCGGGACTGGTGCAAATCCTCGCCGACCGCGCACGTACGGTTGAGCCCCAAACACTCAAATAATATTTGACAACAACGCACTAAGGTTTGATAATGGGGATGTACTAAGCCGCCGACCCCGGTGGCGCGCCATCGTAAGAACTCAAAAATAAGATCGAGGGAGACATTCAAGCAAATGGGAAAGATTATTGGTATCGATTTGGGCACCACGAATTCGTGCGTCGCCGTCATGGAAGCCGGCCAGCCGACGGTTATTGCGAATCAGGAGGGCCAGCGCACCACTCCGTCCGTCGTGGCGTTTACCAAGAGTGGAGAGCGCCTGGTGGGGCAGGTCGCCAAACGGCAGGCCATCACCAACCCGGAAAACACGGTCTTCTCCATCAAGCGTTTCATGGGGCGCCGCTACGACGAAGTCAACGAAGAGATGAAGATGGTGCCGTATAAAGCGGTCCGCGGTGAGAACGCCGACGCCCGCGTGAACATCTCGGGCAAGCTGTACTCGCCACCCGAAATCTCGGCGATGATCCTCACCAAACTGAAGGAAGCCGCCGAGAGCTATCTGGGCGAGAAGGTCACCCAGGCGGTGATCACGGTGCCGGCCTACTTCAACGACTCCCAGCGCCAGTCCACCAAGGACGCCGGCAAGATCGCGGGTCTTGAAGTCATGCGCATCATCAACGAGCCCACGGCGGCTGCGCTGGCATACGGCCTCGATAAGAAGAAGAACGAAACCATCGCCGTCTACGATTTCGGCGGCGGCACCTTCGACATCTCGATTCTCGAAGTAGGCGAAGGCCTGGTGGAAGTTAAGTCCACGAATGGCGACACCCACCTGGGCGGCGACAACATCGACCAGCGCATCATCGATTGGATCGTCAGCGAATTCAAGAAGGAGAACGGCATCGACCTCTCCAAGGACCAGATGGCCCTGCAGCGCCTCAAGGAGGCTGCCGAAAAGGCCAAGATGGAGCTTTCCACGCTGCTCGAAACCGACATCAATCTGCCCTTTGTCACGGCTGACGCCACCGGCCCGAAACACCTGCAGATGAAGTTGACCCGTGCGCGCTTCGAGCAGATGGTGGAAGACATCCTGCAGCGCTCCATCGGCCCCTGCAAGCAGGCCATGAGCGATGCCGGAGTTATCCCGTCGCAGATCGATGAAGTCGTCATGGTAGGCGGCCAAACCCGTATGCCGCGCATTCAGGCTCTGGTCCGCGAGTTGTTCAACAAGGAACCGCATAAGGGCGTGAATCCCGACGAAGTGGTGGCTATCGGGGCCGCCGTGCAGGGCGGCGTACTGGGCGGCGAAGTCAAAGACGTCCTGCTGCTCGACGTTACCCCGCTTTCGCTCGGTATCGAGACCATGGGCGGCGTTTTCACCAAGCTCATCGAACGCAATACCACCATTCCCACCCGCAAGAGCGAGGTCTTCTCCACGGCCAGCGACAACCAGCCGTCGGTGGAGATCAAGGTCCATCAAGGGGAGCGCGCCATGGCCCACGATAACCGCCTGCTGGGCGTCTTCCAGCTCGGCAATATCCCGCCGGCCCCCCGCGGCGTGCCGCAAATCGAAGTCACCTTCGATATCGATGCCAACGGCATCCTCAACGTGACCGCCAAGGATCGCGGCACCAACAACGAACAGAAGATCACCATCACCAGCTCCAGCGGACTCGCCAAGGACGAAGTCGAGAAGATGGCCCGTGACGCCGAAGCCCACGCCGCCGAAGACCGCAAGCTCAAGGACACCATCGACGCCCGCAATAAGGCCGATGCCATGGTCTACAACGTCGAGAAGACGCTTAAAGAGCACCGCGCCAAGGTCGGCGAAGCCGAAGCCAAAGAGATTGAAGACGCTCTGGAAGAGACCAAGAAGACGCTCACCGAGAACGACGCCGACAAGATCAACGCCGCCGTCGATCGCCTCACCACCGCCAGCCACAAACTGGCCGAAGCCATGTACAAGAGCACCAGCCAGCCCGGTGCGCAGCAGGGCCCGCCAACCGATGGCCAGCCCAAGCCGGAAGACAAAGGCAAGGATAACGTCGTCGACGCCGAATTCGTCGATGTCGACGACAAGAAGTAATCTGGGGCCGTGCCCCGCGCGAAGCCTTGCGCCCCTCCCATAGGGGCGCAAGGCCTCATTTCAAATTTATGGCGACTCCCAAGCACGACTACTACGAAACGCTGGGCGTACCGCGCAAAGCCGATGCGGAGGAAATCCGCAAAGCCTATCGCAAGCTCGCCCGCAAGTACCACCCCGACCTCAACCCGGGTGACAAGTCCTCCGAGGAGCGCTTCAAGAACGTCCAGGAAGCCTACGACGTACTGAGCGACGCCAAGAAGCGTCCCATGTACGACCAGTTCGGTTTCTATTCCGATAACGGTTTTGCCGGCGCCGGCGCGCCAGGCACCCCGGGAGGCGGTGGGCAAGGCGGTTCCCACTTCGATTTCAACGGCTTCGATTTCTCCGATTTCGCTTCCGGCGCGGGCGGGGCAGCCTCCGGCGGGCGCCGTCCCGAAGGGGCCGGAACGGGCGGCTTCCGCGACATCTTTTCGCAGTTCTTCGGCGGTCACGGCGAACCAGCCCACGCCGAAGCCGAAAAGGGCGGCGACCTCGAGTACGTCATGAACATCGACTTCTGGCAGGCCATTAAGGGCTCCCAGGCGCGCGTCAATATTACCCGTTACGACGTCTGCGACACCTGCCACGGCTCCGGTTCCACCGGCGCCGGCGAATCCACCTGCCAGCAGTGCAAAGGTTCCGGGCACGTCAGCCAGATGGCCGGCGCCATGAAGTTCAACCTCGCCTGCCCGCGATGCGGCGGGAGCGGCAAGCTGCGCAACGCCTGTCCCGGTTGCGGCGGCGATGGGCGCGTCACCCACACCGAGAGTGTGGAAATCCGCATTCCCCCAGGCGCGCGCGACGGTTCCCGCCTGCGCGTCCCCGGCAAGGGCAACGCCGGCACCATGGGCGCCGTCCCGGGCGATCTCTACATCACCACCAGAGTGGAACCCCATCCCTTTTTCCGCCGCGAAGGCGACAATATTGAAATCAGCGTGCCGGTCGCGGTCTGGGAGGCCGCGTTGGGCGCCAAGATCGAAGTCCCCACCATCGACGGCCGTACCCTGCTGAAGATCCCGCAGGGCACCACCAACGCCCAGCGCTTCCGTTTGCGCGAGAAGGGCGTGCTCAACCAGCGCACCAACCAGCGCGGCGACCAGATTGTCGAAGTGGCCATCGCCGCACCCGACCCGCGCGACGAACGCACCCGCGAACTCCTGAAGGAGATGGCCAAGCTTCACCCGGAGGACCCACGCGCCGGGATGTGGGCCAAGGTCTGACATGGCAAAAGCGAAATCCAAAGCGGCATACATGATCTCCGTGGTCGCGGAGCAGTACGAGATCCATCCGCAGACGCTCCGTCTCTACGAGCGCGAAGGCCTGCTGAAGCCTTCCCGCAGCGAAGGCAACACCCGCCTCTATACTTCGGAGGACCTGGTGCGCCTGGAGGTCATTCTGCACCTCACGCGCGACCTCGGCGTCAATCTCGCCGGCGTGGAGATCATCCTGAACATGCGCGAGAAGATGAGCGACATGCAGGAGCAAATCCAGGAATTCGTCGCCACTTTGAACCGCGAACTGGCCGCCCACAATGGCCGCCCGCCCGCTGCCGACGTGCACAACAGCCTGGTCCCCGTGATCAACGCCCGTCCGCCGATGCGCAGAAAGTAACGCCGTACCAGTTGGCAATGACTTCCCAACTCGGTGAGAATAGAGTGTGTATGGTGTCCCTTGACAACCTGCGTCACGAGCAGCGCGCCGCGGTGCTCGACCTGGCGCGGCGCCACGGTGCCCGAAGTATCCGCGTGTACGGCTCTGTGGCTCGGGGCCAGGCGACAGCGCAGAGTGACCTGGATCTCCTGGTTGAATGGGACCCGGATCGTAGCCTGCTCGACGTAGTCGGCCTCAAGCAGGATCTCGAAGACCTGCTCGGCGTGACCGTGGACATCGGCTCCGAACAGGGACTCCACTGGTTCATTCGCGATCAAGTTCTGCGGGAAGCCGTGCCGCTATGAAAAACGAACTCCTCTACTTGCACCACATCAGAGAGCGGTGTGAAAGGGTGGGCGGCTGTGTCCGGACAGGCCGGGACGAGTTCTTCTCCAACATAGTCTATCAGGACGCGGTGATGCGCAATCTCGAAATCATCGGTGAGGCCGCGAAGCGGATCTCCCCGGAACTACGGGAGCGGTTAGCGGCGCTGCCATGGCGGCAGATCACCGGCCTGCGCGACGTGCTGATCCACGACTACCCGAATCTAGATTTGCAGCGTATATGGCTGGTAGCCAGCCGCGATGTTCCGGAGTTACTTCGGGTGATCGAAGGCTTCCTCCTGGAACGTGGCGAGATATAGCGCCAAAGCCGTCCGGGCGCGGAATGGCAGTATTCTACTCCCACTCCCCGGGCCGCCTGTGAGTTACCATAGCAGTGGGTCTCAAGACGCCATATCCCTTGTCGCATATGCTGCGTTCCATCGATGCCCGTCGCCGTGCCACCATCGCGTATACTGCGCCGTTTCTGGCTTTCGTCGGCATTATGGCGATCGAGCGCCTCATCCCGCTGCCGCCCCAGTGGTTGTACACGGTGCGCTTCCTGATTGTGACCTCGCTGATCGGCGCCCTATCCTGGCCCTACCTCTCCTTCCGCCCCAGTGCCCCTTTGGCCAGCATTGGCATCGGCGCGGCGGTCTTCGTCATCTGGGTGGCGCCCGACCTGCTGTTTGGATACCGGCATCACTGGCTCTTTGACAACTCCATAACCGGCTCCGCCGTCAGTTCCATGGCTCCTCATTTGAAGGCCAACATCGGCTTCATTCTGTTGCGCTCGTTCTCCTCCGCCCTCATGATCCCCATCCTGGAGGAACTCTTCTGGCGCGGCTGGATGATGCGCTGGCTGATTCATCACGATTTCCTCGCCGTGCCGCTCGGCAAGTACGTGACTTCCGCTTTTTGGATTGTCGCTCTGCTGTTTGCCTCCGAACACGGTCCGTATTGGGAAGTCGGCCTAGCCGCCGGAATTGTTTACAACTGGTGGATCGTCCGCACCCGCAACCTCGCCGATTGCATCCTCGCCCACAGCGTCACGAATGCCGTGCTGTCCGCCTACGTGCTGGTTACGGACCAGTGGCAATACTGGCTATAACCGGCTTGGCCCCGCGTGCGTCTCAGAAGATGACAGGTCTCCCGCAGTTTCCTTCTCCTGTCCCCGGCTCCGGACGCGGAATGTTAAGGCCCGCGTTCCGGAGCCCCTGCCGCTACAATAAATTGTTAACCGATGATCCAACTCACAGGGGCGGGAAAGCGTTACGGCCCCAGAATCCTTTTTGAAAATACCGACTGGCTGGTGACGCCCAACGAGCGCGCCGGCATTGTGGGCGCTAACGGCACTGGCAAGTCGTCGCTTTTGAAAGTGTTGGCCGGCATCGAGGGACTCGATTCCGGCGTCATGACCACCCAGAAAGGCGTCACTCTCGGCTACCTTCCCCAGGAAGGCCTGTCACTTTCCGGACGCAGTGTCTTTGCCGAGTGCATGACCGTCTTCGCCCACCTCCGGGAACTCGAACAGGAGCAGGAGGAATTGGCACGCCGCCTGGCCGAACTCGACCCCTCCAGCCCGGAATACGGGCAGGTGGCCGAGCGGTTTCACCAGGCGGAAGGTGAGTTCCGCGCCCGCGACGGGTACACCATCGAATCTCAGGTGGGCGCCGTGCTCAGCGGCCTCGGCTTTTCACAGCGCGATTGGAAACGCCGCACCGAAGAGTTCTCCGGCGGCTNNGCCAAACTGCTCCTGGAAAAGCCCAACCTGCTGCTCCTGGACGAGCCCACCAACCACCTCGACCTGGAAGCCCGCAACTGGCTGGAAGAGTATCTGGCCGCCTACCCCTACGCGTACGTGCTGGTGTCCCACGACCGCTACTTCCTCGACGTCACCGTGCGCAAGATCGTCGAACTCTGGAACAAGAACCTACACTTCTACACCGGCGGCTACTCCCGCTACGAGGTGCTGAAGGAGGAGCGGCGTACCCAACTTCATGCCGCCTACGCAAACCAGCAGGACCGCGTGCAACAACTGGAAGCCTTCATCAACCGCTTCCGGGCCCAGGCAACCAAAGCCAAACAGGTGCAGAGCCGGATTAAGGAGCTGGAGAAAATCGAGCGAATCGAAATTCCCCCCGAAGAGAAGACCATCCACTTCAGCTTCCCGCAGCCTAAACCGAGTGGCCGCATCGTGGCGGAGTTCAAGAAGGTCTCCAAAGCCTACGGCGATCACGTGGTTTTTTCCGACGGCGACGTGATCATCGAACGCGGCGACCGCGTTTCGCTGGTGGGCGTCAACGGCGCCGGCAAGTCTACCATGATCAAGATTCTGGCGGGCGCCGAGCCGGTGACCGCCGGCGAGTATATCCTCGGCCACAACGCCCAGCCAGACTATTTTGCGCAGGACCAATACAAGGAACTCGACCAGAGCGCGCGCATGATCGACGATTTGGCCACCGTCGCGCCGCGCGCCACCAACACCGAACTGCGCAGCATCCTGGGTTGCTTCCTCTTCTCCGAAGACGATGCATTCAAACCGATTGGGGTGCTTTCCGGCGGCGAACGCAACCGCTATGCGCTGGCCCGCATGTTGATGGTGCCGTCGAACTTCATGCTGCTCGACGAGCCCACCAACCACCTGGACATGCGCGCCAAGGATGTGCTGCTTACCGCCTTGCAGGCGTACCACGGCACCGTTGTCTTCGTTTCGCACGACCGCTATTTCATCGACAAACTGGCGACACGCGTGGTCGAGGTGGAGAACGGCAGGATCCACGTTTACCCCGGCAACTATGAGGACTACCTGTGGCGCAAGCAGGGCGGCGGATCGGCCCCGGCGCAGGCAAGCGATTTCCCGGAGGCTCCGGCCGCACCGGCCGCCGACACCGCGGCGGCGGCGGAACCCGCCAAGATCGCGGCAACGCGCCTCAACCCCATCAAGCTCCGCCAGATGAAAGAGCGCAGCCACGCCATCGAAGACGAAATCACTCGCCTCGAGGTGGAGATTGCCGAGTACGAGGCCGCCCTCGGCAATTTTGTCAATGTGGAGGAAACCAGGAGGACTACGGAGCTGCTGGAGGCGCGCCGCGCGGACCTGGAGGCGCTCATGACTGAGTGGGAGGATGTGGGGCAGTCGATTGAGGCGAACTCGTAGAACCTATTCCTGCATCGGCATTTGCTGTTCGATCTCACGCCAGGCGCTGATCTTCAGCCTGCGGCACACCCAGCACAGCGGCTCCCCAGCCGCCAGGACGGTGGTCTCCGCCCCGCACACCGAGCACTTCTCCACCTTCTTGAGACGGTCCGGCGAGACGGACTGCTTCGCCATCTCCAAAAGGTCGGCGGGTACTACCGGCTCGGGTTTGACTTGCATCTTACGTTTCATCGGGCCCCGGTGCAACTTTCACTATGACAGAAAGCACCCCGGCGAACAACATAACTTTAGCTGCCCGCGTACTATGCCGCTTCCGGAATCTGTATGACTGCGGCCACTTCCAGGGAGGATCTGCAGCGAGGACACTTCTGTCCGGCTGCAACCCTGGCATATTTTCCCTTCAGATCGAGCTCCGCGGGTACCGTGTGGGTGCATATCGGGCAATGCGCCAGCCCGTGGTGGATGCGATCTTCGAGCAAAGTTTTCATTTTCCACTCCTCTTCAATTCATCCGACGCACGTCAGTGGCCAGAGGTTGTAAGAAATTTCGTAAAACTTCCTAAACCGCGTTCGACCGGCCGCCGTCCGGACGGAGTGATACGCTGGAGAGTATGACGCAGCAGCCCCCGACCAAGATTGAGTTGATCAATACCTCCGAATACCGGGAGAACTATGCCAATAGCGTGCAGATCCGCGTGAATTTGTGGGATTTCTTTCTCATGTTCGGCCGGGTCAACCAGACTACCCCGGACAACGTGGCCATCCACAATTTCCAGGGCGTCTACCTCAGCCCCCAGCAGGCCAAGGCGCTGCTCAACATTCTGCAGCAAAACGTGACCCAGTACGAAACCGCATTTGGGGAGATTAAGCTGGAACCCCACGCCGAGGGCGGCATCGTCCAGTAGCGGTGGTATTGGCTTGCAAGCCGGCCATGCCCGCTTTCCAGTGGGCATTTCGCAGGCGGAACCGCCTGCGCCACCAACCAGCCTCAGTTCACGCTTCCGCTACCGGCGCCCGCCGACATCCGAAATTCCTGAACACCCGAACGGCACAGGTATTCCAGCAGCAGGATCATCTTGAGTTCCTGGTCGGTGGTGTGCATCCGGACGCGGTCCGCCCGGGATTTTTGAAAACGCGCGATGCGCTCCGCGAGTTCCGACCGATTGCGCGCGCAACGCACCTGTGATTCCAAAACGCAGGAGCCAAGAAACTCGGCGATAAATTGAAGCTCGTCGGAAGACAGTCCTGCCAGGAAGCGGCGGGCCTCCGATTTCATCGGTTGATCAGCACACGCAACAAGGGCGGCGACCAGGGTATTTCGCACGGCAGATCTCCGGTTGGTGAGGACGCATACTAACCTAAGTGAATCTGTGCCGTATTATGGCGAATCCGGCAGTCGCATGCAAGGGGGGACGCCGCCGGCGATAATCTGTAATCAGCCCCATGGAGGCGCCGTGACCCGACCCAACTTGACCCGCCGCCGATTTTCCCGTGTGTGCGCAGCCGGCACCTTCGCCGCCGCCGCGTTCCCAGACCCGCAAACTCCCGGCCTGAAGGAGGCCATGGAGTCGGTCATCGCGGCCATCCCCCAAGCCGAAGGCGACCCCAACCGTCCGGTCTACCATTTCCACCCGCCGGCCAACTGGAACAACGATCCCAACGGCACCATCTTCTACCAGGGCTGGCACCACCTGTTCTATCAACTCAATCCCTACGGCGCCACCTGGGGCCACATGCACTGGGGCCATGCCCGCAGCCGCGACCTGGTGAACTGGGAACACTTGCCCATCGC
>PLDO01000718.1 GCA_003136215.1 Bryobacterales bacterium
TCCGCTAACTGCCGATGGAGTTCGCCGTGGAAGCCCAAAAGCTGCTGGGAGTGAGTTTGGAAGTAAGCGTCGGATAAAACAATCCGACCGTAAATCAGAGCCGCGACCGTAAGGGAGCGGTTGCCGTCGGGGAGGCGCAAGCCTCCCCTTTTTTTTCGCTAGTCTGTAACTAACTGAGATGTTCAAACCTGCTGTCATCTTCGCCGTTCTTCTGTCGGCAATCTGCGCGCAGCGATGGGCAGCTTCGTCCGAACCGCGGGTCCAGTTCGTCAACGTGGCGCGCGAGGCGGGAATCACATTCAAGCACGAGAACGGCGCGTCGAAAGAGAAGCTCATGCCCGAAACCTTCGGCTCCGGCGTGGCGTGGATCGATTTCGACAACGACGGCTTGCCCGATCTGTTTTTCTCCAACGGCGCGGACCTGGCGCACGGCAAGCCTTCGCCGGGCAACGTCCTCTATCACAATCTCGGCAACGGCAAATTCGAGGATGTCACGAAGAAGGCGGGAGTTGCCGGCAACGGCATGTTCGCCACCGGCGCGACGGTTGGCGACTACGACAACGACGGCTTCCTCGATCTCTTCGTCACCGGCTACAATTCGCGCCAGCTCTTCCACAACAACGGCGACGGAACGTTCACCGACGTGACCGCCAAAGCGGGCGTCTCCGGCGGCGGCTGGAGCTCTAGCGCCGCCTGGGTGGACTACGACCGCGATGGCTATCTCGACCTGTTCGTGGCGCGTTACCTGGAATACGACATCAAAACCGCGCCCTATTGCGGCTACAAGCAGGAGGGCTTCCGCATGTACTGCGACCCGCAGCAGTTCGACGGCGTCCCCGCCCAGTTGTTCCACAACAACCATGACGGGACCTTTACCGACGTCTCGGTCAAGGCCGGCATCGCCAACCGCGCCGGCAAGGGGCTCGGCGTGGTGGTGGGCGACATCGACCTCGACGGCTGGCCGGACATCTTCGTCACCAATGACGGGGTGCGCAATTTCCTGTACAGGAACAAAGGAGACGGGACGTTCCAGGACATCACCTACACCGCGGGCACCGGTTTCGACATGAACGGTAAGGCGATGGCCGGCATGGGAACCGAAATCGCCGACTTCGACGGCGACGGCCTTCCCGACATCTTCCTCACCGCCTTTTCGCGAGAGTACAACACCCTGTTCCGCAACCTCGGCAAGCTGCAGTTCGAGGACGTGACCCTCAAAGCCGGATTGCAGTCGGGCTTTCTGACGCTCGCCTTCGGCACGAAACTGTTCGACTACGACAACGACGGCCTCCTCGACATCTTCTGCACCAACGGTCACGTCACCGACAACGTCGAGCTCTACGACCCGCAACTCACCTACCGGCAGAGCGACCTTCTTTACCAGAACATCGGCGGCGGCAAGTTCAAGGACGTCTCGGCCGAGAGCGGACCGGCATTTCGCATCAAGCACGTCGGCCGCGGCGCCGCCGTGGCCGATTTCGACAACGACGGCGATCTCGACATTGTCATCGCCGATTGCGGCGGCCCGGCGCTGCTCTACCGCAACGACGGCGGTAACCGGAATCATTGGCTGGCCATCAAAGCGCGCGGCAGGGAGAGCAACCGTTTCGGCCTCGGCTCCAAGGTGCGGGTCACCGCCGGCGGAGCCACCCAGTATCGCGAGATCAATCCGTCCGGCAGCTACCTGAGCACCAGCGACATGCGGCTCTATTTCGGTCTGGGCAAGGAGACCGTTGCCCGGCGGCTGGAGATCGAGTGGCCAAGGGGCAAGAAGCAAGTGCTCGAAAACGTCCCCGCCGGGCAGGTGCTGACTCTGGATGAAGCCAACGCCCGCTGATCCGCCGCCCGCATCAAACCAGCGAACGCCTGCTCTTCTTTATATGGGTGGCGATCCGGCAATCGCTGGAGGCAATATGCTTCCGGACCCACTCCATCAAGAACTGTATTACCTCGACGGTGATAGTCAGTTCGCCTGATGATGCGCGGTCCTGCATCTCCCGGGCTTTCGATCGCAGGTCCTCGTGCTGCGCCCGGTGTTCGCGATAGCCGGGATACCCGATGCGCTCCATCAACTGCTCTTCATGTGCGAAGTGATAGGAGGTATAGGCTACCAGACCCGCCAGAAGGGCTTGCAGGATGGCCTTGCCCTCCCCCTCTAGCATGGCCCGATGCATCTCTTCCGCGAGAGCGAACAAGCGCTGGTGCTCCTCGTCGATCTGCCGGACGCCGACCGCATAATCGGCAGTCCACTGGAACGTCGTCATCACAAAGGAATCGGCCATCTCAAACGGTCTCCTTGGGTTGTTGTCCGCAGCCGGGCGCATATCTCATCGTCAGAACAACTCCACGTTGTCTCCCAGATCCCCGTCTTCGAGGGCAACTCCCATCGCCTCCGCGGGCGCCGCCGCCGGCGCGGAACCCTTTGCCATCGACTCGTGAACGTCGCGCTCCCGCTGCATCGTGTACTGTTTGGCGAGATTCTCCAACTGGCGCGATGGAGCGCCTGCGACACCCTCCAACCGCCCGCCCCCGAATTGCTCTCCGATTCGTTGCAGTTCGCTCCGGGCACGATCCACCACCTGGGCAAACAGGGTGCCTGCGGAGAAGTTGCCGCGGACCGCGCCGGCATCTCCCGCAAGCCGTGCGCCCAGGACCGCAATCTGGTTGACCCGGCTGAAGCTGGACTCGCTCGATGAATGCAGTTCCCCCACCGCATGCCGCATTTCGCCGATCACCTCGTCTGTCTCCGAATCCGCGCCCGGCGCCGCGTGGCCCCGCCCGCCGGACACGCGATTCGCGGCATCGCTCATCGCATCGAGCGCGCCGGCGACGTCTTCGGTATTCGTGTTGGAATCGAGCGCCAGGCGCTGCATGACCTCGGCAATCACGTTGAGCGCATCTCCCGCGGTTCCCAGGTGAATCGCCCGGATCGTGGCGTTGGTGGCGATCCGCCGGATACGAATCTCAATTCCCCGGATCTCACCAACCGATGCCCGCATCTCACCGATGGTTTCCGCCAGTTTGGCCGCCATGGATCCCATTTCCGCCTGCGCCCGGGTGCAAGTGCCGAGCATCTTGAGAATGGCGGTGAACTGACCCTCCATCCGCAGAAAGAACGAGTCCTGATCGTCGGCCGAAATGCCCATCAGCGCCCGGCTCGCTTCCGCCATCTCCCCCACCCGCACGGCAATACTCTCCAGATCGCGCTCCATGCGCTCGAACGATGAAGCGAAAACGGCCGCCGCCCCGGATAATTGCGAGGATTGCAGCTTCAGAATCGCGCCGGCTCCGGCCGGCAAGGAATTCCGGCGCCCGCGGCCGTTGGCCCATTCAGAGCGCAACTGACGGAGCGCCTGCACTACGTGATCGACCTGTTGCCGTGTAATATCGTGGAATTGTATGGACCTGACTACGTCGCCAACCGCGTCGCACAGCGCCCCGTACTGAGCCGCCTGGCGGGTGGACGATTCCGCCGCCCGTTGCCTCCGTTCGTCGAACGAGTCCAGGCTCTCCATGACACCGGAGATCAGCTCGGGCAATTCCTTGAGGTGCCGGGCCCGGAGTTCGGAACCGCTCCGCATGGTGCACCGGACGTTCTCGTCGAGCCGTGAGGAGGCACCCAGGACGCCCTCGCCGCTCGACTGGATGCTCTCCGACAGCGGCCTCACCTCGGCGGCCAAATCGCCGAAATCGGCGCCCGTGCTGCCCAGCCGCGACGTCTCGATCTGCGTGAGCGTGCAGAGGGTTCGGAAGATCGAACCCATGTTGCGAAGTCCCGCAAAAGCAAGTTTGATGCGGCCGGAGAGGTCGCGCATCTGTCCCAGCGCCTGGCCGCTCTGCTCGATTCGCAAATCCATCCCCTTGGAGTGCTCCAATATCCTGGTGAGCGCGTGGGAGGCATGGCGACCCTGCTCCCCGGAGATGAGTTCGGCCAGAGCGGCCATATCCGACGCAATCTGGCGCACCGCTAAACGAAACTCGATAAGTTTTTCACCGACCGCCAGAAAGTCCCGCTCCGTCGACCCATTGAGGTTTTCGAGGTCTCTGATAACTTGCCCGATGGCGGTCCGCCAGTCGCCTCCTGCCGACCTGTTGCCGGGCGGGGGCCACAGCCTGCCGACGGTCTGCCGCAGAGGTCCCCAGAGCCGCCGGAATGCCGTTCCAATCCCGTGCGGCTGCGCTGCTGTACGGCGTTCTTCCGCTATCATATTCCGTCGAATGCCAGGAACCGCGCGGCGCCGCTCATCGCACGGCAGGGGCTGGCCGGATGGCCGCGACCTGAATCCGCTATGCCGGACGTTGTCATAGTCTCCTCATCGGCAGGAATCACCCGGTCCTGGAAACCGGGGAGCGGTATTTAATTCGCCGGCAACCGCCGATAAGAAGCCAGGAGCAATACGGACCATGGGCGGAGATAGACAAATGGAATGCGGGCAAGACGAGCGAAGAAGGGAAATGCGCTACCCGATTCAAGCCGCGGTGACCGTTCGCAACAGCAGCGGGACCATCCGGGCCAGCGCCGCCAACATCTCCGCCAACGGCATGTTGCTGCGCGTCGGGCAGCCAACCGCCTTCCGCATCGGCGAAGAGGTCGCTGTTGAAGTCGAGCTGCCGGACAATCCCGGCAAGCCGTTTTCAGCCTGGGGCCTGGCAGTAGTGGTGCGTATAGAAGAAGGCGGGTTGGGGGTCCAACTACTGGCCGGCACTTTCGATCGGGGGAACGGACGCTCCCCGGAAGCATGAATCGCCGCCTGGCACAGGGTTCTATGCGTAAGTCCGGATACACCGTGTTGGAAACCGCCGATCCCGCCGATAGGTATTCCAAGGTGAGCCAGCGGCCGTGTCCCGTCTGGAACGCCTGAGACGTTCGCGAAGGAGTCGCGTATTGGCCGTAACCACGGAACGACAAGAGTCCCAGTTGCTCATCCGGCTGGAAGGCGAGTTCACTGTCACGTCCGCCACGGAACTGAAGGACCGGCTGCTTGACGGCCTGGCCTCTGGAAACGATCTGCTGCTCGATCTCGCGCGGGCCGAAGAGATAGATATCACCTTATTGCAGTTGTTATGGGCCGCCGGACGCGAAGCGGACCGGGCGGGCGCCAGAATTGCGATCCGCCTGTCGGAAGCGGCTGGCACGGCCGCGCGGGAAGCCGGGTTTGAGCGGTTCCCCGGCTTGACACTTCAGGAGTGACGGGTGGCCAAAGTAATCCTCACAGTCGACGATTCGGCCAGCGTGCGGCAGATGGTCAGGTTCACGCTCGCCGACGCCGGCTATACGGTGATCGAGGCGGTTGACGGCAAAGATGCGCTCTCCAAGCTGACGAGCCCCGTGAATCTCGTGATTACCGACCTGAACATGCCGAACCTGGACGGGATCGGGCTCATTCGCAGCGTGCGGACGCTGCCTGCGTGCAAGGGTATTCCGATCATCATGCTCACCACCGAATCCCAGGAGGCACGCAAGCTGGAAGGCAAGGCGGCCGGGGCGACGGGCTGGATTGTGAAGCCGTTCGCCACCCAACAGCTCCTTGCGGTAGTGAAGAGAGTGCTTGGATGATTGACAAGTACAAGCAGGCGTTCCAGGAAGAAGCGCGGGAGTTGCTCGTCGAACTGGAATCGGCGCTGTTGGAACTGGATGAGAAGCGCGACGACCGCGAAGTTGTCGGGCGGGCCTTCCGGGCTCTGCACACCATCAAAGGGTCGGGCGCGATGTTCGGCTTCGACGACATCGCCGCCTTTGCGCACGGTCTGGAAACGGCTTTCGACCTGCTGCGCAATGGACAACTGGCCGCCACCGCCGACCTGATCAATCTCACCCTGGCCGCCGGCGATCAGATCAAGACCATGTTGGATGAGGCCGACGGCCGCGGCACCGTCGATCTGGGCCGCTCCGCCAGTATCCTGACGGACCTGCGCCGCTTGACGGGTGTGACCCCCGGCCGGCCGGAAGAGCCCGCCGCATCTCTGGCGCCGGACGTCGGCACTAGCGGCTTGACACAGGATTGGCGCATCCGTTTCCGGCCGGGGCCGGACGTCCTGCTGCATGGAACCAACCCGCTGTTGCTGCTCCGCGAATTGCGGGAATTGGGCCGGCTCCGGATCACTCTCGACACCGCCGCGGTTCCGCCTCTCCGCCAGATCGATGCGGAGCGCTGCTACCTCGCCTGGGAAATGGTTCTCACTACGGCGGCGTCATTCGAAGCGATCCGCGATGTCTTCATCTTTGTCGAGGACGAATGCGAGCTCACCATCGAGCGTGTGTTGCTCCAGGCGGCGGAAGCCTTCCGGCCGGAGATGGCGCCCGCCAGAAAGAGCGTAGCCGATGGACGCGCCACTCCGGGCCAGGCGAGCGCGTCGAGCATTCGCGTGTCGGCCGACAAATTGGATCAGCTGGTCAACCTGGTGGGCGAACTGGTGACCGTGCAGGCGCGTTTGAGCGAGGTCGCGGGGCGCCGCGACGATCCGGACATTCTGGACATATCCGAGGCGGTGGACCGGCTGACCGCGGCGCTCCGGGAAAACTCCATGAGCATCCGCATGCTGCCGCTCAAAACGACCTTTGAGCGTTTCCGCCGTCTGGTTCACGATCTTTCCCTCGACCTGCACAAGGAGGTCGAACTCACCCTCGAGGGCGCCGATACGGCGCTGGACAAGACCGTGATCGATCAGTTGAACGATCCGCTGGTTCATCTGATCCGCAATAGCATGGATCACGGCATCGAGACCCCGGAAACCCGCCGCGCCGCCGGCAAGCGTCCCACCGGAACGATTCATCTTTCGGCCCGGCATTCCGGCGCCAATGTGCTGATCCAGGTCACGGACGACGGACGCGGCCTGGATGCCGAGGCCATGCGCGCCCGCGCCGTCGAGCAAGGCCTGATCGACGGCGCCGCCCGGCTTTCCGAGCCCGAGATCTTCTCTCTCATGCTGGCGCCCGGCTTCTCCATGGCGCGGGAGGTGACCGAGGTATCCGGGCGGGGCGTGGGCATGGACGTAGTCCGGCGAAGCATCGAGGCGCTGCGTGGCTCCATCGACATCGTCAGCAAGCCGGGAGAGGGGCTTACGGTCACGCTACGCCTCCCCCTCACCCTGGCGATCATCGACGGGTTGCTGGTCCGCGTCGGCCACGCTCATTTCGTGCTGCCGCTGGCCAACAGTCTGGAATGCGTCGAACTAACCCGGCATGACGTCGAGGACGCGCACGGCAAACACCTCGCCGACGTGCGCGGCGAGATCATCCCCTACATCCGGATTAGCGAGTACTTCCAGATGGATACCGTCCGGCCGGACTGCGAGCAGATCATGGTCGTCGAAACCGAGCACGGGCATTACGGCTTCGTCGTGGACCAGGTGCTCGGAGATCACCAGACGGTGATCAAGAACCTCGGCAGGCTGTATCGCAACGTTCAGGTGGTTTCCGGGGCCACCATCCTCGGCAACGGGACCGTGGCTCTGATTCTCGATCCGCATCGCCTGGTGCAGAACGTAGTCCAGAGCGTGTCTCAGAAGAAGCGCTCCGAAGGCCGCAGCAACAGTGTGGACAGGCAAGATTCCAGGCAGGCGGCCCTAGGCACTCAAAAAGGAAAACAGAATCCATGATACGTAAGGTAAACGGTAAGAAACAGCCCTCCGGCAATGGCGGTTCAGCCGTTGTGGATGACGGCGCGCCTGTCGGGCGTGGCCTCGCGGGCAACACTGCAAACGCGGACGTGGACATCGAGCGGGTGTCGCAGGAGATTCTGCGACTGGTGGAGGCATCCCGCCAGGGCCGTCTCGACGAGCGCAGCAAGGTCGACCAGTTTCAGGGCACCCATCGCGAGATGCTGCAGGGCATCAACGAGATGCTGGATGCGATTCTGCTGCCCATCGGCGAGGGGAACCGCATTCTTGCCCAGATCTCCGACGGCAAGA
>PLDO01000705.1 GCA_003136215.1 Bryobacterales bacterium
CGGCGTTGCCGATGTCGATCTGTCCGCAGGCGATGTGGTGGCGCCGGCCATCCAGTGAAATGCTCTTGGTGAGGCCCGTGATGGCATGTTTGGTGGCGGTGTAAGGCGCCGAGTGAGGCCGGGGCACATGCGCCGAGATGGAGCCGTTGTTGATGATGCGCCCGCCGCCCGGAACCTGCGCCTTCATCAGCTTGATGGCCTCCTGCGCGCAGAGGAAGGCGCCGGTCAGGTTGACGGCCACCACCTGCATCCACTGCTCGTAGCGGAGGTCTTCCAGCGGAATGGCGGGCGCGTTGGCGCCGGCGTTGTTGAACAGGACATCGAGGCGCCCGAAGGCTTCCCGTGTCGTGGCGAACAGCGCTCTGACGGCAGCCGGATCCGTCACGTCCGTGGGGACGCAAAGGATCCTGCCGCCGGGCACGGCTGCCGACGCGGCAGTCCGCTCCAGCGCTTCGGCGCGCCGGCCGGCGAGCACCAACGAGTATCCAGCGGACCCTAGCGCCAGGGAGACCGCGCGTCCAATACCGCTGCCGGCGCCGGTTACCAGCGCGATTTTGCCTTGGTCGGACATAAGACTACCTTAATATTGCCATGAGTGCCGGCGCTTCGCAGGCGGAACCGCCTGCGCCACCAAGGGCCGCGTGCCTGCATTGGTGGGGCAGGCCACTACGGCACCAACTGATAGCTGACAAAGGCCAGCCGCTTCCCATCGGGCGACCACGAGGGCACGTTGATCGTCCCCTGGCCGCCAAACAGCTTTGCCAACACGGTGATCTTGCCGGTCGCGAGGGTCATGATGCGGAGCATCACATCTTTGTTTTCGGGGTGGCCGCCGACACGCATTTTCAAATCCTCCCGCTTCACGCTTCGCGTTAGAATCTTCGGTGATGCTACGGACAATCGGCTCGATTATTCCATTTGCGGCTTTCGCTGATGCGACGTGGAAGCCTCTCAAGATTCTTGCGCCGGCACTGTTGGCCGTGCTCACAGCCGCGGCGCAAACCGGACCTGTCGTGCTTCAGTCGCCCGACCAGGCGCTGGAAATCTCGATCGCCACGGTGCGAGGCGACGCGGTGCAACCGGCAGGCGGCCAACTGGCTTATCGCGTGACTTTTCGCGGTCAGCCGGTGCTCGAGTGGTCGAACCTCGGGCTCGTCATGGATGTCTCGCCCGCGCTTGGGACGGCAGTCCGGATAGAGTCGTCGCAGGCGTCCAGCCAGAATGAGATCTGGACTCCGGTGGCGGGCAAGGCAAGTCCCATACGCAATCACTACAACGCGGTCACGGTGCAGACCGTGGAGATGGCTGCCAACGGCCGGCGCCTCAACGTGGAAGCCCGCGCATACGATGACGGGGTGGCCTTCCGCTACGTCGTGCCCGATCAGCCTCTGGTGCATGAACTGCGCATCCTGAACGAGAGCACGCAGTTCCGCTTCTCGAAGGACGCCAACACCTTCCCCCTGATCTCGCGCGGCTTTGAGACCAGTAACGAGGATGACTATCACGAACTAGCGATCAGCGGTCTGCATCCGGAGTACCTGGTCAACCTGCCGCTCCTGTTGGAAGTGCCCGGCATCGCCTGGGTGGGTCTGACGGAAGCCGATATTGAGGACTACTCCAACCTGTACGTCACCGCATCGGCGGTCAGCCGGACCCTGGCAGCCCGTCTGGCAACCCGCGTGGAGGACGTGAACACCAACACGAACATCGCCCCTTCCTTCGACCCCAAGGCGGACGCGTCGAAGGTGTCGGTGATCGCGCGAACTCCCGTCCGGTCGGCCTGGCGCGTGCTGATGATCGCCGATCAACCCGGGCGGCTGGTGGAATCGAACATGGTGGCCAACCTGAATCCGCCGAGCGTCATCGGAGACGATAGCTGGGTCAAGCCGGGCAAAACCGCCTGGGACTGGTGGAACGGCAGCCAGGCCAAGGGCGTCGGGCATGCCGGCATGAACAACGAGACCATGAAGTATTACATCGACTTCGCGGCGCGGAACAAATTCGAGTTCATGCTGATCGACGCCGGCTGGGCAGCCGGCCTGGCGGCGGCGCCCGGGTCTTCCCGGCGCGGCACGGACCTCACCAAGTCCATCCCGGCCATCGATATGCCGGCGCTGGTGGAGTATGCGAAGTCGAAGAACGTGCGCCTCTGGCTGTGGGCACATTTCCGCGACATGTACGACCAGATGGACGATGCCTTCGGGCAGTATGAAAAATGGGGCATCGCGGGCGTCAAGATCGACTTCATGGACCGCTCCGATCAATGGATGGTGAACTGGTACCGGACGACCGCTAAGAAAGCCGCCGAACACCACCTGATGGTCGATTTCCACGGCGCCTTCAAGCCCGACGGGATGGGCCGCACTTACCCCAACGTGTTGACGCGCGAAGGCGTGATGGGCGCGGAGTACAACAAGTGGAGCGCGCGAATTACTCCCCGGCACAACGTGATGCTGGCCTTCACGCGCATGCTGGCGGGGCCGATGGATTACACGCCCGGCGGGTTCGACAATGCGACCCGCGAGAACTTCGTGGCGCGCAACCGGGCGCCCATGGTGATGGGCACGCGCGCCCACCACACCGCGCTGTATGTCGTCTTCGAAAGCGAGTTGCAGATGGTCTCGGATTCCCCCGACGCCTACGACGGGCAGAAGGAAACCGAGTTCCTCAAGGCGGTCCCATCGAGCTGGGATGAGACCCGCGTCCTCAATGGCGTGCCGCCCAAGTACATCATCATCGCGCGGCGCAAGGGTGCGGAGTGGTTCGTGGGCAGCATCACGAACTGGGACGCCCGCGACCTCGATGTGCCGCTGAACTTCTTGGGGAGCGGATCCTACGATGCGGAGATTTATGCCGACGGACCCAACGCGGCGGCGCAGCCCAAGGACTCGGTCTTCGAGAAGCGCCGGGTGAATGCCCAGACGGTTTTGAAATTGAAGCTGGCGCCGGGCGGCGGTAGCGCCATACGGCTCGTGCCGGTACGTTGAATGGGATTAGAATAGGGCTCGCAGGGAGGATCACTGACATGGAATTCCGATTTTCACGACGAAAGATGATGCAGAGCGTAGGTGGCGCGGCTCTGGCGCAATCCGTGGCGACTGCCGAGGCAGCGCCCGCACCGCGCAAATGGCCGATTGAGGAAGGTCCGGACACGCCGAAGATCTGTCTGTCCATAGGAGATGGCGGCGGGCCTCTGCCTGCCGGCCTGCAGCCTCCGGCGCCGGCCGCACCGGCGGGCCGCGGTGGCAGGGGCGCATTCGGGGGCGGCTACGGCGGGTTTCTGCCTCCCAAGACGGAAGCTGCGCCGGCGCCACCGGCCGATGGGGCTGGACGCGGATTCGGCGGCAATCCGGCCGCCAGCTATCAGCGCATCCGGCAACTTGGCGTAACTCATCTGCTGGGCGTGAGCGTCGGGGGCTCGCCCTGGACCGAAGAGAACGTACGCCGCACCGTGCAGAGCGCCAAGGACGCCGGACTGGTAGCCTACAACGCGATGATCAACCTGCCGCCCAGCATCATCTACGGCAAAGAAGCCCGGACCAAGGACATGGAACCGTTCCTGGCATCGCTCGAGGCCGCCGGGAAGGGCGGATTGGCGGTGGTGGAGTACAACTTCTACGCGCACCGGGCCATCGAGGGCTATTACGAAACCGTCGGCAGGGCCAAGGCGGGCTACACCGGTTTCGACTACGAACTGGAGTTGCTCGTCGACGAAAACGGCGTCGTGGTGCAGCCGATCTTCCGGGACGAAAACGGGCAGATCACGCAAGAGACACTGGCCGCGTTCCCGAATGCCAAGAAGGTGAAGTTCAAGGACCTGCCGCCGCTGGCAAATGAAGGCGCGCACAAACTGGAAGAAATTTGGGCCAACGCCGCCTGGTTCCTGAAAATCGCGGTTCCGGCCGCCGAAAAAGCGGGAGTGCGCCTGGCGCTGCATCCCAACGATCCTCCGGCGCCTATCAGCCGCGGCTCCCAGCAGATCATGGGGACCCTGGCGGGCTGGATGCATCTCATCGAGATCGTCAACAGCCCGGCCAACGGCATCACCTTCGATTGCGGAGTCACGCGGGAGTTGGGCGAAGACGCCGTGGCGGTGGCGGATTACTTCGCCAGCCGGAAACGAATCAACCACGTGCACTTCCGCAACGTGCAGGTGGTCAAGCCTTACGAGAAATACCAGGAAGTTTTCATTGACGCGGGCGTGAACGACATGTTCGGCGTGATGAAGGCGCTGGTGCGCAACAAGTATACCGGGACGATTTACCCCGAACATCCGCGCGCGCTCGATGCCGACAGGGACCGTGTAGGACCTGGCGGGCGCGTCGGCGGCTATCCGGGCGGCGGGGGCTACACGGGGATCACGTTCAGCGTGGCCTATACCAGGGCCATGATGCAGGCGGCCCTGGAATCGGTGTAGGACAGGCCTCCCGGCCTGTCTTTGCGTTGCGAATAAGTCTTGACCCGGGGTAGGACAGGCCAGGAGGCCTGTCCTACCTTAATTCGATGCGGTGACTCTTGCCGTCGTTGGCGATGCGCGCGCTCCTCGCCTTACGCGCCGGGGCAGCGGGCCGCACCGTGAACACCAGGTCGCGCGCGGCCGGACGATAACTTCCCTGGGCAGCGCCGATATCGATCCGGTCCCCAGCCGGCGCGTGCCGGTAACTCACGCTGGTTTGGCGGAAGCTGCCTTGGCGGTAATCCTCGGTGAGACCGTCGTCTTCATACAGCGAGGTAGCGGCTTCGCCACGCGCATCGGGGTAGATCTCAAAATCGAGCGGGTCCGAGGCCTTCTCGCCGACATAATTCATCTCCGGCCCTAATGGAAGAATGGCGCCGCCGCGCACGAAGAGGGGCACGGTTTCGAGCGGCGCTTCCACGCGGATCATGCGGCCGCCTTCGTGCCGGGCGCCAGTCCAATAGTCGAACCAGACGCCGGCGGGAAGGTACACCAGCCTGGCGGTGACGTTGGGTTTGAGAACCGGCGCCACCAGCAGGTCGCTCGCGATCATGAACTCGTCGTCGATGGCGAGCGTGTTTTCATCCTCCTGGTAGTTGAGCAGCAAGGGCCGGAACATGGGCATGCCGGTGCGGTGCGATTCCTCGAGCGCGGTGTAGAGGAACGGCAGCAGGCGGTAGCGGAGCTTCAGGTATTTGCGGATGATGTCTTCGTAATATTTGCCATAACGCCAGGGCTCGTGATCCGGCGAATCGATGCCGGCATGATTGCGGCAGAAGGGCGTCAGGAAGCCGACCTGGTACCACCGCACCAGCAGGTCAGGCTCCGTGCGGCCAATGAAGCCGCCGATGTCCGACCCCACGAAGGGCTCGCCCGAAAGGCCGAGGCCCATGAACATGGGCAGGCTCAGCGCCAGAGCGTCCCAGGTGCTGCGGATGTCGCCGCCCCACATGGTGGAGTACCGCTGGATGCCGGCGTAGGCTGCGCGGGTGATGACGTAAGGGCGCTGGTTGGGGAGCAAACGCAGCAGGCCCTGGTAAGTGGCGCGGGCTTCGTTGAGCCCGAACACATTACGATTCCCGGCGTAGGGAGAGTAAGTTCCGCCATCGTAAGTGAGCACATCCATCTGCGACTTACCGGTCTGGTCGTTGAAATCCGACGGTTCGTTCATGTCGTTCCAGATGCCTGCTACGCCGTTCTCGGTATAGGCGCGATGCAGGTCTCCCCACCAGCGCGCGGCAGCATCCAAGGTGTAGTCCACGAAAACCGATTCGCCCGGCCACACGCGGGCGATGTAGGGGCGGCCATCCTTGCGCTTGAGAAAGAAATTCTGCGCCTGCCCCTGGTTATAGACGTAGTAACTTTGGTCTTGCGGCGCCAGTTCGGGATGGAGGGCGGCGTCGCGCGCGCCCTCGGCGGCCGGCTGGTACTTGATTCCCGGGTCGACGATGGTCACCACCTTGACGCCCTGCGCCCGCAGGCGGTCCGTGAAAGCCTTCGGATTCGGAAAGCGCTTTGGATCCCAGGTGAACGGCCGGAAGGCGTTCATGAAGTGGATATCGAGGTGGAGGACATCGAGCGGCAGATCGTCCGCGCGGTATTTTCGAACCACCTCTTCAGCCAGCGAATCCGGATAGTAACTGTACCGGCTCTGCTGATTGCCCAGCGCCCACATGGGCGGCATGGGCATGTGCCCGGTCAGGTCGGCGTAGCGCGCCAGAATCTTCCTGATGGACGGCCCCTGAAAGAAGTAATAGTTCATCTCGCCGCCTTCGGCCGAGAAAGCGGCGTATTCCTGGGTTGTGGCGCCGAAATCGAAGTGGGTCCGGTAGCTGTTATCGAAGAAAATGCCGTAAGAGGCGCCCTGCTGCCAGCCGATATAGAACGGAACGCTCTGGTAAACCGGGTCGGTTCCTTCCGTATAACCGTAGGTATCGGAGTTCCACATGGCGAACTCGCCGCGGCGCCTGTCGAGGCGCGCCGCCTTTTCGCCCAGTCCATAGAAGTGCTCGTCGAAGCCGAGCTTCTTGGCGGCGGCGACGAGGCCCGATTGAGGATCGAAGCGCATCGGCTGCTGGTCGGCATTGATGGCCCGATGGGTTTTGGCGTCACGGAATTCGATCTGGAACGGCGAACGGTTGGCCACCACCTCCAACTCATCGGTGGAGATGCGCAGTGCGCCCGGGTCTTCGGCGAGACTCCACCGTGGGGTTTCCCAGGAGGTCTTCTCGATAGCCCAGGAGTGATCGCGGTCGGGCAGTTTGCCCAGAAATGCCGCGCGCACACGGATGAGATCCGGCGCCAGCACGGTAATGCGAACCTGCGAGCCATCGGCACAAGTCAGCGTGACGGAGGAGTCGGTTTTGGCGAAACTGGCCAGCGGGCCGATGGATCGCAGGCCATCCAGATCGATGGCCGCCGCGCTGCCGCAAACGAGCAGAGCGCAGAATACCGGCGTCAGTAATTTCCTCATGTTGAGTCTATGATAATACTCAGACCGTGGTCAGCGGCTGGCCTTCGGTGCACTGGTAGGAACCGGCGCGCACGTTCTTGAACTCCTGCACGGCGCCGCTGGGCCACTCGATAACCAGGCGGTCGGCGGTGTCGCGCTTGCCGAGACCGAAGGTGAGGGTCAGTTCGGATTGCGACAGATAGCTGGAACCGGATTTGACGCGGCGGGACTGCGCACCATCGGGGGAAAAGACGCGGGCCAGAGCGCCGATGGCGTCGCGATTCGATTTGGTTCCAGTGAGGCGCAGGCGCAGTCCACGGTTGCCGGACAACTGCTCGTTGCGATAGAGATAGGCCGGGCCCTGGTTGGTGGTGATCAGAAGATCGGGTGAGCCATCGCCGTCGAAATCGCCATACGCCAGGCCGCGAGCCACCTTGGGGGAAGCGAAGCCCGCGCCGGCCTGGGCGGCCACGTCGCGAAAAACGCCCTTGCCGCCGTTGAGGAACAGGTGCGGAGGTTGCGCGTATCCCACGTTGCCGTGAATGTGGCGGACGGTTTCATCGATGTGCCCATTGACGGCCACCAGGTCGAGGCGGCCATCCAGGTCGATGTCCAGGAAGGCGCAGCCGAATCCCAGGCTGGCGCGGGAAGCCTGGCCAACGCCCTCCATCTGCGCCGCATCCTTGTAGATGCCATCGCGGCCGGGACGGTAGAGGGCCATCATTTCGTTATCGAAGTTGGTGATGGCGATGCTCTCCGCGCCGGAGTTGTCGAAGTCGGCGGCGTCCACTCCCATGCCGGCGCGCGCCTTGCCGTCCTCACTGAAGGCCACGCCCGCACGCACGGCGACGTCTTCAAAGGTGCCATTCCGCAGGTTGCGGTAGAGCTTGTTGGGCTGCGTGTCATTGGCGATCAGCAGGTCGGGCCAGCCGTCCCGGTCGTAATCGAGCAGCGCCACGCCCAGCGATTTCGACGTGCTGTCGAAGATGCCGCTCTTCGCCGTGACATCTTCAAACGTGCCGTTGCCGCGGTTGCGGAAGAGCCAGCAGGTTTCGCCGTGATAGGCCTCGGGCGTGCAATACGACTTGCGCTTGCCATCCACGCTGCAGAAAACGTCGTGCGCCGCGGACCACTTGACGTAGTTGCAGACCACCAGGTCGAGCAGTCCGTCGCGGTCGAAATCGAACCACATGGCGGAAGTGCTGAAGGCGTTGCGGCCTCCCAGCCCGGCCTTCTCGGTGACGTCGATGAAGCGGCCGCGGCCGTTGTTCTGGAAGAGGCGGTTCTGGCCGACCGCGGTGACCAGCAGGTCCGGGAAGCCGTCGTTGTTGTAGTCGCCGACGGCCACCCCCATGCCGTACATTTCCACCGCGAGGCCGGCGCGCTCGGTGACGTCGGTGAAGGTGC
>PLDO01000017.1 GCA_003136215.1 Bryobacterales bacterium
TACGCCACCGACAACGCCGGATGGGCCGGCAGCAATCGGCCCATCCTGTTGTGGTCGCCGGATTCCAAACGCATCGCCACCTTCCAACAGGATCAGCGCGGCGTCGGCGAAATGTACCTGGTGGAAACCAAGGTCGGCCACCCCACGCTCCAGGCGTGGAAGTACCCGCTGCCCGGCGACGAAGTGGTCACCACCATCCAGCGCGTCACCGTCGATCTCGATGGCCCGCGCGTCGTGCGCTTCAACCTGCCTCCCGACCAGCACCGCTCCACCCTGTGCGACAACGTCGCCTGCCGCGGCGGCGAATGGGCCGACGTCCAGTGGGATAAGGAAGGTTCCAGACTCGCTTTTGTCTCCACCTCGCGCGATCATAAACAGGAAGTGCTGCGCATTGCCGACGCCACCACCGGCGTGGTGCGCGACGTCCTGGAGGAAAAAGTCTCCACCTTCTTTGAAAGCGGCAACGGCCGCGTCAACTGGTATTACCTGCCGGAGTCCCGGGAGTTCCTCTGGTTCAGCGAGCGCGACAACTGGGGACATCTCTACCTCTACGATTCCCAGACCGGCAAGCTCAAGAACCAGATCACCAAAGGCGAGTGGAACGTCACCCAACTGCTGCGTGTCGACGAGAAGAATCGCCAGCTCTACTTCCTCGGCGTCGGACGGGAGAAGGGACGCGACCCGTACTTCATTCACTTCTACCGCATCGGGTTCGACGGCGGGAATCTCACCCTCCTCACGCCCGAGGACGGCAACCACGAAATCGCTCTATCCGCCTCCGGCAACTACTTCGTCGATAGCTGGTCCAAGCCCGACGTCCCTGCTGTCGCCGTCCTCCGCGACAACAACGGCAAGGTGTTGGCGCCCCTGGAGCGCGCCGATATCGCCAGGCTCACCGCGGCCGGATGGAAGCCGCCCGTGCCTTTCACCGTCAAGGCGCGCGACGGCGTCACCGATCTTTACGGCCTGATGTTCAAGCCCACCAACTTCGACGCCGCCAGGAAGTATCCCATCGTCAACCATATTTACCCGGGGCCGCAGACCGGGAGCGTGGGGAGTCGCGGTTTCTCCGCGGCGCGCGCCGATTGCCAGGCGCTGGCCGAACTCGGCTTCATCGTGGTGGAAATCGATGGCATGGGCACGCCGTGGCGCAGTAAGAAATTCCACGAAGCCTACTTCGGCAATCTCGGCGACAACACGCTCCCGGATCAGGTTGCCGGCATGCGCCAGTTGGCGCAGCGCTTCCCGTGGATCGACATCGACCGCGCCGGCATCTACGGCCACTCCGGCGGCGGCTATGCCGCTGCCGGCGCCATGTTCCACTACCCCGATTTCTTCAAGGTCGGTATCTCCGAGGCCGGCAACCACGACAATCGCGAATATGAAGACGATTGGGCCGAGAAATGGCAGGGCCTGCTGAAAACCGAGGCCGGCGGCGCCACGAATTATGACAATCAGGCCAACCAGTTGGTAGCCAGGAATCTGAAGGGCCACCTGCTGCTGGCCCACGGCACCATGGACAACAACGTGCCGCCATACAATACGCTGCTCGTGGTCAACGAACTCATCAAGGCGAATAAGGATTTCGATTTGCTGCTACTGCCCAATCGCAATCACGGTTTCGGCAATGAGGCTTACATGGTTCGCCGCCGCTGGGACTATTTCGTGCGATACCTGCTGGGCGCGGAGCCTCCGGCTGGATACGAACTCAAACCTCCGGCTGGCGGCGGGCGCGGCGGCTTCACGCCGCCACAGTGAGAACGCCCGCCGATGTCACGGCACGGCGACTACTTCAATCTCGCTGGTCGCGACCGTCTTGTTCGACCCATCGCGATACTTCACCTGGTAATAAAGCAGCCGTTGCGAAATCGCCGGGATCGCTACACTGCATCCATTTGCGCACGGCACTCCGCTAACTCCCGTTTCCACCCCTCCGGCGCCTTCAGACGCGTATAAGAAAGGCGTTGCGGGAACTGTTGCCGCCGTAGCCAGGCACTTTTCCTGCCGGCTCGTGCAGTAGAACTGGCCCGGAATGCCGTTCTCGGCGTAGCCGAACTGGATCACCGCGTTATCGACCGCCAGTCCTGCCGGAGGCGTCAGCTTCACCGGAATTGCCTGGAAGGCTGAGCGCACTACCGAATCCGTCGGGGGATACGGAGGCAACTTCCCCAGTAAGACGTCGGTCCACGCGCCGTTCGTATACATCGAACGGAACAGCACCCACGAAGCGTCGGAAAGAGCCTTGCCGTGCCAGTACGGATCGATCACCTTATACCGCGTCAACCCTCTCGTCAGCGTTCTGCCCAATGCCCCCGTATAATCGTTGTTCTTGAATCCCACCTGCACGATCGAATTGAGATAAGCGCTCATGTTGCCGACGCAGATGTCCACCGGGATGTCTTGATTCTGGCCGTACCACATGCAGCCGTACGAGCCATCGTTGCGCTTCACTTCGTTCGGGCAGTTCACATAGATGTCGCCGGGCTGTGCCGCCGCCCGGCACTCACCGGGTTTCCGTGCCACGCAATACTTATAGGAGTCCGCCGCCGTGTCGCTCAAAACGTCTCCCGTGGCGGCGCCGCTGGCATCGATCAGGGGCTGCATCCCGCAATATGCCCATGTCGGTTGTGTTTTCCGGGTGATAGTCCCGAAATAGCCGGAAGATCCCCCGCGATTGTCCGACCCGCTTGCCGCCCACGTCCCGGAAGTCGCTGCCCAAACCCACATCGGTGTCGAACCACTCGGATATCCCGTCCCCGCGGAAACCGGACAGGTGCCGGCGCTAATTGCCAGGCCATTGGTATAGGTCACACCCAAACCGCCCGAGCTGATCCTCGAGATATAGACGGTACCGCTGCCGCTAAGGAGTGTAATCGTGCACGGCTGCGTGATCGAGTCCTGCAGAGTGGTGTCATTCCAGATCGGACATGGGTTAGCCACCGAGCAATTCCCGGCTGCCACCAGCGTCGTCGGTGAAGTCTTTACAACATAGATGTTATAACCCACGCGGCTCAACCTGTCGCCGTCTGTAGTTGTCGAAGTCAGGCGATACAACTGCCCCGATACCGAGATCGCAGCGTCGCTGATGTCCATCAGTGGCTGAAGGGGACGGCCGTCCAGCAACCACTGCTTCTCTGAACGTGGCGCATTCTCCTGCAATCGGCTTGGATGATCTTGGGAGCGCTCGATGAGGGACGCGGTGCCTCCATCCCCGGAGAACGTGGGTGCATACGTAACGTAGCGATTCGGGGCATCGCCCATCGAGCCCACACCGTCGCGGACGGCGTAGCAGTTTCCGCATGGAGCATAACTCGGCGCCCCTCCGAGTGTCACATCGGGCCGCGGGGTCGGGTGGTCATAGTCCCATGCCACCTTCACGGTAGTGCCACTGCTGTTCGTGCCATGCGGATCGGCTGCGGTGTCCCACGTCCAGGACCAGTTCGATATCCCGGCATTGGTGAAGTCGCGGCTCATACACTCCGCGTTAAGCCAGGCCCCGTTGCTGTGACTCCTCGGCGCCGAAGGGCTCGTCGCACTTCCTGGCGTATAGCCATACCCTCGCTGAAGAGTCCAGGAGTTGCCTGCCTTGGCGACAACTTTGACAAACTCTCCCTCGATCGAAAACACGTCCCCAACCACGGCAGGCTGCAAATACGCCCAGGTATTGTTCTTTGGACACACGCGAGACCCCGTGTTCTCCCCGGCTTGGGGAGTCGTGTCGCACGGCTCTCCGTCCACCGTCACAACATCGCACCCCTGACTGCCGGCCGGACACGCTCCCGTGCCCGCGGCGATACTTGGCGTATACGGCAACTGCGTCGCGGCGGACGCGACCTGCGACGTGTATGGTCCGTCATCCAAAATTCCCAGGTTCGACATGTATTCCCCTGCCACCCAAACGACTGGCGTGTCCCCGGAGTTAAATCGCGTGTGCATCCCGCACCAACGAGCCGGAGCGTTTCCCCAGGTGGATTGGGCGGCAATCACACAACCGGGCAGCCCGCCTCCCACGCAACCGGGGGCTGTGTCGATCTTGTTCGGATCGAACACCCCGGTCCATCCGATGGCGTTCTGCTGACTGCGCGAACACCCAAAGACGATCCGGTTTCCCTGCTGCCCCACGCCGCTGCATCCGTAAAGCGAACTATCGAATGCGGGGGTGTCCGCGGCAGTGAAGGCCGCCATTAGATATGCCAGGCCTTTCCCGGGTGGGTTAATGTCCGTGCACGACGTAGACAGATTCCCAGGCTGGTTGGTGCTGGTCAACGTACAGGATACGACCTTTGTGTCCGATCCGCTGGCTTGTGCGGAGTAGTAGTGCTCGGGGTCCGTTGGGACTCCCGTCCCGACTAACGTGCCATCCCCCCACACACCGAGATAATTAGCGTCCCCTGTGACGTGGTCGACCCAATAAAGTAAGGAAGCATTCCCCGTGGTTACGCAATGGTACCCTAAACCGCCGGTCACGGTGTTCTTCGTCAGGTAGTCGCTGCACATTTTGGCCGAACCGCTTGAGGTAAAGTCGATATATTGCGAGGTTCCCGCCGCGTACTTCGCGTACTGCACGTTGATCGTGTCCGTGCTCGCCGTCTTCTTCCGCACCATAAACCCGAAATTGGAACCGGTAAATGCCACTCCCGTCAAGGGAAGCGACAGTGGAACCGAGCACGTTGCAGGGTCGATCGTCAACTGCGTCGACCCTCCCATGGCCACGATCTTGCATTCCGACCCCGCGATAGAGATCCTGCTGCCGTTAATCCAATTTGGGCTGAAATAGGTGTTTGGGTAACCGCCTGACTGCCACCTCACTACCCCGCTCCCATCGACATTCACCATGCCGGAGCGTGAGGAGAGGTCAGCCTTGGTCAGCGGGCTGAATCCCGCCGGCGTCCAGGAATCCAGAATGGGAACCGCCGTCCCTAAAGTAGCGAATGTTGTCGGCGCCGATGTTCCTAGCGCAACTTCCTGATACTTTGCCGTTGCATTCGTCGGCCAGCAAGTCACGCCGTTAATCGTCAGGCAGGCCTGTATCTTCGCATCTTCGCCGGCACAACTCCCCGAGCACCAACCCTTCACCGAAACCACCAGATACTCCGTTGGCAGGGTCAGGTCCCACAGGTTCGTTCCGCCGCTGATCCAAAACTGATTGTCCCGCAGGAACAATACGTTCGAGTGGGTTCCGGTAAAGGATGCCGACACCCCGTCGTCTGTCAGCGCTGCGTTCGGCGTCGTCCACGCGCTATCCGGATCGAGAGCCGATTGGAAAGAACGGTCGGGCAGCCACGTGATCGGCTGATCTTGCGGCAGCGCCAACCGCTTCAGCAGCATTCCGGTCTGGGGGTCGATCACGGTTTCCGGACGGGCTCCCGGATCTTGATTGTTCCAATCGAGAAACTCCGGCCACGCATACGATCCCACCGAGCTGAAGTAGGGTCTTGCACTCACTGCCGGATCGGCGGGTAATGCCTCGTTGTAAGTGTTGCCCACCGCCATGTTCTCTGTCATGAAGGTCACGGTGCCCTGGCTGACACCGCAGGTGACTCGAAAGTAATGACTCGTAAACGCCTGTAGAGCGCGCGAATACCACCTGCCGTTACTTCCCTTCTCCGCCCGCCTCTTGCCCGCCACGAATACGCGCTGTAGCCCGTTCGCCGTCGCTGCGTCCCGGTTGTCCAGGTTCGACCCGGCAAATAGGGCCGGATCCACATCGTGCGCCAGTGGAACGTACGACGGCGATTCGCTCACCTCTACGGAGCAGGCGTTTGTGTCCGGCGCCGTGTACGCAAGTATGGCCTGTGTGGCTGTCACCCCTCTAACTTGCACCTTGACGACCGCGCCATATGCCACGGATGCGGTCAGAACGATTATCGAAAGTCTCATTTGGTCCATCCTAAATGTACTACAGCCCCGCTGATCAGTCTGCCGTCGTTGCCGTCACGGTTCAACAGTTACATGGAGCCTTGCTTTGGTGTTCGCGCGTCAGTCCGCCGTGTAGATGATGGTGATCGTATACCACGTCTGAACGCCGTCCGCCGTCGCCGATGAAACGTAGAGTAAGTCCCCTGCGTTAACCGCCACCGGGGCTCCGCCCGCCAGCGTAACGGAACTGCTTGAAGCCAGCCCGTTGCTGCAACTGCCGCCGGTCGCCGCCACCGCGCAACTCTTATTCGCGCCAGAGCCCGGAGTTGGTAGCGCAGCGCTCAAAAGGGTGGCGGTATTTGCCCCGATGGGGCGATAGCGGGTCAGTTGCACCGAACTTGTGCCTGAATATGCTTGCGTGGCGCCGGTGCCCGTCCCGCCCCACACGCCAACCTCGACGATGTGGGCCGCGAAGGGTATTTCACAGCGGCCGGTGATTTGCGCCGCGGTCAATACGGTAGCCGATTGAGAATCGTTGTCGATGGTACAGACCCGTCGGTTTGACCCCGCCCATTTCACCCCGTTCGCCGATGCCGCGTCCGCCGTTAACGTCTGCCCATCGGTTCCCACACTCAGCTTGTTCAGCGCCCCTCCACCCGGCGTCACAATCAGATCGCCTTTCGAATAAGTGGTCTGCCCGGTGCCTCCGTCGGACACCTGCACCGCTGCTCCGTAGTGCCCTGGGCCGTAGAGTTGAATGGATACCCCGCTTCCTGCGCTCACCGCCGTCAGGATCTTCCCCAGCACCTGGGTCGAAATCGAGATGCTGGTTGTATTCGCCTGCCCGCTGTCCTTGCATCGCCCTGCCGTCGTGGTGCCAACTATGGCTATGTTTCCGATGGTTGTCGCATTGTCGGCCACGCAGGTAACGATGCCGCGCGTCGCAACCTCCACGGTGGCGGCTGCCGGCTGCGTCGTCATGCAAAGGCCCAGTATACTCACGTCAGCCGCGGACGCTGCTACGACATTCCCCGTGCTATCCACTTTGCAGAGCAGGTTCGCCGTCACGCCGCCGGACCCCACGGTCTTGGTGGTGCTGAGATAGCCCGTGCCAAGGGAGTGCTGCGCTCCGTCTTGGATGATATTGCCCGTGGCGTCCGCGAAGGTGGCGATTCGATTGGCCACGATCGCGCCCGTCGGATTTACGTTGCCGGAACCCGTGCCGCTTGTGCCCGGCGCTCCGGCTGGTCCCGTTGGTCCCACCGGCCCCGCTGGCCCCGCTTGACCGGCCGGCCCCACCCCGCCGTTGATCACCACGAAGTAGTTGCTTTGGGGACTCGCGAATGAGATTGTTACATCGTAAGTCGAGGCGTTAACCGTCCACCCAACCGAGATTGCGTTACGCGGCGAAGCATTGTCGTAAACCGCCACCAGCAGGGCCGTCGTGGCGAATCCATGAGTCCCGCCAGTTATGGTCCTCGTCAGGTCCGGGCCGGTGATCAGGGACGATATATATGCGGCGATACCGCTGCCGCCTCCGCCAGACGCTCCGCAGCCCCCGACGCACTCATACGCCGACCCGTTGGCCCTGCACAATTCCCGAACCGAGCCCCCGCCGCTCGAACAACTTCCGGCCGTGGCCGCGTCCGTAACCATGAATACCTTTCCCACGTTGCCCCCGGCGGACGGCAGATTCCCCACTGTCGTTTCCGGTGGCCGCCACTGGCCGCCCGAGAAATTGCTGTATCCAGTCCAGGTGTTCGTGCCCGCCACGGTCGCAAAGCCGCTCGTATCCGCCACCGGCTTCTTCCACGTATTGGTCGCGCTGCAGTACCAAAGATCCTGATTCGTGGTATCGACATACAAAGCCGGCGGACCACAGTTGCCCGCCGGCGCTCCCGCCCCGGCGGTCATCGCATTTGCCGCGTTGCCACTCATCTGTGTCCAGACTCCCGGCGCCCCCGTGACCGTGCAGAAGTATAGGTTCTGCCCCGCCGCTACGTCCGTCGCGAAATAGATCTGCCCCTGTGTGCACGCTGTCGGCCGCGATGCCGAAATGCCGGCTTTGGTTGGCGCCGTACTCCCGGCGCCGCTGAAATCCACCACCGAAACGCTGCCGCTCGCCTTCAATGTCCCCTTGTAGTCGCGTCCGCCGTTTACGGTGGTCTGCGCCCCGCATAATGCGGCGAATGTTACGAATAGAATCGCCCTCTTCATGGTTAGAAACTCCTCAAAACCGTCGCGCGGAACGTTGCCGCCGCCGGATCCACCGTGGTGCCCGACAGGTTACAGACTCTTACCGCTACTGTGTTGCTCGCGCTCACCCGCATCAGCCCGATCAATCCACTCTCCAGGGCCGCCGGCCAGCCGGGCGCCACGGAGTCTCCCGCCGATGCTCCGGGCAGCGCAAGCGTCGAATCGGCGCACGCCCCCGGCGCGATGCTCGCGAAATCCAGCACGGCCGCCACCGTCAGGTACGTCGGCACCGTCGCTGAATCCACCGCAACAACCGTCTGTGTCCCCGTGTCCAGGGCCATAATACCCGTGCCGCTCCCCAGGCTTCGCGTGCTTAGAAACGCGCGCTTGTCGCTGCCGCCGTTGATGTCCCAGAGTCCGTTTGTTGCCGTCCACGTGAATAGCGGAATCGCTCCCGCGGGGAAGGACGTCACGCCGCTTACTGCCCCGCAGACTCCGGCGCACGTCAGCGTCAGATTGTGTCCCGCCGCCAGCGCGCCCGACGCGTCCACATACAGATACAACGTCCCGGTCCCCGCCGACACCGTAATCGTGCTGCTGCTGGTCACGGAATACACCGTATTCCCCAGTCGTGTGTTGCAGGGCGTCGCGTTGGAACAGTTCAACCCCGCTGTCAGAACCGTCGGACTTGTCAGCACCAGCCCCAGGTCTCCCAGTTGCGATGCCATTCCCGCGCCGCTCGCGCCGGAGGACGTAACCCCGCCGGAACCCGTGATCAGGCAACTCCCCGTCTGTGCGCTCACAAAATAGATGTTCACGTTGAAACTTACCGGGTCGACCACGATCCTGTCGGGCTCCACCTGCGCCGCTGGACTGGCGCTGTCGTAACACTCTACACTTAGGTTCGCCGTCCCCAGGCGATGTGTCGCTCCGCTGATGGTCACTACGCTTTGCGCCGTGAACGTCGCCAGGTAGTTACTCGTCGTGACCAGCGTATTCCACTGCCCTCCGTCGTATATCTTCAACTTATTCGCATCGCCGGAATCGACGGATATGTCGCCCGCCGACGGACTCGTCGGCAGCGTGCCCGGCATGATATTCATGCCGCTGATCCCCAAACTCGGGACGAATGTTTGTTTCGCGCCCGCCCAGTAGGTGTTACTCAGGGTCTTGTCCACCGAATTCGCGCCGCCGCCGCCGCTTGCCGGGGTCTGCCCGACCCACTGCGATCCGTCCCAGGTCAGCACCTGTCCCGTCGCGGGCGCCGTCGCCGCCATCGGCCTGCTTTGCAGCCTGCTCACCGTGGCGCTCGTCAGCGTGCCGCTCACATCTCCGCCGGCCGGGGGCAGTTGCCCGCTTGCCACGGTCCCGGAGATTTGTGGGAATGAGTAGTCTCCCGTCTGCCCCGTTACCACCCCGGTCCGTCCGAATACGCTCGTCACCCCGCCGGCTTGCGCCTGCTGTGTCCACTGCGCCCCGTTCCACGCCAATACCTGCCCCACCGATGGAGCCGCCGCCGCCACCGGCCGGTTCTGGATTCCTGCCACCGTCGGAGCGTTCAGCGCCCCGCTCAAGTCGCCCCCCGCTGCCGGCAGTTGTCCACTTCCCACCGTCCCTGAAACCTGCGCAAACGAATAGTCTCCTGTCTGCGCCGTCACCGTGCCCGTGCGGTTGAACACACTCGTTACTCCGACCCCGGAAAGCGCCTGCGGCAACCACTGTGTTCCGTCCCACGCCAGTACCTGCCCCGTTGCCGGTACGGTGGTCGCTAAGGGCCGGTTCTGCAGGCCTGTGACGCGCGATGCCGTCAGCGTGCCACTCAGGTCCCCCCCCGCCGCCGGCAACTGTCCGCCCGCCACGCTGCCCGATATCTGGCCGAACGAATAGTCGCCGCTCTGTGCCGTCACCGCCCCGGTCCGGCCAAACGCGCTTGTCACCGCGCCCGCCACCGTCTGCG
>PLDO01000408.1 GCA_003136215.1 Bryobacterales bacterium
TCAAAGCGGGCCTGATGGGAAACCTGATTGTCGATGCCTTCGTGGAGCGTCCCGCCAATCCGGGCCGGCGCGTCCCGTTCGGCACGCTGCCCGCCATCCCCTTCGAAATCGTGGAATAGTGGGATAAGGCTCTGCCTTGTCCATCCGAGCGAAGCTCGCATGGGCGAGCTTCGCTCGCCTGGCAAGCTGAAGCATGCCCCACCAATGCTCCGCAGCACCTGGAAATGGCTAAACTCCAGGGACAGGTCTCCGGCCTGTCCCGCTCTACGTTCGGAAGATCAAACTACAGCAGGTGAGCGCCCCCTCGGCCTTCATCAGTTCCGAGTTGTCGAGCAGCTTCACCTGCCGCCCCATACCGCGCAGCAGTTCCGCCGTGCGCGGAGCCGCGGCCGGCACCAGCACCGTCTCGCCGACGGCCAGCAAGTTGGCTCCGCACTCCTCCGGCACGTCCACCAGCCGCATGCCGGCGAGCGCCGCCGCGTCCACCCACGGACGATGCACCAGCACGGCGTCTCCAATGTAGCTGCACGCCGATTTCAAATGAAGGCACCCCCGCACCACCACCGGCCGCACACGATACCCGAAAAGCTCCACCGCCGCCGCCAGTTGTCCGAATCCGGCCGCGTTGCTGCGCGCGGTGACCCCCACGAACAGCGTCTTGCCCGCCAGCATGACGTCGCCGCCGTCCAGGGTCGCCGGGTCGCGCAGCCAGCGTAGCGAGCGGTAGCGCTCCAATACGCGCGCCAGCGATTCCGCTTCGCCGCGCCGCGATGCGGCGCCCGGGCGGGTCATCACGGCGATTTCGTCCAGCACGATGGCGGCGTCTTCCACGAACACAGCGTCCGGAAAATCCGGTTCCGCCCCGAGCGAGATCACCTCGACGCCCAATTCGGCTAGACACGTTTCGTATGCCCGGTGCTGCTCCCGAGCCAGCGCGAGGTCGATTGCCTCGCGCTCCCGGAACGTGAGTTCGCACACCGCAATCGTAGGGCTCACCGCCCGCGTAATCGCCGTCAGCATGGCTCAAAGCAAAATGGCCACAGATGAACACAGATAAACACAGATAAGGCAACCATCTTGAGCGTTCCTGTCTTATCTGTGTTCATCTGTGGCCAAACATGCTTTCTTCCTACACGAACTTGTACACGCCGGGGATGGGCAGCGGGGTCGGCGGGAAGCTGGCCTTGTAGTCGTAGGTCTTGGGCATCAGATCCTGCTTGGAGTTCATGATCATCTCCCAGGTGACCTTCTGCCCGCTGTAGGCGGCTTCGCGTCCCATGATGCAGGTCAGCGTGCTCTCGGCCACGGTCTGTGCCTCATTGATGTACGGGCCCTTGCCGAGGATGCTGTCCACCATGTCCATGTGTTCCTGCACGTAAGGGTCGAAGGGCAGTTTCGCGCCGCGGAGTTCGGAGGAATCGATCACGCCCTTGGTGCCCACGATGCGCTCGCTGACGTTCTGCGCGCTGCCGTTGTACTGGCGGCAGTAGCTGGACATGTGGGTGCCGTCCGCATAAACGAAATCGGCCGAGCAGTGGTCGTAGATGTTGCCGTACTCTTCCTCGCGAGGGCGCCATGCGGCGCCGCCAGAGGCAACCACTTCCACCGGATGAGCGCCCTTGAACCAGTTGCACGTGTCGATGTTGTGCAGATGCTGCTCCACAATCTGGTCGCCGCAGATCCACAGGAAGGCATACCAGTTGCGCTGCTGCCATTCCAGGTCGCCCCACTTGGGGTCGCGCTTCTTGTTGGGGAATAACTTGGTGTTGAGAAAATTGAGCACCGGGGTTCCCACCCAGTTGGCGTTCATGTGGACGATCTCGCCGATCTCGCCGTTTTTGAGGCGCTTGTACTTGTCGAGGTACCAGATCTGGGAACGGCGCTGGGCGCCGGATTTGACGGTCAGCTTGAGTTCCTGCGACTTCCTGGCGGCGGCCATGAAGCGGCGCACGCCGGTGGCATCCGTCCCCATGGGCTTTTCGCAGAAAATGTGCTTCTTGGCTTCCACGGCGGCTTCAAAGTGCAGCGGGCGGTAGCCGGGATTGGCAGCCAGCATGACGATGTCGATGTCGCTAGCCAGCACCTTCTTATAAGCATCGAAGCCGACGAAGCGGTGCTCGGCATCCACCTTGAAGCGGTTGGAGAGCTCCGGCTTGAGCGCCTTGGTCGTGCGGATGGAGTCCTCCAGCCTGTCCTCGAAGACGTCCGCCATGGCGACGATCTCGACGTTGTCGCATCCGGTGAGGATATTCTGCACGGCCTGCGTGCCGCGGCCGCCGCAGCCGATCAAACCGGCCTTCAGCTTCTCCTTACCCTGGCCGCGAACCAGTTCTGGTCTGATGATCTGGAAGGCGGTGGCACCGCCGATGCTCGACGCAAGGAAGGACCTGCGCGATGTGGACTCGTTCATTTCATGACCTCCGGACCCACTATTCTAATGCAGCGCGCCGCCACGTACACGCCCCATGGGACGCATGTGTTTCCGCTAACGCCCGCCGCTGGGGGGCGCCACCAATACTTGCGCGGCGCAGGCGCGCTTTTCCATGCGGACCGGCTTGGGCCCGGCGAGCAGGCGAATTTCCGCGGGATAGCCCGGGGCATAAGCGCTCACCGTAAAATCGCCGGCGGGCAATCCGTCGAACACGAAACGGCCGTGGCCGTCCGATTCGGTGTAGCGGGAACGTTCCGCCGACTTCAGTTCCACCACGGCGGCGACCGGCGCGCCGATGCTGCCGGTATAGTGGGCCGGGTCCAGGTCGCGCAGAAAGAGCAGATCGCCGGTGACGAAGCCCTCCAGCCGGCCCGCGTTATCGTCGTAGTTCTTGTAGAAGTAGAGGTAGGCGAGATCGTCGCCGGCGTCGGTGAGGCGGCGCGTGCGAGTGCAGGAGCCGGTGGTCATGGTATTGGACTCCTCGTCGTCGTCGGCATAGACGAGGTAGGTTTCGCCGGCCTGGAAATTGATGCCGCAATCGCCGAACGCGGTCCAGAGCTCGACGGTTTTGGCGGGGGCGTCGTCATCGTCGCCGCCTCCGGGTTCGCCGCGAAAGACGGTTTTGACGCGCAGGCGGACCCGTTTGCCGTGATCGAGAATCCAATAGAAAAGCTCGGCGAGTTGATCGGACGAGGTGGCCGCGGCGAAGCGCTTCTTGTGATCCTCGGGGAGGTCGGGGAAGACTTTGAGATAGGCGTCGCGGAGTTTGGCGAAAGCTTCGGGGGAGCGGTCGGAGCGGGCGCGGGCGGATTCCTGGTTGAGGAGGTCGAGAGCGGCACGCTGTCCGGCATTCCAGGAATCCAGGAAGCTGGGCTCGACGGCTTCCACCGCGCCCACGAAGATGATGTCGGTCGCGGCCACCTCGTTGCACGCCGACATGGTCAACTGGCATTTACAGGCGAGGGCCGCCAAGGGGAACAGGACCCAGAGGAGAGCGGCGCGGCGCATTCCCCTCAGTGTGGCATAAGGCTCCGCCTTGTGCATCCGAGCGAAGCTCGGACCGGCGAGCTTCGCTCGCCCGGCAAGCTAAGCATGCCCCACCCGTACTGCGCAGCAGTCTGGAAATGGCCAAAGTTACCGCATCACCTTGGCCAGGTCCTCGTACTGATCGCTGGCAATCAGGTTGACGCCGGCGGCAATCGCGGCCTTCCAGCGCGCCATCACGGCTTCGTGGGTTCCGAAATTGTACGAGTCGCCCCAGCCCTTGTCCTCGCCTTTGTCGAAGCCGTCCAGCGTCCAGCAGCGGATCCAGTATCCAAGTTTATGCGCGTGATCCACCAGAGCGCGCAGGCGGCGGTCTTCCCGCGCAGTCCAATCGCCGGCCTTGTGCTGGCCGCCTTCTTCGACCGTGTACCAGGAGTTGTTCCACCAGCGGCGGTAGTTGGTGGGCGGCGCGGGCAGCAACTCTTCCGGTGGCAGGGTTGCCAGCAGGCGGTCGTGCTCCGTCTTTGGCGTGGAGGGGATCTCCTTGGTGTGCGCCGACCCGAACAGGCGCAGTTTGCCGCCCACCGGCACCTGCTTGAAAAAGACATCTTCCTGAGCGTCGGCGTCCTCGGTCAGGACCAGCAGCGGCTTAGGCTCGAAGGCCGCCAGTTGGCGCGGATCGGCGGTCTGCGCGGCGGTGGTGATCCAGCTCTGGTATTCGCCGAGCAGGTCCCAGACCGCGTGCAGCAACTCGGGCTGAACGCTCTTGAAATCGAAGTGGAGCACGATCAGCGGCCAGCGCGCTCGATCGTTATCGACCAGCGCTTTTTCCACGATGGGGCGCACGCGTTCGAAGAAGTAATCGCGTAGGGCGGGTTCGCTGCCGGTGGTTTTGGCGGTGTGCGTGACCACCGGCCGCCCCTTGCCGGTGGCGGGGTCGATAGCCCATGCGAGATCCTGCTCGATGCCCACGGGGAAACCCGTGCGCAGCGCGCGGTCGATGCGGTCGCGGAAATCGCCTTTGTACGGATAGCAGTTGTGGGCGTCCAACACGGGACGGTTGTGATTGAGGAAGTCGAGGTTGGCCTGGCCAAATAACGGCAGGCCCGCCAGGACGAAAAGCAGTGTGCGCATCAGAGAGCAGGATAACCTAACTCATTCCACCCCGTGAATCTTGAGCCTGGTAATCTGTTCCGCGGAAAGATTGCGCATGCCCGACGCCTTCAGATTCCGCAAGTAGGCTTCATTCACGCCGTGGATCTTCAGATCGATCAGTTCGCTGGGGGTAAAGCGATAGCCCAAATCCCTGGCCTCGCGAATGAACTCGGGTTGGATGCCGTGGATCTTCATCTGCACCAGGTCGTCGGCCCGCGGCTTCAGCCCGTAGAGATCGAGATCGCGCATGTACTCCGTGCCAACTCCGTGAATCTCCAGTTCCACCACCTGGGACGATGCGAGTTCGTACCCGGCATGTTTCAGGGCGCGCAGGAACTCCGTGGAGACGCCGTGAATCTTCATGTCAACGTAGTCCTGGGGCGTCAGGCTGCGATACCCGGCATTCTGCGTTTCGCGGATGTACTGCAGCGAGACGCCGTGGATGCGCAGTTCCACGAGTTGACCGGTAGAGGCGCGCAGGCCGGCCTCGCGGATGCCGCGGGCGAAATCGAGCGAGACCTGCAGCATGGCCATGTTGAGGAGCTGGTCGTCGCTTGGCGAATCGTAGCCGAGTTCGCGCATCGCGGCGGCAAACCGCGGGTTCGCCTGGAACGTGTAAGTCCCGGAACCTGCGCCGAAGGAGAAGCGCCCCTGGCACGCAAACGTCCCGGCGTCGGCCACGTATTCGAATTTGGCGGGGCCGCTCTGCCCGGGGTTGAGACCGCGGAAAGCCGAGAGCGGCACGTCGCCGGAATGCAGCGAATGGCTGCCGGGCTTGGACCACTCGATGCCGAAGTGCACCATGCCGGGAGTATCGGAGTACGAGACGTTCCATCCGGTGCGGTGCGCTTGCGCCGCCATGAGGGCGGCCAGAACCACGGCACCGATCACGATCGTGGTTTCGGAAGAATTCTTCATGCCGGCTCCTATAGGACTCCAGCCTGTTTCAGACGCATAATCTGCCGCAGCGTGAGGTTTGGCCCGTACTGGCGGGCCTCGCGGAGATGCCCTGGCCTGACGCCTTGAATGTGGGCCTCGACGATTTCCCGCTCGCCGGTGCGCTGAAAACCGGCGTCCTTGAGCGCGCTGAAGAGTTCGACGGGTACGCCGTGGACCTTGAAATCGATGAATTCCCGCACGGTAAACGGGCCGAAACCGAGCGCCAGAATGTCGCCGATGTATTCGGGGCGAACGCCTTGAACCTTGAGGCCGATCAGATCCTGCGGCGGGAGCTTGCCTATTGCAGAGCGGTGCATCCCGTTGAGGAACTGGGCCGACACGCCCTGCACTTTCAGAGCGATGATGTCGTCCACGGAAATATCGCCGTAGCCGTTGGCCACCAGGGCGGCCAGCAGGGAGTTGGGCGCCGGGGCGGGGAGCTCGGTCTTGGACACCGGCGCCGGCGGCTGGGCGAAGGCCATCCATGCCGGTGTGCGCGAGCCCGCAATCACCAGCATCAGCATGACGGCGGCGCAGACCGACACGCGGCGCGCCGAAGTTTGCGGGCTGAATTCACGGCCGCGGCGCAGCAGCATGGCAATGCGATCTCCCAATTGCGAGCCCCCATCGGCGATGCCGGAAGCGAGCAGAGTGCGCCGCCGCGCGGCGCACAACTCAAACAGGCGGGCGAGGCTGGCAGCGTACGGCCGGGCGGCTCCGGTGGCCGAAACCACCCAATCGTCGCAGGCGCGCTCGCGTTCGCGATCGATCTGGCGGAGCGTCCAACCGGCCACCGGGTGCGGCGCCAGAACAGCCCCCGCGACGCGCGCCAGGAGGTTGCTCCAATCGTCGCGGCGCGCCAGGTGAGCCAGCTCGTGCAGCAGGACATGGTCGAGTTCCGCCGCCGTCAGTCCGGCAAGCAGGGCTTCGGGCAGGAGCACGGCGGGGTGCTGGAATCCGACCGCCACCGGCATGGGCACGCGGCGGGAGATCAGCAGCCGGACGGGCCGCCGGATGCCGCATGTCGATATCCATGCGTCGAACCTGGCTTGCTGTGCCGGCGAGGCCGGCTGCCCACTTTGTTTCAGACGGCGCAGATGCCGATAGCTCCATGCCAGCCGCGCGCCCTGCGCCACGCCGACCGCGCAC
>PLDO01000014.1 GCA_003136215.1 Bryobacterales bacterium
TTTTGTCGGCGCGCTGCATCGCCGCCAGACGGCTCGCATTTTCGCTCGCGAGGGATTCGGCGCAGGCCCGGAAGAGCGAGACGAAAAGATATTCGCGGATGAGAGCCCGCAAGGTCGCGGTGCCGTCACCTATGACCTCGGGCAGGCTTCCCGCCGGCCAGGGACGTTCGGCCAGCTTGCGTCGCCAGGTTTCGTCCAGCGGTAGCAGCCGCTGACTGACGGGCGCATAGACCGATCCGGACATGGGGCGATTGTAGAAAAGGTGGAGTTCGGTGACGTCACCGTGGCGTTGGCGCGCCTCGGTCTCCACCAGAATCCGGCCGACGAGCGGGGTGATGGCCTCGACGGAGTTCGGCACGGTGAAGAGTCCCATCAGCGGCACTCCCGAGTCTGCCAGGCGTTCATGAACGCGCTCGCCGACGGCCCACACCTCGGGCTTGCCGGGCAGCGCCGTCAGCGTCTTGACCGCATAATCGGCCACAACATCATTGAATTGGCCAACCAGTCCCTGGTCTGAGCCGAACACGACCCCGCCAATCGCAACAGCAGCCACCTTTTTCCCCCGTGCCGGAATCAAGAGTTCCGCCCCGTTCTCCCGGAAGCATGCGCCCAACCCCAGTTCCACGGTGCGATAGTAATCCGCCAACGCGTGCACCGACTTCTCGTATTGTCCGATGCTGGAAGCCGCCACAGCCTTCATCGTGCGCACCACGGATTGGAGATCCCCCGCTCCACCGATCTTGTGGGCCAGACTGGCCGTGGTGTTGCTCATGACTTCTTCTCGGGTTCAGGCTGAGGCTTGACTTCCGTTTTGACTTCAGGCCTGGGCTTGACCTCCGTTTTGGCTTCCGGTTTGGGGCCGGATTCCGGTTTAGGCTGGAAGCGTGCAAGCGAGTTACGCGCGATTTCGACGATCGTTTTATGATCCTCGTCACTCAATTTGTCGGCGGTGTCCAATCGCTGCCGCACCTCCGCCGGGATGTCCGCCGCCGCCTTGCGTAGGGCGTGCTCGGCGTCCGTCATCTGGTCAAGCGGCACGCGGTCGAAAAGTTCAGCGGTCAAGGCCAGCAGCACGGCGATTTGCTCAGGCACGGGTACCGGAGCGAATTCCGGCTGTTTGAGGCAGGCGCGAATTCGACGTCCGTGTTCGATGGTCTTGCGGGTGTCCTCATCCAGGCGGGCTCCGAACCGCGAAAAGGTTTCGAGTTCCTCAAATTGCGCGTAGGCGAGCTTGAGGTCGCCCGCCACTCCGCGGTAGGCCGCTCGTTGCGCTTTACCGCCAACGCGCGAAACGGATTTCCCCACATCGACCGCGGGCAGAACGCCCAATTCGAATAGCGTCGGCGAGAGGTATATCTGCCCATCCGTGATGGAAATCANNGTTGGTCGGGATATAGGCGGAAATGTCCTGCGCTTCGGTTTCGATGATGGGCAGCGCGGTGAGCGAGCCGCCGCCGAGTTCCTTGCGCAAGTGCGTCGCACGTTCGAGCAGCCTCGAGTGTATGTAGAAGATGTCGCCGGGAAACGCTTCACGGCCGGGCGGGCGGCGCAGCAAGAGAGAGAGTTCGCGGTAGGCCCGCGCGTGATGCGTGAGGTCGTCGTAGACGATCAGCACATCCCGGCCCGCTTCCATGAAAGACTCCGCGATGCTGGTGGCGGCGTAAGGCGCGATGTAAGCGAGACCTGGCGGGTCGTTGCCCTCGGTCACAACGAGGACGGTGTACTCCATCGCGCCCTTTTCCCGCAAGGTTGCCACGGCTTTCGCGACGGCGGACGCGCGCTGGCCGATGGCACAATAGACGCACAGCACATTTTGGCCGCGCTGGTTGAGGATGGTATCGATCGCAATAGCGGTCTTGCCCGTCTGGCGGTCGCCGAGGATCAACTCGCGCTGGCCGCGCCCAACGGGAATGAGCGCGTCGATGACTTTGAGGCCGGTTTGAAGCGGCACCGTGACGGGATCCCGGTCCATGATGGGCGGGGCAGGGCGTTCGACGGGCAGACGCTTGCTGGATGCCAGCGCCCCGTTTCCATCGAGCGGCCGGCCGAGTGGGTCGATGACGCGCCCCAGTAATCCATCGCCTACGGCGACGTCCATGACGCGGCCGGTGCGCTGGACTTCATCTCCCGCGTGGAGATGCCAGTATTCGCCCAGCAGAACCACGCCAATTTCGTCTGCGTCCACGTTGAACGCAATGCCGAGGACATCGCCGGGAAAGGTCACCAATTCATCAAAACCCACGCCGGGGAGACCGGACACCTTGGCGATGCCGGTTGCGATGCTGGTGATCGTGCCCACCTCCCGTGGCATCAGTTCCGGCGTGAATCCTTCTCGCACCTGGCTGATTCCATCAAACGCGCTGTCGAAATCGTTCTGGAGGCTCTCAGGTTCCATGCTCATTGGCTCTTGGTTGCGGGCTTGGGTTCTTCGGGTTTAGGCTCGGCTTTGGCTTCCGGTTTGTCCTTCTCTTTCAGAAGCTCGTCGACGCCCTTTTCCAGCGACGCCAGATAATCCGCGATGCTCCACGCCACCTTTTGCCCATTCGTGGTGAGTTCAATGCCGCTCACCAGGTCTGGCTCGGTCTCGAACCGGACGCGGATTTCAGCCGAGAAGGTTTCGTTGAGCGCATTTTGTATGGCCGCGCGTTGTTCCGCGGGCACGTCAAAGGCGCTACGCACGACCGCGGGGTCGGAGGCTGACTTAAGTGCCTCGCCGAGGCCTTGTTTCGCCTTGCCGTCCATCTCTCGCAAGCGTCGAGTGAACACCTCGCCCAGGCGTTCTTCCAGACTCGTCGTAGCCAGATCCGTCAGCGCCTTTCGTGCGATGGCGAATACTTCCTGCTGTGTCCGGCGTCTGATTGCCTGATGTAAGTCGTGTTCTTCGTTTCGCAGGGTTTCCTGCCGTTTCAAACTCAAAGCCACGGCGGCTTTCCGCGCTTCATCGAGAAGCCGTTGACGTTCGGCCTCCGCTTCGCCGGTCGCTTTGCTCAAGAGCGCGGCGCGCTGCTGGTCGAACTCCGCGTTCTTGCGCTCGAACTCGTCGTGCTCCTTTTGGGCTTCGGCTTTTTTGGCGTCGGCATTCGCGAGTTCCGTGGCGACGTGCTTCTCCCGTTCGTCGATGGCGTGGAGGATCGGTTTGTAAAGGAAGCGCCTCATCAACCACACCAGGATGAGAAAGTTGAGCGCCTGCGCACCGACGGTGAACCAATCGATCAGCATGGCTTACTTTCCCGCTGTCTGGGCGATGACGTGGTTCCAGAACGGATTGGCGAAGATCAGAATCATCGAAACCACAAAACAGTAGATAGCGATCGACTCGATCATCGCCAGGCCCACGAACAAGGTCCGCGTGATGGTAGCGGAGGCATCAGGCTGCTGGGCCAGCGAAGTCAGAGCCGTCGCCACCGCCCTCCCTTCCGCCAGCGCAGGCCCTATGGAGCCCAAACTGATGGTGATGCCGGCGATGACAATCGATGCCACCGCGATAATAGTCATGTTGTCCACAGTGTCTCCTTTTGTTGTCGTACTTCATGCTGGAATGGCTTGCACGGGTTCAGGCTTGGGCTTACGGTCTCTCGTGGCGGCCGCGATGTAGACCGTTGCCAGGATGCTGAAGATGTAGGCCTGGACCATGCCGGTGAGCAGACCGAGCACCGTCATGATGATGGGAAAAATGAAGGGCGTAATCGTGAGTAGGATGCCGATAATCATCGCCCCGCTCATCATGTTGCCGAACAAACGGACGGCCAGGGCGAGTGTACGCGAAAGTTCGCTGATGATGTTAAATGGCAGCATGATGATGGTGGGCTTTGCGTAGGACTTGAGGTAGTTGCGCACCCCCTGCTCCTCGACGCCGAAGAACGGCACGGCTACAAACACGCACAGTGCAAGCGCAGCCGTGGTTGAGAGCGAAGCAGTCGGCGGCTCGTAGCCGGGAATGACCGTGCAGACGGCGGCGGCTGCGACAAACAGGAAGAGCGTGCCCAGGAAGCCGAGATATTTCTCCGGCCGGCTCAGGCCTACCTCTTCAATTTGCTTCTCAATGCCGGTGACGACGATTTCCAGAAGATTCTGCCAGCGGGAGCGTTGTATCCCAATGGAGAGGTTGCGCGTGATGAGTTTTGAACCGCCCGCCATCATGAGCATCAGGCCCCACGTGAACACGATGGTGGCGTTGAGTTTGAGGAACCCGTATTGCCAAAAGACGATCTGATCGGGACTAAGATGCATCGCCAGCCGCCTGTGCCAAGTAAGTTGGCTTTTCTGCCGTCCGCGTGAGACGCATCACGACAAGGCGCGCCACGACAAATCCAAGGAGGCACACCAGCAGCCTCTCCCAATGGCCGCGCGCGATAAAGTAGAAGCCGGCCAGGGTGATGCTCGTTCGCAGCATGAGGCTGCCGAAGAACCAAAGTGCCGGCTGTTCGGACGAAAAGCCCTTGCGAACCGTCCACCACAGGCCGCCGAAGAATATCGCGCCGAGCAAGGCGCCGGTCACCAGGGCCAGCACCAAGCTCAATCCGTCATTTATCATGATTCTCCTCCTGATCCGCGCGCATTTCCTTGTCTTCCTTATCCACCCAATGCCAGGCATTCAAACATCCAATGGCCAGGCCGATGACCAGCAACATCAGCGTCCAGGAATGGTTTCCCGGATGGCGATTGTCCAGCCAGATACCAAGGGCCGCGCCGAGCAGCGTCGGAACCACCACCGACCAGCCGATCAGCCCCATCATTCCCAAACCAAACCAGACGCCCTGGTTGGACTTGCGTGCCCTGAGCTTGCGTGCCGCCTTCGCGCCGACCTCCCGGCTAAACGCAGTCCCATCTTTGGCGCTCTTGGTTTCCGGTTGTTCACTCATGGTGAAACTCCGCTAAGCGGCGGATGAAATCGCTTTCCATTCTCGCCATCACCGAGCGGAAGCCCTGCTCCCGTTCGTTCAGGTTCAGAAACTCCCGCTCGACTGCCTCATGTAGTTGGCCCAAGTCCGTGCCGCCAATTGCGTTGCGCACGGAGACCAGTACATCCAAGCCGGTCTTGACCAGCACCCCTTCATCGACCGCAATAAATACCTCGCCTTCGGCCTCGTTTTGGTAGGTCAGAATCCCGGGGGCGAGCGCCGCAACGCAGTCCAGCCGGTGTGGCAAGAGTCCGAACGAGCCTTCGCGGGTCTCCGCGACGATGCGCGAAACGCCGGTTTTGTCGGCGAAGATTTCGAATGGGAGGAGAACCTTAAGATTCATGAGCGTCGGCTGCTGCATGTTCCACCTCCAGTTTGGTTTTCGGCTCGGGTTTCGGCTGCGGATCGGACGGGGCTTTGGGCTTGGAGTCGGCGGCGGGCTTCGTGTCGCCCTGAGGTTCGGTTTTGGGCCCAGGTTCGGCTTTAGCTACGGGCGTGCCGGTTTTGGCCTTTCCTTTCGCTTCGTCAATCGCCCCTATCATGTAGAGCGCGCTTTCCGGGTAGTCTTTGAATTCATCGCGCAGGATGCGTTCGCAGCCATCGAGCGAGTCTTTGAGGCTGACGAGTTCTCCCCTGATGCCGCTAAACTGCTCGGT
>PLDO01000638.1 GCA_003136215.1 Bryobacterales bacterium
CGAATGGCCAATCTCCAGCGCCGGCTGAAAGCCGGCGGCAGCCATGATTGGCTGCCCCACCCGTCTTAATTTCCGCCGCGTCCCGCGGTGGGAGCGCCTGTCGGAGCCCCGCCTTCGCCACCGCGGCCGCCGCGCCCCGGCTGCGGAGGAGGCAGGGGTTTGCGCGGCAGTTTCTCCGGCCGCACCGCCGTCAGGTACACCATCGACGCTTCAATCGCCGACATCTGCATCATGTCCGTCGCCTGTAAGCGGTCGTATGTGTCCATGTTGGTGTGGTGCGTGCGCGTCTCGTAATCCATCGTGTCCTGGATGAACTGGAAGCCCGGCAACCCAACGCCGTCGAAGGCCTGGTGATCCGTGCCGCCCGTGTTGCGGATGGTGATCGTCGTGGCGCCGAGGTCCTTGAACGGTTCCAGCCACTTCTCGAAGATCGGCCGGCACATTTCGTTGCCTTGCAAGTAAATGCCGCGGACCTTTCCGGTCCCGTTGTCGATATTCCAGTAACCCGCCACCTTCTCGTGCTCCGCGGTCGGCTTCATCACCGTCGGATCCGCGAAGTGCTCCTTCACGTAAGCCCGCGACCCCATCAGGCCTTCTTCTTCTCCGCCCCACAGTGCCATGCGCACGGTGCGGTCCATGTTGAGGTTCAGGGTTTTCAAAACGCGCGCCACTTCCATGGCGATCGCGCTGCCCGCGCCGTTGTCGGTGGCGCCCGTGCCGTAATGCCAGCTATCGAAGTGGCCGCCCACCATCACCAGTTCGTCCTTCTTCGCGTTGCCCGGAATCTCCGCGATCACGTTGAACGCGTCCACATCTTCGAAGCTGGTCTTGATCTCGAACTGCAGTTTCACCGGGATATCGTGCTCCATCAGGCGCACGATGCGGTTGTAGTGCTCGGCCGCCATCACCAACGTCGGCGGATTGTCCGTTGTGTCGCGGTTCGCCAAACCGCCGCCCATCAGCGTGCCGCCGTCGCCCCGCGCCGAGACCTGAATCACCAGCGCCGGTTTCTCCGTCTTCAGGAAGGCCTGTATGACCATCGGGCTCAGCCCACCGGCCACCCCGCCGCGTCCCCCCGGGGCTCCCGCGGGCATGCCCGGCGCGCCGCGGCCGAACAGGCCCGGAATCTGGATCTGCGCTGTCTGGATCTCCTGCAACTCCGCGTCGCTGTAGCGCACGCCCAGCGGAGTCGTCGACATCGCCAGATCCCGCTTCGGCGAAATCATCACAATCTTGCCCGCCAGCTTCCCTTTGAACGCATCCAGGTCCGCCTGCGTCTGCGGCGTCACCCGAATGGGATTTCCGCTGACCACGCCGTTCGTCCCCGCACTCCACGCCACCGGCATGGCGATGATCGGCTGGTACATGGGTTCCAGCATGTGTCCCGAGTAGAGTTCCAGATTCCAGCCCTTGCCGAAGGGCGCCCACTTCTCCAGGTGGACATTCGACAGGCCGTATTCCTGCAGCCGTTTCACCGCCCAATCGGCGGCAGCCCGGTATCCTTTGGAACTCTGCAGGCGCGGACCGTTCACATCGGTGAGATAGAACGCGTGATCCATCACCTTGGAATTCCGCCCCAGGGCTTCTTCCTTGATTCGATGAATCGTGTTGAGATCGACCTTCTCCGTCTGCTGCGCGACCGACAGCAGGGGAGCCAGGAAAAGCAGAGGCGCGACAAACAGTAATTTCTTCATATGGCTTTAAGTGTTTGAGGATACCAAACTATTTTATTGAATGGCGCACGGACCAGTGGCAGGGTTACCCGGCGCGCGGAGATTCGCGCCGCGTCTATAATGAAAAATCCCCACCGGAGGGTCGATGCAATTCTCGAAACTTCTCTGTTCTCTCACCCTGGCAGCCTGCGCCTGCGCCGCCGATACCGCCGTCTGGAAGATCGCTCCGCCCCCGCCGGCCTCCTGGCAGCGCGACCGCTTGGCGGACCTCGCCGCCCGCCGCAAAGCCGTCATGGAACAGATCGGCGACCACGCCGTGCTCATCCTCTACGCCGCCGAACCGCGCAACTATGCCAACGACGTCGACTGGCCCTTCCGCCAGGAGAACGACTTCTTCTACCTCAGCGGACTCACCCAGCCCGGCGCCACCCTCGTGCTCGTGCCCGGCGCCGGGAAGATCCGCGAAATGGTCTTCCTCCCCCGTTCCAACGCCGCGCAGGAGACTTGGACCGGCCACATGATCACCGCTGCCGAGGCCCGCGAAACCTCCGGCGTTGAGGACGTTTTCGAGTCCGGCCAGTTCAACGGCTTTTTCGGCGCTCTGATCCCGCGCTCCCGCGCCATCCTCGCCGGCGCGCAAGGCAGGGGCGGTCGCGGGGGCGGGGTGCTCTCCGGGCCGGACGCCGCGCCCCCGGCAAACACGCCCGACTGGGCCACCGCGTTCGCCAAGCCAATCGAGTACGCCGGACGCCAGGAACTCCAGCTCTACATGATCCTGCCGGCGCGCCCCAACGCCGTGGAGTACCGGCGCGAGCAGGAGTTCGCCGGCAAACTTGCCTCCGTCGGCACCGGCATCGCCATCAAAGACGCTACCACCCTCTTCAACAATCTCCGCCGGGTCAAGTCGCAGCGCGAAATCGATCTCCTCCAGCACGCCGTGGATATCACCGCCGAAGCCTTCCAGCGTGCCTACGCCGTGGCCGCACCCGGCAAACCCGAATACGAGATTCAGGCTCAGTTCGAATTCACCTTCCTGCGCCGCAACGGGCACTGGGGCTACCCCTGCATCGTCGGCTCCGGCAATAACACCACCACCCTGCACTACCAATCCAACAGGGACACCATGAAGGCCGGCGACCTGCTCCTCATGGACGACGCCGCCGAGTTCGACCAGTACAGCGCCGACGTCACCCGCACCATTCCGGTGAGCGGCAAGTTCAGCCAGGAGCAGGCCGCCATCTACCGTCTGGTCTGGGAAGCGCAGCAGGCCGGCTTCGCCATGGCCAAACCTGGACACGCCGCATCCGGCGGCCCCGATTCCATACAGGGCGCGGCCGGCGAGGTCTTCAAGCAGGGCCTCTTCAAACTCGGCCTGATTACCGACCCCAAGAGCGATGCGGAAATGCGCATCTGGTTCAACCACGGCATCAGCCACGGTATCGGCCTCAACGTGCACGATCCGGGCGGGAGCGAACTTCAGCCCGGCATGGTGATCACCGTCGAGCCCGGCCTCTATTTCCGCCCCGACGCGCTGGAGAATCTGCCGAAAACGCCGGAGATGGAAAAGTTCGCCGCCGCCATCCGCCCGGTGTTCGAGAAGTACAAAGGCATCGGCGTCCGCATTGAAGACGACGTCCTGATCACTACCGGCGCTCCAAAGGTCATCTCCGCCGCCATCCCCTCCAAGCTTGAGGACGTGGAAGCCGGCATCGCCCGGCTCAGACAGGCCGCAAAAACTACGCCGCTACCGTAACGTGGCATAAGGCTCCGCCTTGTGCATCCGAGCGAAGCTCGGACCTGGAGTTTGGACGTTAGCCCGCAATCTGGCGCGGCAAGGTTCCCGCAGGCGGAACCGCCTGCGCCACCAAGTCGTGCCGTCTGGCTGCATTGGTGGGGCATGCTTCAGCTTGCCAGGTCCCCTGGCCGGCGTTCTCTTATCTCGACTTCAGCTGTTCGGGCAACACTGCATACCCTTCCGGCGGAGGATAGAGCGAGATCAGTAGCTCCAGGCGGCGGCGCAGATAGCGGCTGGGCATCTGCCGGGGGCCCGTTTCCACATCGATATCGCAGCAGGTGCCGTGCAGGTAGAGCGTCAGGGTATCTTCGAAGGCCTGGCGCGCGTACTCTCGGAACAACTTGGTCTCCTTGCGGACGTTGGTCTGGCGGCGCAGGAGCGCCTGCTTCAGGTGCCAGCTCTTCTCGTCCACCTCGCCGCGGACCTCCGCGCCCAGTTCCTCGCGGATCGTGCGGTGAAACCTCTCCTGCGTCGCCGGCGTCCAACACGAGGTCACCAGCCCGGAAAGCGCGCTATAAAACTGGTAGTGGTAGTCGGCCACTTCGATGTCTTTGATGCCCAGCGCCAGCACGCTCAGGCCTTCCAGGGAGGCGCGCGAGCAGGGCAGGTGGCGGCTCTCGCTGGGACGCTCGAAGGTGACGCAGTCGCCTACCTTGCCGTTGCCCTTTTCGATATACGGCGCCAGGATGATACCGATGCGCGGCAGCCCCGCGACGATGGCGGGTGACACGGCGGCAATCGGGTCGTTCAAATACTGCCGCAAGTCCTCTTCGGCGATGGGCAGCGTCGAATAATAGGAGAACTTGGCAGTGACTGGAATCATCTCCTCGCGGACCCGCAAAGCAAGCGCTTCCACCGTCAATCTGGACCATTCTGTGTCGATGCTCATCCCGGTGGTTCGATTGTAACAGGGCGGCACGCTAAACTTGTGTAGAATGCGCAGAATCCTGGTATCGGCCGGAGAGGCGTCGGGCGATCTCTACGCCTCGCTGGTGGTCGAGGAACTGCGGCGCATTCTGCCGGAGACGGAGTTCTTTGGCTGCACCGGCCCTCGCCTTCGCGCCGCCGGTGTGCGCACCGTCGTGGACGCCGCCAGCCTGGCGGTCGTCGGCCTGGTGGAGGTGGTTTCCCACATCCCCCGAATCTACCGCGAATACCGTAAATTACTGGCCGAAACGCGCCAAATGAAGCCCGATCTGGCCATTCTGACCGACTCTCCGGATTTCCATCTCCGCGTGGCCCGTAACCTCCACCGGCAGGGCGTTCCAGTGGTCTATCTGGTGGCGCCCCAAGCCTGGGCATGGCGCCAGGGGCGCGTCCGCCAGATGCGCCGCACCATCCACCGCCTGCTCTGTATCTTCCCGTTTGAAGAGGAGTTTTTTACCCGCCACGGTGTCCACGCCAGCTACATCGGCCACCCGCTGGCCGGACTGGTGCGGCCCTCTCTCACCCGCGATGAGTTTTTTCGGAAACACAGGCTGGCCGCCGAGCGTCCTTTAATTACGGTGCTGCCTGGAAGCCGCCGTGGAGAAGCAGCGCGCCATTTGCCGGCGCTGCTGGACGCAGTCCAGCGGATCTACCGGGAACAGGCAGTGAACTTCGTATTGCCGGCCTCGGTCACCACCGGGACCGCGTTTTTTGCCGGGCGCCTCGGGCGCTCGCCGATTCAGGTGATTGAAGGGGAAAGCTGGGACGCCATGGCGCACGCCGATCTCGCGCTCGCTGCAAGTGGAACGGTCACCGTGGAAGCCGCGCTCCTCGGCACGCCCATGGTCACTTTTTACAAGGTGACAACGGCCAGCTGGCTGGCCGGCAAGTTCCTGGTGGACGTTCCGTTCTATTCCATGGTGAACCTGATCGCCGGACGCGCCGTAGTGCCTGAGTTGATGCAAAGCCGGGCGACCGGCGCTAATCTGGCCCGCGAAGCTCTGCGCCTGCTCGCCGATGAGCCCGCCCGCGCCGAAATGAAGGCTGGGCTCGCCGAGGTGCGGCGCAAGTTGGCCGGCGGTTCCGCCGCGCCCCAACGCGCCGCCCTTGCCATCAAGGGTATCCTGGAAGGACAAGCCGCTCATGTATCGTAATCGTACGCTCGCCGCCGTTCTCACTCTGGCAGTTGGCGCCTCCGCCGCCTGGGCACAGGACCGCCGCTCCCGCATCGACGTGGAGCTGTACACCATCGACGCCGAGGTCTCGCCGGCATCGCAATCCCTCACCGCCAAGGCGAGTGTGCGTTTCGTCCCGCTGGACGACAACATCACCACCGCCGCCTTCGAGCTCAACAACGCGCTCAACGTGTCGCGTGTCGTGGACGACAAGGGCAAGCAGATTCCGGCGTCCCGCAACCAGCAGGATTTCACCGTCCGCCTGAGCTTTGAGCAGCCGCTGGTCAAGGGCCAGGCGGTCACCCTCACTTTCTTCTACGACGGCAAGCTCTCCGGACAGGAAGATTCGCCGGTCTACGGCATCAAGTTCGCCGCCATCCATCCCGAGTTTACATACCTGATGTACCCGGCGCGCTGGTTCCCCGTCAGCGGCTATACCACCGACCGGTTCGCCGCCGATCTGCGCGTCACCGTGCCCGCCGGATACACCGTGCTCGGCTCCGGCAACGACAGCAAGGAAACCGCCGGCGACAAGACGCGCTACCAGATCAAGTTCGAACGACCCTCGTTCCCGGGCAGCATCGCCATCGTCAAGGGCCAGGCGGCGCGGGTGGCTTCCGAAGGCGTTACCACTTCCCTGTACTTCCGCGCCCCCGAGGCCGATATGGCACAGCTCTACGGCGAGCAGATCGGCAAGACCATGTCGTACTTCACCGGCGTGTTCGGCCTTCCTCCCTACGCGAATCTGACCGTGGTGGAAACCGAGGAGGGCGCGCCCAACGGCTTTGCGGCCCCCGGCATGATCTTCCTGGCTCCGCGCGGCATCGGCAAACAGGCCAATGTCAAACTCCTGGCCAATCAGGTGTCGCGACAGTGGTTCGAGGACCTGGTCTCGCCCACCACGCGCAATCATCTCTGGCTGACCAACGGGCTGGCCGCTTATGCCGAGCTCCTGTGGAGCGAGCACGACAAGGGTCCCGCCGCCATGGAGGCGCAACTGCGCGACGTCATGGTGGAATCGCTCACCGTGGATACCGTGCCTATCGTGCAATCCTCGCGGCTGGAAGATTACTCGCCCGAATTGTGGGCTCTCACCGCCGGCAAGGGCGCCACCGTCGCCGGCATGCTGCGCTACGTCATCGGCGACGAGAGTTTCTTCAAGACGCTCAAGGCTTACACCCAGCAATACGCCTGGAAGAGCGCCAATACCGACGATTTTAAGAAGGTCGCCGAAACCGCTTCCGGGCAGGACCTCGGCTACTTCTTCATCCAGTGGATTGAATCCAGCGGCGCCCCCGAATTCAAGCTCGAATACACCATTTTGCGCACCGCCAAGGGCTTTCGCGTGATGGGGAAAATCGCCCAGGATCTCGACACCTTCCGTATGCCCGTGGACCTGAAGATCGAAACCGAAGGCAATCCCGAAGAGAAACGCGTGGAGGTGGTCGGCACTTCCTCGGAATTCTCCGTCGATACTTTTGGCAAGCCCAAGAGCGTGGTCATCGATCCCAACAACCGCGTGCTGCGCTACAGCAATCAGGTGCGCGTGGCCGTGGCCATCCGCCGCGGCGAGCAGTATGCGGAATTGAGCGAGTTCGGCGAAGCCCTCAAGCAATACCAGAAGGCCCTGGAAACCAGCCGCACCAGTTCGCTGGCCCACTACCGCATTGCCGAAGTGCATTTCCTGCAAAACAACTACCAGCAGGCGGCCAACGAGTTCCGCGAGGTGCTGGCCGGCGATCTCGACCCCAAGTGGACCGAAGTGTGGGGCCGCATCAACTTAGGCAAGATCTTCGATATCACCGGCCAGAGAGAGCGCGCCGTCAACGAATATAACCTGGCCATCCGCACCAAAGACGACACCCAGGGAGCCCAGGAAGAGGCCGGGAAATACCTTAAAACGGCCTACGAACGCCAGAAACGCGCAGAGCAGTAGGTTTCGCTCCCCCAGTCCAGAGGACTGGACGTTACGCGCCGGCCTAGAACCGCTTCAGTTCGCGCAACAGGCTGTCCGTGGTCCCGCCAGAGCGCAGACGCACCGAGTGGACGGGCTTCCAATCCTTATCCATGGTGCCGACATACTGCACGCTCTTGCGGTCGCCGCCCATCAGGATCACGGTCAGCTTGCGGTCCGGATAATCCAGCGCCTCGTATTGCAGCGCCCCGTTTTCGCTCTGCCAGTGGTCGCTGGCCGGCTCTCCCAGCTTGACGACGACCTCGGTGCGGTCGTCGCGCGCGCTCAGCCCCATGTAAGTCTGGTCTTTGGCTGTGAACACGACCCGCTGGCGCGACAGACTCACCGCCAGGACGTAAAGCAGGATCGCTACCGTCACCGCCGCGCCGATCAACTTGAACATGCGCTTGTCCTGCGCCGACGCCATCCGTATGCCGACGATCGGCGCCGGCGCCGGCCGTTCGCCCTCTTTCGACAACGCTTTGCCGCCCACCGCCACCGGCATCTCAATCACCCGCCGCTGGAACGGCACCACCATACCGCCCTTGTACTCGAGTTCGTATTTCAAGCCTACGATCCGCACCGGGTCGTCGGTTCGCGACACTTCGCCAATGTAACGCCGTGAGATCCAGATCTCCTCGGCATTCTTGCAGTTCACCACCAGGATTTCGCTCCAGCTTGCCTTCTTGTACAACCACTCGTTGTGCTCGATGCCGACAATCGGCGGATAGAAGGAAAACGGACGAGTGATCAGATGGTCCAACTGCGGCGGAATGGGCGGCGATGCCATGGAGGATCGGTGTCCATCTCCAGTTTACCCGACCCTGCGCCCGCGATTGGCGCTACTTGCGTCCCAGCAGGCGCAGCCTCACGGTGAACGCCCGGGCCTGCCCGCGGCCGTAAGTCAGAAACTGCGGTGAGCCCTGAACATTGTTCACCACGTTCGGGTTCAGGTTGCCCGTCAGGTTGTTGAACCCGAACCGCCACGCCCACAAATAGTGCAATGCGCGGAATTGCCGTTCCAATTGCAGGTTCACGTTGAAGTAGTCCGGGTAGCGCTGCGCGTTCGGCCCGCCCACCATAAAACCTTCCTGGTCCACCACGCTGAACGGGAAGCCCGTGCGGTATTCCACCAGGTACGCCGCCGTGGTGTTCCGCAGCAGGAATTCCAGCCGCTGCGGCAGCATCCGTTTGGGCATCGGCACCCATCCCCACATGTGTACCCGGTTGGGCGTGTCCCAGGCGAAGGGCCCCGGCATCTGCGGCGCGAACACCGGATTCTCCAGGCTATAGTCCACCGCCGCGTTGCTTCGCGTGCTCGACCGCGTGTACCCCAGAAACCACTCGAACTTTCCGGCGAACGTGCGCCGGATGGCGAAATCCAGCGCGTCGTAGCGTTCGTGCCGCGAGTTGCTTAACTGGAACACGGCGCCAGAGTAGAACATCGGTCCGCTTTGCGGCGAGAGAGTCTCGAATACGAACCCGTTGCTGCTGCTGCGCCACGTGTAGCTCGCCTTCCCGTAGAAATCGAATGGCAGCTTGCGCTCCACCGTGAGGTGCGCCGTCTGGTATTTCGGCGTCGTAAGCGTTCGATCGATCACCACGAAAGACGTCGGAACCGGACCCTGCGCCACCCCGTTCGGCGGGTAGAACGTCGAATAGCTGGTCATGCCCTGATCGCGCGCCAGCGTCCCCAGAGCGATAGCGTCGTAGTAGACGCCCCATCCAGCCGAGATCTTGGTGCCGCGCAGCCTCTTTGGCACCCACGCCATGGCCACGCGCGGCGCCACTTCCAGATCGCGCACCACCTCGTTCCACTCGGTGCGCACGCCCCCATCGAACGACAGGCCATCCCGCGGCGCCCAGTGATCCTGCACGTATAGCGCCGCCTCCAGATTCTTGCGCTGCTGGAACGGATCGCCCGCGAACGTCACCAGGCGGGCCACCGAATTGTCGTCGCGCAGCACCTCGTAATCGTGCAGGTCCACCTGCTGATGGAAGCTCTCCCGCTCCATATCCATGCCGAATTTCAGGCGATGCTCGCCCCCCAAATGCAATGCCGGCAGAAACAGATTGGCCATCGCCTGCTGCCGGTACCAATGTCGATCCACGCCGCTGAAGTAATTGCCGCGATTTCCAAACGGCGTGATCTCGTAGATCGCGTTGCCCTGCGGCGGATTGCGCAGCATGCCGCGCGTATCCGCGAACCCCATATCCAGCAGCGCGCCGTTGAAATAATACTGGTCGCGAATCGTGCTCATGTAGGTGGTTTGCCGGATATTGGTCGTGGTTTCCACCGGATTCAGGATGCTCAACCCGTAGCGGTTGGTGTCGGACAGGTTGTACAGAAAGCTCGCCGTGAGGATGTTGGCCGGCGTCAGGTTCACCTGGAAACGGGAAAGATCGCTGACCGTGAAGCCGCTGGTGCGGTTTGCGCCGCGCGGTAAGCCATATATGCTGTCCATGCTGTAGAACGCATCGAACCCGTTGTGGAACCACGCGCGCCCCTTCACGATCGGGCCGGAAAACTCCAGCCGCGGCGTCCACTTGTTGATGTACCATCCGCCGTTGTTGGTCACCCCCGGAATGAAGTTGGTGCCCCCAAACCGCCAGCGGTCGTCGCCCATCTTGGTCTTGAGATCCACAACGCCCGCCGAGCCGCGCCCGTTGTCCGCCGCGTAACGGCTGTTCTCCAGGTCCATCGATTGGATCGTCTCGATGTTCACCCGCGTCTCCAGCCGTCCCGTTACCGGGTCCGAGATGTTGAACCCGTCCAGCGTATAGTTCGCCTGATTGGTGTCGCCGCCGTTGATGTGGACCCGCCCCGCATTGTCCTGCACCACGCCATTGAACATCGGCAGCGAGTTGCGGAAATCCTGTGGCGCCGGGTACGGCACTGCTTCGATTTCCGTATTGGTCAGTTCCTTGCGCTCCGAGGTCTGTTGCGGATCGATGGCCGGCGGCGAGTAGGTGACATCGATCTTGTCGGCGAACTCCTGGAGGTGGTTCAGCCGGATGGTCAGTTGCTGCGGGCCTTCCTCGAACGCTTGCCGGCTGACGGTAAACAGGAAAAAGCCCAGGCGCTCCGCGCGCATTGCGTACTCGCCCGCCGCCGGAAGACTGGCCCGGAAGTTTCCTGCCGGGTCGCTCGAGGCCGCGATCGCCACGCCATCCGCCCCGCGCCACTCCACCCGCGTGCCCGCCACCGCCGCGCCGTTCTCATCCACCACGCGTCCGGTGATCGCCACCTGCGCATGCAGAGCGGCGCCCGCCAGGCAGGCCGCCAACAGAATTCGCGCCATGTGACTTCCGGGCAGCATACGCGCAGGCAAACTTCCCCATGTTCAGGATACACCCCGGTGGGGCAGGCTTCAGCCTGCCAATCTGCCAATCCGAGCGCAGTTCGGCACAAAAAAAGGGGAGCCCGAAGGCTCCCCGTACTGCAAACCGTTTCCGGCAGTTCTTAGAAGATGAACTTGGCGGAAACCGTGATGCTGCGCGGATTGCTCGAAAACGCCTGCGACGCCTGGTGGAATATCGACGAAGACGGAATCGTGTAGTTATGCACCGTGGCACTGGTGAATCCGATGGGCGCCACGTCGCTGAGATAGCCGCCGATGTACTGCGAGTGGTTCAGGATGTTGAAGAACCGTCCCGAGAACTGTACCTTATACTTCTCGCTGAACGAGACGCTCTTGGCGATCGTGGCGTCGATGTTATTGGTCGGGTTTATGCGCTCCGTGTTGCGCGGTGAGGTGGAGAGTGTACCTTTGGGTGCGGTCACATATCCAGCCGCGGGATTGTTCATCAGGAAGCCCACGGTGGCGCCGGCGCTGTTCTTCAGGGCCGGCGTACCAGTGCCGATCAACGGGTTACCGCTCGGGTTGAGGTAGGCGCGGTCGCCGCCCGAATCGCCGTTCAGGTTGGAATCCAGGCCGCTTTGCACGGTGAACCAGGTACCCGTCTGGTAGGTGTAAATCGGCGCGATTTCCCAGTTGCCGACCACGTTCTTCAGCAGCCAGCTCTTCGAGGTCTTGTAGAACGGCATGTCGTACAGAACCTGATAGGTAAAGCGGTTACGGTGATCCAGGGCTGAATTTCCCCAGTCGGCGCTCAGGTTGCGAATATTCTGCGGACGGCGCGGCGTGGTGTAGGTGCTGAACACTTCGGCGGTGGAGTCGTCTTTGTTTTGGCTAAACGTGTAAGCGGCCATGAACTGGAGGCCGTTGTTGAAGCGCCGCGTCAGCTGGTTGGCCCAACCGTGATAGGTGGAGTTGCCCCAGGGCTGGTAGCTGGTAATAATCCCCGTGAATCCGGCCGCCAGATAAGCGGGATCCACATCCCCACCAGCGTTGTATTGGTTGGTAAGAGTAGTCAGGTTGCTGGTCAGCCCGTTCAGCGTTGCCTGGCTCGGGGCCGCGGTGTAGATTGGCAGCGCGTTGGAACTATTCACCACCGGTACGCGGTTCAACTGCGCCTGCACCGGAAGGTGGATACCACGAGTACCGAGGTAGCGTGATTCCAAAGTGTAGTTCTCATGAAACACGTGTTGAATGCCGATGTTCCACTGTAGCGATTCGGGACGAGTCTGATTGGGGACGTACCCGCCCGTGCCCGCACGGGCCTCAGCCTGCGTCATAGCCGCCGCCGAAGCGTTCGGCGCGATGCCGCCGTTTTTCAGGAAACTCCCCAGGTCTGCGCCTGTAACGTCCACCGTAGTGTTGGCCTGCGGGGGCAAGGTCAACAAGCCGAAGTTATCCACCAATACGTCGAAGCTGCGGCCGAAACCGGCGCGGATCGAAGTCTTTCCGCTGGTTCCCGGCGAATACGCCAGGCCCACGCGTGGCATCCAGGCGTTCGTCATCGCCGTCGGCTTCTGGAACTCGATCAATCCTGGAACATTGGAAATCGCATTGCGGGTCTGGAGGGTTTCGCTGTATGGCACCGTCTCATATTCATAGCGCAAGCCGACGTTGACTGTCAGGTGTTGCGTGGCCTTCCAGCTATCGTTAAAATACATGCCCGTGAAGATGCGGTCGCCGTAGTACTCGGAGGCGCCCAGCGAGCGCTGCGCGATGTAGTCCGGGTTATAGTCGAACAGGTAGTCGGAGAGGTTGTTCCATTCGTAATCGCCGCGCCCACGCTGCGTGAAGCTCTGCGGAGAGATCTGCTTCCATCCGTCGAAACCGAACTTCAGGCTGTGCTTGCCCTTGGTCCAGCTGATGTTATCGGTCAACTGGTACTGGTTCTGGATAGTGCCCTGCGGCGCGTTGCCGTCTGGGCCCAGGTTGGCGATTCCCAAATCGTAAATCGCGATCGTGGGGAACTGGTCTAACCCCGGCCATTTCAGGTCTCCGGATGGCGTTGTGTTGGAGTAGCGATTATAGCCCAGGCGGAATTCGTTGGTCACCGTGGGTGAGAAGGTGTGGAACTCGGTGAGCGTCACCAGGTAGGCGTTGGAAGGCACAGTCTGGAAGAAAACCGGGAATTGTGAAGCAGTGTCGATCGAGCCTTGGCGGTTCAAAACGAACCGCGCGCGCAGGCTGTCCTTATCGGAGATGGTCATGTCAAACGCACCCACGCCGTTTTCGTTGTTGGTGAACGCGGGTGCATTGAAGCTGATCTGCCCAATCGGGATGGCCACCGCCGAAGCGGTCTGGTTGTTCAGGCTCAGGTTGCCGATCCCAACCATCGGGTAGGCGCCGTTTGGCGTGTCGGCCGCCGGAACCGCCGTGGCCGCGGTGCCAAGATACTGCTTAAGCTGGCTCAGGTTTGTCGGATTGATCCCGGCCATCCCGCCGAGCGTACTCCAGCCGGCTGCGGTTGGCGCAAAAAGGCTCCCCGGAGTGGCGCTATGCCCGATGGGATTGTATTCATACAGGCCATAGAAGAACATCTTGTTCTTCTTGATCGGGCCGCCCAACGATCCGCCGAAGCGGTTGTTGTCATAGCGCGGGTGCAGTTCGTTGCCGTTGATGGCATCAAAGTTGTCGGCAGCGTTGAGCTTGCGGTTCTCCAGGTATTCATACGCCGTACCGTGGAATTCGTTCCCGCCGCTCTTCAAAACCTGGTTGAACTGGCCGCCCGAAGAGTGACCGAATTCCGGCGAGATCTGGTTCTGCTGCACGCTGAATTCCGCCACCGCGTCGTTGGGGACACTCACCAGCGGGCCGGTCACGCTGCCGCTGTTGTTGTCGATGCCTTCGATCGTGAAACTGTTGTTGCGCGGGCGCTGTCCGCCCACCGACGGGCCCGCTCCCAGGCCCACTGCGCCGCTCGAGCCCACGCCGGCGTTCAACAACGAAAGGTTGATCACGCCGCTGCCGCCGGATGCGATCGGCAGGTCCGTCATGTTGCGCGACTCAAACGAGGTCTGCACGCTTGCCGTTGTAGTATCAAGCGCCGCCGCCGCCGCCGAAACCTCCACGGTTTCGATGTTGGCGCCGACGTCCAGTTTCACGTTGTTGGTGGCCGTCTTGTTTAACGTCACGGTCACGGCGCGGATTTGCGCCTTTGTAAACCCGGGCGCAGTCACGGTAATCGTATACGTTCCTCCCAGCAGGTTGCCGAGGTGGTACTCGCCAGTGGCCGCGGACTTCGTAGTAGTCTCGACGCCGGTGGCATCGTTCTTTGCCGTAATCGTGGCGTTCGGGATCGTCGCGCCGCTGGCATCGTAGATCGTGCCTGCCAGATCGCCGCTGACAGACTGGGCAAAGCTGCCGAGGCAAGCAGCCAAGGCCAAAACAATCAGCCCAAGAAGCCGTAGGTTCTTGCTCTTCATTTCGTTAATTACCTCCCTAGAAATTCCTGCAGCTGGCACGAATATCCTCAAATGCGCAAACTGCGGTATGGAGTTGACCTAGCAAGTCGTCTACCAAGTTAAGACCGTCTTAATCTCTACTGATTCAGAAGGACTTAGCTGCTTTCCCACGCGGCTTTCCCGACGGCGGATTCCACAGCACCCCGTGGAGAGTGGGTGTCCAGACCCAGCGGTGGGTCGCCTTCCTTTGTAAGGCGCTGAGTATTTAGGAGTTAATACTCCTATGACATTTCAAAGCCGCGGAATACCAATCCAGGTAGGAATCTGCTTCGAGCTGGCTCGAAATGGTCAGTACTTCAGGCACTTTCGTACCAAAACGGCGGCCGGGACTACATCGGACACGGCGGAATCCCCACGCCGCCGTCTTCCAGCGCGGCGCCGACGCGCAACAGCAGCGCTTCCTCGAACGCTGGACCGACAATCTGCAGCCCTACGGGTAGACCCGCAGCACTCAATCCGCCGGGCATCGCAAGCGCAGGGTATCCGAGCGCGTTCACGCCGCGCAACAGGCGGGTCGACGCCAGACGCACATCTTCATCGCGGCCGCCCAATCGGACGGTGGTGTCGCCAATTCGCGGCGCGGCACTGGGCGTGGCCGGCGTGAGGAGACAATCCACTTCCTTCCACACCCGGTCGAACTCGCGGCGCATCTTGCGGCGCAAACGCTGCGCATTGATGTAATCGGTGGCCGGCACCAGCCGTCCCTGGTCGAGCAGCGCCCGGACGTCCGCGCCGTAGAGGCTCCGGTCCTCCGGATAGGGCTCGGCCACCGCCGATGCCTCGGCCAGGAGCACGATGCGCGCCACCGCGTTCAACGCCGGGATATCGGGCAGCCGCACCGGCTTGACCACCGCGCCCAGCGATTCGGCGCGCGCGATGGCGCCGCGCACCGCCGATTCCACTTCCTCATGCAGGTGATCAAAGAAGAAATGCTCCGCAACCCCGACGCGCACTCCGCGGATGGAACAACCCTCCTCCGGCACGTAATCCACTACCGGCCGGTGCGAAGAGGTCGGGTCGAGCGGATCGTGGCCGGCGATCGCGTTCAGGGCCAGCGCGGCGTCGCGCACCGAGCGCGTGAGGGGACCCACGTGGTCCAGGCTGAAACCCAGTGGCAACACGCCGAAGCGGCTGACGCGCCCGTACGTTGGCTTGAGCCCGACGGTCCCGCAGAACGATGCGGGGATGCGAATCGAGCCCCCCGTGTCGGTGCCCATCGCCATAAAGACCATTTCCGTCGCCACGGCGGCTCCCGAACCGCCGCTCGACCCGCCCGGGCTGTGCTCGGGGTTCCACGGATTGCGCACCGCGCCGAAGTGCGGGTTGGCCGAAGTGATCCCGTAGGCCAGTTCGTGCATATTCAGCTTGCCCAGCAGTACCGCGCCCGCAGCCAGCAGTTTCTCCACTACGGTGGCGTTGATCTCGGGCAGATAGTTTTCGTAGACTCTGGAGCCTGCCGTGGTGCGCACTCCCCGGGTGGCAAACAGGTCCTTGAGCGCGACGGGAATGCCGTGAAACGGGCCGCGATCTCTTCCCCTGGCGAGCTCACGGTCCGCCTGGCGCGCCTGCTCCAGCGCCTGCCCGGCGGTGACGGTGATGAACGCGCGCAGGGTGGAGTTGTGCCGGTCGATGCGCGCCAGGGCGGCGGTGGCCAGCTCCTCGGCCGAAAACCGGCGCGCTCGAAGCCCCCCGGCTGCTTCCCGTATGGTCATTCGCCTTCCTCTTCCAGGTGCAGTTCCAGGTCGGGCTCCATATCGGGCGTCAGTTGCTTCACCAACGGGCGAAACGTCTCTTCCAGCGCCGCCAGCGGCTTCGCAATCCGATCCAATTCTCCCGCGGAGAGCGCGAGGCCGTGCGCCTCTGCGATAACTGCCCAGTTCTTCATGACACCTACGATAGCGAATCTTCCGGCCTCGGGCGCGCGCTCCATTCGGCGCCGGCCAGAACCACCATGGCGGCTATGAAGCTCCACAGCAGGATCGCCACCGAGTGGCGGAAGATGTAGTACTCGTGCTCGAGCTTCGACTGAAGGAAAGGCGTGACCGCCAGGTTCACATATTTGAGGGCTTCCAGTATGAGTCCGACGAAGACGGCCACGGGAGCCACACGCGCCGGCGGAACCTTGCGGTTGGGCAACAGCCAGTAAATGATGAATAGCGCCAGAATCGAGATGGGCACGGCGGCGAGTTTGAACATCAGCAGGTTCAGCCACCCCTGCACCGGGCCCAGCGATCCCCACGACGAGATCCACTGCCTATTGAGCGCGGTGAGCATCAGGGACGCCAGCGCCAGCGCGCCGCAAAGGAAGATCATGCCCAGCGCCACCAGTTGGTTCTTCAGGTAGGAACGATTCTTCACCTGGCCCCAGGCGCGGTTCAGCGCCACTTCCAGCGGCTCAAAGATGCCGTTGGCGGTGAACAGCAACAGCACCATGCTGGTGAGCTGGAGTTGCCCTTGCAGTGCCAGGTTGCGCTTCAGGAAGCCGGCCAGTTCGCCGGGGAAGTAGTCGTTGAGCGCCAGATAGATGGCATCTTCCGCGGCCCGCGAATGCAGCAAATTGCGGCAAACCGATAGCATCACATTCAGAAAGGGGAAGAAGGAAAGCAGCACGCTGGCTGAGATCGCCAGGGCGTAGACATGCACCTCGGTGCCACTCAGGTAGCGGGCCGTGGGCCGGAAGAGTTCCAGGCGCGCGCGGCGTTCGGGTGTGAGATAGGGGATCAACCTTCAGAGTAGCTGAGTTCAAGTGGCATAAGGCTCCGCCTTGTGCATCCGAGCGCAGCTCGGACTTGGGCGAGCGTTGCTCGCCTGCACAAGGCGAAGCCTTATGCCACCAGGCGCAGCGCCTCCCGCAGCCTGGGATCGTGCCGGACGCGCCAGATGCGGCTGTCCAGGTAGTAGTGGGTGAGGCCGAAGCCGCAGAAAAAGCCGAAGGCGAGGTCGGAAACCTGGCCGAGTTGGAAACCGGGGATGCGGTACAGCGCGCTGAAAAGCAGGGCCGCGCCGATGTATGCGCCCAGGCTCCGGCTGAGCAGAGTCTTGCCCGCGTACCGGTTCCGGTTGTGGAACCAGACCAGGGCGTGATACTGCAGGTTGTGCACGATGGTCACCGTGGGCACGGCGGCCTGCCAGCTCATGTAGGCAAAGGTCAGCCAGTGCAGCGGGACGATGGCGGCAAGCAGCAGGTACTTGGGAACATCGAGGGGGAATCCGCCGGCCGTGCGGTAAGCCTGGCGCGCCAGCCATGCGGCGGCGGTAGCCGCGACAATGACCCAGCATAAGGGCTCCCATGGCGCCAACGAGAGTTTGATGCCCAGCTCTTCTGGGTGGTGGATGAAGAAACGGTGGAACGGCGGGAAGATCAGCATGACGCCGAGGAAGACACGGTCCAGGCTGTTATCGAGCGGCAGCAGGTCGCGGTTCTTGACCTTGTAGAGCACCAGAAAGCCGTAGTGCTGGCGGATCACGTGATAGTAGGCCCAGACGCCGACCACGAGCGCGAGCAGTCCCTTCAGCCCGGCCAGCACCATGAGCGGCCCCAGCGAAAAGAAAAACAGCAGGCTGCCGTAGAGCAAGGTCCGGTCGCGCCCGCGGGCCTCGCGATTGAAGTAGGTGCGGCTGGCGGTGGCGAAAATGTGCGTGCCGTCGAAGCCCACGCTCCAGAACCACCAGAGCAGCGAAATCTTGACGTGCAGCGCGGTGTAGAGCAGCAGGTAGACGTAACCGGCGAAGGCGCTGCCGATCACGAGAGCGAGATCCACACCGCGATTTACGATCCAGCGGGGAGACGGGCCCGCGGGGGCTGGGGCGACGGCGGCCATAATGAATGCGTCGCCGCTACGTGTATTGCACCTTTTTCGCGGCTTCGTCCCAGATCGCCCTCTTCTGGTTCTTGTATGAGAGCGTGGCCAGGTGTCCGCTGATGGCCGCCTGCTGGCCCACGGGTGGCGGCGCGATCACCTGCTCTTTACCCAGCACAGCCTGGATGAAGTTACGGAAGTGGTTGATGGCGCCGTCGGATTCCTTGTATTCCAGCAGGCCGTTAATGTGTATGGCCGCGCGCGCCTTAATGGCGTCCGGCGCGCGGTTGGGCCTGTCGGCGCGGTGTGCGTTGTAACTCTCGGCTTCGAAGTAGAGGTCCTGGCGGTTCATCACGCGAATAGTGCCCTCGTTGCCCATGATCTCCTCGCCGTAGCCGAAGAACTCGTTGCCCAGATAGCAGCTGTAGTTGAGCTGCATCTTGTCGGAGTAATCGTACACGGCGCTCAGGCAATCGGGCACGTCGCGGTCATCGGTCTTGTCGGTCCAGCGGTACACGCCGCCGCTCGCCATGCAGCTCTTCGGCACGGTCTTGGAGAGCATGAAGTTCACGATGTCGGTCTGGTGCACCAGCAGATCGGTGGAGATTCCGCCCGAGTAATCCCAGTAAAGCCGCCACTGGAAGTAGCGGTGGGCGTCCCACTCGTGCTTGGGCGCCGTGCCCAGGAAGCGGTTCCAATCGGTATTCTGCGGCGTGGCCTCGGCGGGAATCACGTAGCGCCAGGACGGCTCGTTGGGCAGCCCGTTGCGATACCAGAAAGCGCGCACGAAATGGACGTCGCCCACCATGCCCTGCTGCACCAGTTCCTTCGCCTTCTTATAGAGCGACGAGCTGCGGTTCTGCGTACCCACCTGGACGATCTTCTTCGATTGCTCCCAGGCCTTGATGATGTCGTAGCCCTCTTCGATGGTGTGCGCCAGGGGCTTTTCGATGTACACGTGCTTGCCGGCCTTGAGCGCCGCGATGGTCATATCGTGGTGCAGGTGCTCCGGCGTCATGATGTAGACCGCGTCGATCGATTTATCGGCCAACAGCTCGCGGTAATCGACATAAGCCTTTGCCTTGTTGCCCCAGACGGTCTGCAGGCGATCCTGCGCGCGGGCGATGTAGCCCTGGTAGGTGTCGCAGATGGCGGTGACCTGGACGTCGTTCGCCGCCGCAGTGTGCAGCCAGTCGAGGCCCGCATAACCGCGGGTGCCCACGCCGATCCAGCCGATATTCACCTTGTCGTTCGCGCCTCGGGCCGCAATCGCGGCCGGGCCTGCGGCGATCGCGGCCGCCTTGAGGAAATTACGCCGATTGAGTTCGTCCGCCATGGGACCTCCAATTCGAATATACCCAGATGATAGCAGTGGCGCCGGCGCCGATGTATCATCGGGAACGGCGGGAGGCCGGAATGAAACGGGCGATCTTGTTCGGTGGGCTGGCGGGCGCGGTTCTGTTGATCGGGCAGAGCGACGATGCCCGGGTATTCGTCAACTTCCAGGAAGTCATGATCCCCATGCGGGACGGTGTGCGGCTCCAGACCGTGCTGCTCACGCCAAAGAACGCCAAGGGCCCGCTGCCGTTTCTCATCGACCGCACGCCGTACGGTGTGCCCGGGAAGGAAACCACGGAAAAGGGGCTGCCGGCGGCGTGGCGCTGGCGCAGCGAAAACTACATCTTCGTCATGCAGAACATCCGCGGGCGCTTTCAAAGCGAGGGCAAGTTCGTGATGTTCCGGCCGCCCCACGATCCCACCGACGCCCGCGCCGTGGACGAAACCACCGACGCCTGGGNNACAACGGGCGGGCGGGGATCGCCGGCACGTCCTACGACGGCTGGACGGCGGTGATGGCGGCCCTCAACCCGCACCCCGCGCTCCGCGCGGCCATCGAGCAGGCGTCGCCGGCGGACCAGTTTCTGGGTGACGATTTCCATCACAACGGGGCATTCCGGCTGAGCTACGGATTCGAGTATTCGGCCATGCTGGAAACCTCGGCGACGGAGAACTACCAGTTTCAGTTCGACCGCGGGGATACCTACGACTGGTACCTCGGCCTCGGTCCGCTGTCCAACGCGGATGAGAAGTACTTTCACGGAAAGATGCCGACATGGACAGACTTCACGCGTCATCCCAATTACGACACCTTCTGGCAGCGGCAGGCTTTTGCTCCCTATCTGAATGCGGTGAAGCTGCCCATCATCCACGTGGCGGGCTGGTGGGACC
>PLDO01000586.1 GCA_003136215.1 Bryobacterales bacterium
GTGAGGGGCTTGGAGCGATCCTCCTCTTCGATCATTTTCTTCACTTTGCGCTTCAATAGCAGCAGCGGCGTGCCACCGCCCAACGGCCCCTGGACCGCTTCCGAGAAGAAATAGCGGAGCTCGAAGACGCCCTGCGGCGTATGCACATATTTGCTGGCCACGGCGCGGCTCACCGTGGAAGGATGTACGCCCACTTCCTCGGCCACTTCCTTGATCATCATGGGCTTCAGATAATCCAACCCGTGACTGAGGAATTCCGTCTGCCGCCGCACAATCGCCTGGCAAACCTTGAGGATGGTCTGCTTGCGCTGCTCGATGTTCTTCATCAGCTGGATAGCCGACGTGTACCGCTCGCGCACGTAATCCCGCACTTCCTTGGTGGCGCCGTTTTCGCGATCCAGCATCTTGCGGTACTGCGCGTTCAAGCGAAGCTGCGGGACGTCCTCGTCGTTCATCTGAATGATGTAGTCCTCACCGTCCTTGGTGAAGAAAACGTCCGGTTCCACTACCCGCGCGCCCGCCCCGGAATACCGCAGGCCGGGCCGCGGATTGAGGTGTTGGATCATGTGCACGGCAATCTCAATGTGCTCCATGGGCCGCCCCAGCGCCTTGGCGATTTCCTTGTACTGCCGGGTTTCCATCAGGCGCAGGCAGTTGCTGACAACCTGCCAGGCCACGCCGCCCCGCCCGTTGATGCTCTCGATCTGCAGCAGCAGGCACTCGCGCAGGTTGCGTGCGCCCACCCCCGCCGGATCCAGCGACTGCACCGCCCGCAACCCCTGCTCCACCTGCTCCGCCGTGTGCTCGCCGATGGACGCGATCTCTTCCAGGGAGGCCGAAAGATATCCGTCCTCGTCCAGGTTGCCGATGATCGATTCGGCTGCGTCGCGCACCGCATCGCTGATGATGCTGACGCTCAATTGCGAGCGTAGATAGTCGCCCAGCGTCACCGGCGACGAAAGAAATGTTTCGAACGACGGCTTTTCGACCGATTCCGCCGCCGGACTCTTGTAGCCAGGATCCAGATAATCGTCAAAAAAACTGCCGAAATCGATCTCGTCGAAAGGGTCCGTGGCCGCCGGCGGTTCCGCCAGCGGATCGTTCACCGCAATCGAGTCGTTCTCGGCCACTACTTGAGCAGCCGCCGATTCCTCGGCATCGGGGAACAGGTTGCCGTTAATCGCGCTCCCGTTCGACCCGCCATCCACCGAGTTGGCGTCGCTCAATACAGCGGCTTCCAGCAGTTGTCGATCGGCCGGATCGTGCATCTGCTCGGCCTCCAGCAGCGGCAGAAGTTCCTCGGGTGTGATCTCCTCCCCAGGCTCGTTGGTAGATTCTTCGAGCACCGGATTCTGGACGATCTCCTGGGTAACCATCTCCTTTAGTTCCAGCCGGTTAAGCTGGAGGATGGTCACCATCTGGACTAGCCCCGGAGTCAGAATCTGCTTCTGCGCGACCTTTAGTTGTAGTCTGGGCGACAGTAAGCTCATCTGCCTTCCATTCTATCACCGGATTTACGCATTGCCCCCCCAAACACGAGGTTTGCATTGCAATTCAGTTGCCGTTTCGGCTGGCTATACATATACCCGCCGTACCCGCGCGCTGATGCTGCTCAGAATGTTGTAGGAAATGGTCCCCGCCACTTTGGCCAGTTGCTGCGCGTCCAGAGTGCATTCCCCCTCCGTGCCCAGCAGCGTGACTTCATCGCCCGCCGCTAGCGCCGTGGTGTGGCTGAGGTCAATCGTGGTGAGATCCATCGATACCGTGCCCAGGATGGCAGTGAGTTTGCCGTCGGCGATCACCTTCCCGCGATTCGACAACCGGTGGAATATGCCGTCCGCGTACCCCGCCCCGAGAATCCCGATCCGCATCGCGCGCGGCGTGCGGAAACTGCCGCCGTATCCCACCAGCGCGCCTTCGGGAAGCTCCTTCACCGCCATTAGCTTGGCTTTCCAGGTGAGCGCCGGTTTGACGTCGAGCAACCGCGGCGGCGCGTCGCCGCGCGCCGGAGACACGTAGCCGTAAAGCGCGTGCCCGGCGCGCACCAGCGTGTGCCATCCCTCGGTGCGGCCGTAACCGATCGCGTTGGTGCTCGAGGTGTGCAGATGCGGCACACGGATGCCCGCGGCGTGCAGCGCTTCGCAAATCTCGTCGAAGTACGCCAACTGCGCCGCCGTTTGCGGCGAGGTGTAGTCCGCCGCCGAGGCGAAGTGGGTCATCAGCCCTTCCATGCGGGCGTGCGGCGTATCGGCCAGCGCCGCCAGAATCTCCCCGCCGCTGGCCCGCGTGCCCAGGCGGCCCATCCCGGAATCGATCTTGAGATGGTAGTGGATGCCCTTCCCCGATGCGGCGGCGAGGCGGTCCACGTCGCGGATCTGCGCCAGCGAGTGGACCGCCGGCGTGAGATCGAATTCCACCACCGCATCCCCTTCGTAGGCCAGAAAACCGCCCATCACGAGAATCCGCGCGCCGTGGATACCGCCCGCCCGCAGTTGGGCGCCCTCGTCAACCGAACTCACTGCCAGCCACCTCGCGCCCTCGCCGCAAAGCACCCGCGCCACTTCCAGCGCGCCATGCCCATAGGCATCGGCCTTCACCACGCCGGCCACTTCCACGCCGGCGCCCACCGCGGCCCGCACACTCCGGTAATTGCGCGCGATCTGCTCCCGCGAGACCAGCACGTAGGAACGATAGGGATTAGCCCCGATACTGTTCACTTAGCCGACTCCGAATGTGGGACAGGCCTCCTGGCCTGTCTTCTCGTTCTACTGATGTGGGTCGTATTACGAACGCCAGAATGACAGGCCAGGAGGCCTGTCCCACCTATACACTTCTCACGACCCCTTGCCCGGCATGAATCGCTTGATGAAATTGGTATCGAATCGTCCGGCCCGGAAATCTTCGTCCGCCAGAATCTTCTGTTGCAGCGGAATGGAAGTGTGAATCCCCTCCACGATGAACATCCCCAGGGCCCGTCGCATGCGGTCGATGGCCTCGGCGCGGTCCGATCCATGCACGATCAGCTTGGCCACCAGCGAATCGTAAAACGGCGGGATCACGCAGTCCGTATACGCCCAGGTGTCCACCCGCACGCCGATGCCGCCCGGCAGATGGAACCCCGTAATGCGCCCCGGCGAGGGCACGAACGTCTCCGGATTCTCCGCGTTGATGCGGCATTCGATGGAGTGGCCGCGCAGTTCCACCGGCCCGGGGAGAATGTCCGGGAGCCGCTCGCCTTGCGCGATGCGGATCTGGCTCTTCACAATATCGATGCCCGTCACGAACTCGGTCACCGGGTGCTCCACCTGCACGCGCGCGTTCACTTCGATGAAGTAGAGCTTCCCGGTTTCGTCCATCAGGAACTCCACCGTGCCGGCGTTGGTATAGCCGGCCGCCGCGATGGCCTTGCGCAGGACCGCCGAAATCTCCGCCCGCAGCGCGTCCGTCACGGCCGGCGAGGGCGATTCCTCCAGCAGCTTCTGATGCCGCCGCTGAATCGAGCACTCCCTCTCGCCCAGGCTCATCACGTGGCCATACTCATCGGCCAGCACCTGGAACTCGATGTGCCGCGGCGCCCCGATGTACTTCTCCAGATAGACGTCCGCGGAGGCGAACGCCGCCCCTGCCTCGGTCTGCGCCTGCAGGTACAGGCCGGGCAGATCCTCGGCCTGCGTCACCACCCGCATGCCCCGCCCGCCGCCGCCGGCCGACGCCT
>PLDO01000439.1 GCA_003136215.1 Bryobacterales bacterium
GGGTGAAGCCAGAGGCGGGACCAATGTATTGGGCCGTACTGACCGCCCTCCTCCAGGACTGATACAATCTTTCACACCATGTCCGTATCCGCCGCCAAAGACCTTGGCCAGGCCCTCGGCCGCAACCCCGACCGGCTCACGCTGGAAGAACGCGCCGCCCTGGCCGGCAAAATGATCGCGCTCGAAGTCTACACGCCCGCTACCTTTCCCCTGCGGCGCATCGAGGCAATCGGCGATTCCATCGTCGCCTGCATCCGCATGTTGCAGGAGCGCGGCCTCGATCCGCGCCGCTTCGAGTACTCCTTGCTCGGTCCGGCCTATTGAAGGAATCCCGGCGCCTTGCGGAACATTATCCGCGCCGACGGCGTCCTTTGGGTATGCACATAAGGCAACTGGTAAAAGCAGGTCTTTTGATCTCAATTCTCGCCGTGGTTGCTTCCGCGGCCGATATCACGGGCACCTGGAAGGCCGATTTGGAGACTCCCCAAGGCACGGTCCAGGTCAACTACACTTTTAAGCAGGACGGAGGGACGCTCACCGGCACCTGGCAGGCCGCCCAGAGCCCAACCGTCGAAATCACTGAGGGCAAGGTCGCGGGCGATAAGGTCTCTTTTGTGGTGAAAATTGGTCCCAACGGCGAAATGACGTTCGCGCACGAGGGCACAATTAAGGGCGATGAGATTCAACTCATCATGAAGCCGAGCGGTGAGTTTCCTGGCAGCAGCGTAGTTGCGAAACGGGTGAAGCAGTAGCGTAGTTCCCTTTTTCAGGGCGGTGCGCACCGGCCCCACCCCCGCCCCCGCCTTCGGGAACCGCGCCGCGGCCCCCCAATCCGAACGAGGTGCCGGTGGCGCCGGCGCCGGTGAAGAAGTAGGCAGGCGGAACGAACCGGACAGGCGGACCCCGGGGGTACCCCGCCGCCTGTCCCTACTGCTTCTTAGCCGTCCACTCGATGGGCGCGTTGCCGCCGTCCGCCATCTGGCTGGTGAACTTGATCTCGCTGCCCGCGATCTTGCCCTTGTAATTCAACTTCATGTCCTGATCGCCAAACTTCGCCGTGATGGTAAACGTCACGCTATCGCCTTCCACCTTGCCATCCGTGATGGTCGATTTGCCGGTGAACGTACTCGTCGTCTCGCCAGTGACCTTATTGCCGTCCTGCTTGAAGGTGAAGGTCCGCTCCATCGCGCCGTTCGGTCCTTCCGCCGTTGCTTTCCAGTTGCCGCTTATGTCCGCGGCCCAAGCGCTGAGGGCGCATAGTGCAACCAGTGCCGGTAGCCATTTCATACAGACAACTCCTTTCAACAGTCGTCAGTATACCTCTGCAACCGGCCCTGGCCTGTGTTCGCTCGATTATCAGGCTGCGCTCAAGCTTGGCAAGTGCACCTATGCGGTCTCGCCCGAAGCCGCCGCGACACGAACAGGCTGGTGGGACATAATCAGTCAGTGAGGCGGAAACAGAATGCGTTGGATATTCATTGTGTCGATGGCAGCGGCTTTGGCGGCTCGCGGTTTAGCGGCAACCGATGCGCAGTGCAGTGGAATATTGCAACATGCGCTGGATGCGGGGAACCCGGAGACGCGCAAACAGGCGGTGGTGGCGCTGAGTCTGGCGTCCGGGCACGGGCCGTTGTTTGACCAGCTAGCGGGCATGTTGCAGGATAAAGACGTCGAAGTGCGGCTGGCGGTGGTGGCCAGCCTGGGGGACGTGAAGAGTGAGCGATCCACGGCGGCGCTTCGCACGGCCCTGCAGGACGACGTGCCCGAAGTGAGTTTCGCCGCGGCCAAAGCGCTGTGGGCCCGCCATGACCGCGCCGGCAGGGAGGCGCTGCTGGCGGTTCTTGGAGGGGAAAGCAAGAGCTCCTCTAATTTCTTGTCCAAACGGAAACGCGAAGGACTGCGCATGATGCATACGCCGCGGACCACGCTCCTGTTTGCCATGCAGCAGGGTGTTGGGTTCATTCCGGTGCCCGGATTGGGCCAGGGTATTGCTTCCATGCAGGGGATCCTGGCGAGCTCCGGAGTCCCGGGACGCGCATTAGCGGCTTTATTGCTGGGCGCCGACCGGGATCCCGCAACGCTCGAAGCGCTCAGGGATGGGCTCTCCGACAAGGATTCGTCCGTTCGGGCCGCCGCGGTGCATTCCATCAGTCTGCGAAACAACCCTGCTCTGAAGAAAGAAATAGAACCGCTGTTGCTGGACGACCATGAACCCGTGCGCCTGCGTGCGGCCGCGGGTTACCTGAGGTTATCCGCGATCGAGGCCTCGGCCAGGATGCAGAAGGGTTCGCCGGCGGTCCCGCCGCCCGGCCCGCGAGAGCAGAAGAAGTAGCCCGAATGGGAGTGACTATCAGGATGGGCGACTCGGCCGGGGGCAGGCGGGCGCTCACCTTGCTGAGCGGCGCTGTACACTGAAGCAGAATGACGGCCAGTATTTGGGCGCCGGCGGCAACCCATGGAAGCTGACACTCTCTATCGCAGACTCCAGCAGCATCTCGACCGGATGCCCGTCGGGTTTCCGGCCACCGAATCCGGCGTGGAGATTCGGATTCTGCGCCAACTCTTCACTCCGGAGGAGGCCGAGCTCACGCTCCAGGCCAGCGTCATTCCCGAGCCTGCCGCCACCATCCAACGGCGCGTCAAACCGGCGATGCCGCTGGCCGAGGTCACGGCGCGTTTGGAGCAGATGGCCAACCAGGGCGTCATCCTGCGCATCCACGCCAAGGGAGAACCGCTCTACGCCAAAATGATTTTCGCGGTGGGCTTCTACGAGCGCCAGTTGAAACGCCTGACGCCCGAACTGGAGCGGGATTGCCGCGAGTACCTGTTGGGAGCTTACGCTCAGGCGGTGCACAGCAAGAAGACGCCGCAACTGCGGACCGTGCCGATCAACAAGGCCATCCCGGTGGAGCGCAACGTGGCGACCTACGCGGGAATCCGGGCCTATGTCGAATCGTCCGCCGGCCCCTTCGCCACCATGGATTGCATCTGCCGCCACGGGAGGGAACTGCTGGGAGAGAAATGCGCCCAGACCAGCCTCAAGGAGAACTGCCTCACGCTCGGCGTGGCGGCTCGCGAGATGGTGCGCATCGGCCAGGGGAGATCCATCACGCGGGAGGAGATGCTCGATCTTCTGGACGCCGCCGACAGGGAAGGTCTCGTGCTGCAACCGGAGAATACCAAGAAACCGCTGTTTGTCTGCTGCTGCTGCGGTTGCTGTTGCGGGGTGCTCACGTCGGCGAAACGTTTCCCGAAGCCGGCGGAGTACTTCAGCTCGAGTTTCCAGGCCGAGGTGAACGCGGATCTCTGCGATGTGTGCGGGGTGTGCCAGACGCGGTGCCAGATGGACGCGCTTTTGGATGACGCCGCGGACGCCGGCGGGAAAATACAGGTGGACCGCGAGCGGTGCATTGGCTGCGGCCTGTGCGTCACCACTTGCCCCTCCGGCGCTCTCCGCCTGGTGGAGAACCCACTGCGCAAAGTGCTGCCGGACGACACCAAAGCGCTCTACATGCAACTCCTCCAGGAACGCTACGGCGCGTGGGGGATGGCGAAACTGGCCGGAAGAAAACTGCTCGGCATGAAATTCTGACCGCCGCGCGGTTATGTTTCCTCGCGTCTTGGCGGCCGCATCAACGAGAGCGCCGTCAGGAGGCACCAGAACATAACCGTGTAAAAGACGAGCGAGCAGCCAAACGCTTCAACAACAGCCCTGCCGACGTGACCGGGTTCGAAGATCCAGCCCGCGATCACGCCGGATGGCGTCATCAGAATATCGGCGATCTGCGCCACCTGCGGCTCCGGGCTCTTACCGCCGAAAGCCGCCGCAACCAGGAACACGCAGAGATTCAGCCAGAACGACATTGCGAAAGAGAACAGCGCGCGCCAAAGTTGCTTCTTCCGATTCATCAGAAAGTCCCGGCGTCGAACAGCCGTCACGGCCTCCCTTGCGACGGTAGCAGATGTCGGCCTCGTGCGCGGGTGGACGGCTCGATTGAGAATTGTCCAATACAAGATG
>PLDO01000540.1 GCA_003136215.1 Bryobacterales bacterium
TGGCTTCCTTCACGAACGGCTGTTCCAGCAGGCAGATCTCTTCGTAGAACTTGGCCATGCGGCCCTCGGTGATCTTCTCGATCATCTTCTCGGGCTTACCCTCGGCCAGTGCGCGGGCCTTCTGGATTTCCATTTCCTTCTCGAGCACTTCGGCGGTCACGTCTTCCTTGCGGATGAAGCGCGGATCGGCCGCCGCCACGTGCATCGCGATGTCGTGCACCAGTTCCTGGAAATCGTCCGTGCGCGCCACAAAATCGCTCTCACAGTTGATTTCCACCATGACGCCGAGTTGGCCGCCGTGGTGAATGTAGGTGCCAATCAGTCCCTGTTTGGTGGCGCGCGAAGCCTTCTTGCCGGCCGACGCGATGCCACGCTTGCGCAGTACCACTTCCCCTTCGGTGAGATCGCCCTTGGCTTCCACCAGGGCGCTCTTGCACTCCATCATTCCGGCGCCGGTGCGCTCGCGGAGTGCTTTGACTAGTGCCGCAGTAATTTCCGCCATAATAATTTCCTGGTTCCTTTCGCCGGGCAGATGAAGGCCCGGACCGGGCATCCGCCTGGGATGTGCCTATACGCACCCCACGCGATGCCCCACAGAAGAATGTTAAACGCCGCCTTCGGTGGCCACAGGCTCGGCAACCGGTTCGGCCGTCTCCGAAGCGGGTCCCTTTCGTTGCGAAGGCGGAGCCGGCTCTTCGGCCATGCTCATGCTCTCCGCCATGATCTTCTCGGCATACTTGGGGTCCACGTACTCGGTGTACTCCATCATGCCTTCTTCGGCAGGGGTTTCGTCGCTGACAATCTTATCGGCGGTGAAATCGTGCTCCGTCGCCAGAGCGCGGCCTTCCACCACGGCATCGGCGATCTTACTGGCGAACAGGCGGATGGCGCGCAGCGCGTCGTCATTGCCCGGAATCACCCAATCCACTTCGTCGGGGTCGCAATTGGTGTCCACGATGGCCACTACCGGTATCCCCAACCGGCGCGCTTCCTTCACCGCGATCGCTTCCTTGTTGGAATCGATCACGAACAGCACGTCCGGCAGCCCGGGCATATCCTTGATGCCGGACAGGTTCGTGTCCAGGTGCTTGCGCTCGCGTTCCAGCCGGATGACTTCCTTCTTGGGACGGCCCGCATAGCCGCCTTCCACCGAAGCCATGCCTTCCAGTTCCTTCAGCCGCTTGATGGATTTCTGCACCGTCAGCATGTTGGTCAGCAGTCCACCCAGCCAGCGCTGGTTCACGTAATACATCTGGCAGCGGTTGGCCTCTTCGGCGATGGCTTCCTGCGCCTGACGCTTCGTGCCCACGAAAAGGACATTCTTGCCCTGTGCGGCCATTTCGCCCACAAACCGGGCGGCGTCCTTGAACATCTTCAGTGTTTTCTGAAGGTCAATGATGTAAATACCGTTGCGTTCGCCGAAAATGTATTCTTTCATCTTCGGATTCCAGCGCTTGGTCTGGTGCCCGAAGTGAACGCCGGCTTCGAGCAACTCCTTCATCGAGATTGCAGGCAAAATAACTCCTAAAATTAACGTGCTCTATCAGTAGTCCGCGCGGTCCAAAGCGAGATTTACGCGGGCGTCTGGAGCCGGATATCGGTTAAAAGATTGCAAAGCCTGGAAGGTGAACCAACTTCCTTCCAGGCCTCGCGGAGACTTAACGTTTGGAGAACTGGAACCGCTTGCGGGCGCCCTTCTGGCCGTACTTCTTGCGCTCGTGTTGCCGCGGGTCGCGCGTCAGGAAGCCAAGCTTCTTCAACCGCCCCCGCAGTTCCGCGTTGAACTCCACTAAAGCCCGGGAAATTCCCAGACGGCATGCTCCCGCCTGACCGGCGACGCCTCCGCCATTGGCGAGTATCAGCAGATCGAACTTGTCCGTGGTTTCGGTGGCAGCCAGCGCCTGCCGCACCACGGCGCGCGTACTTTCCGTGGGAAAGTAATTCTCAAACGCGCGGTTATTGACCTTGATCTCGCCCGTACCGGGCCGTAAAAACACTCTCGCCACCGATCTCTTCCGGCGGCCCGTACCCAAATATTGAACTAAAGTAGCTGCCACTAACCGTTACCTTCCTGCTCGCCTATTTGATCGTCAACGCGACGGGTTGCTGCGCCGCGTGCGGATGTTGATCACCCGCGTAGACATTCAGTTTCCGGAACATCTGTTTGCCAAGCTTGTTCTTCGGGAGCATGCCAGCGATGGCATCCTCGATAATCCGGGTGGGCTTCTCGGCGCGCACCCGTTTCAAACTCTTCTCCACCAGCCCGCCGGGATACCCGGTGAAATGGCGATAAAGCTTGTCCTCTTCCTTGCGGCCAGTTACCTTCACCTTCGCGGCATTGATCACGATGACGTGATCGCCCGCGTCGATGAACGGAGTGTAGCTGGGTTTCGTCTTACCCATCAACACCATAGCGGCCTTGCTAGCCAGTTTGCCCAGCACGACATCCTGGGCATCGATCAGATGCCACTGGCGGTTAATCCCATTCTTTGTGGGGAACTCGGTACTCATTGACACACGTCTCCAGCTATTCGCGGTTGCAAAGTATTTAGTTTAGGGGGTTTGGGGTTTCGTTGTCAAATCGGGTTACAAACTCCCCTGTATTCTAAGCTACCATCGAACCATCGCCGCCAACTGGAAAAACAATCTGCGGGTCGTCCTGGTATCGACGCGCAATCCGCTCAACATCGGCGCCGCCGCCCGCGCCATGGCCAACTTCGGCTTCTCGCGCCTCTCGGTGGTCAGCCCCTACGATGTCGCTTTCCGCGAGGCGCGTTCCGCCGTCGGCGCCGCGCCCCTGCTCCACAAGGCCCAGGAATTCGCCACCCTCGCCGATGCGGTCGCCGATTGCCCCCTCGTGGTGGGCACGACCAGCGTGGGACACCGCGAGTTGCAGCACCCCATCCGCCGCCTGGAGTACGGCGCCCGCCTCATGCTGCGAGCGCTGCCCGCCGCTCCCGTCGCCCTGGTCTTCGGCAGCGAGAAGTTCGGCCTCTCCAACGAGGATCTGAGCCACTGTCAATGGCTGATGCGCATCCCCACCGTCGGCCAGGATCTGTCCATGAACCTCGGCCAGGCCGTCGCGCTCTGCCTCTACGAGATGGCCCGCGACCCCAAGGCAGCCGCCGCCCGCCCCGGCAAGATCCGCTCTGCCACCGCCGCCGAGACCGAGCAGATCACTTTGCGCCTCCTGGAAGCGCTGGGCAAGAGCGGCTACGTCAACCCCGTCACCGCCTTCTCCACCGACGAAAAGGTGCGCCGCCTCATCCGCCGCCTGGAAATCCCCGCCCGCGACGTCCCCGTCATCCTCGGCATGCTCCGCCAGATCTTGTGGAAACTCCAGTAGGACAGGCATCCTTGCCTGTCCAGGGGCGAGCTTCGCTCACCCGGCAAGCCTAAAGCATGCCCCACCAATGCAGGCAAGCGGCACGGCTTAGTGGCGCAGGCGGTTCCGCCTGCGAGGACTGACCTACCAGCCTGTCAGCGTCTCCAATACCTCCGCCGTCCTCACAACCCTGGCGTACTCGCCCTCCAGATTGGCCAGGCTCATCGCGTGCACCTCGGCCGCCGTCCGCCACGTCCCCGCCCAATCCTTCCGCCCGAACGTGAAGCACGCGTCCTCCACCACGAACGTCTCGAACCCCAGATTCCCCGCCATCCGTACCGTGGCTTCCACCGAGTTGTTGGTGATGACTCCCGCCACCACCAGCACCGTCTGCCCCGCCGCCCGCAACCGCGCTTCGAGATCCGTACCGATGAAGGCGCTATTCGTCCGCTTGGCGATCACCACCTCACCAGCAAGCGGCATTGCATCAGCCTTAAACTCGTGGCCCGCCTGCCCCGGCCGGTAATGCGAATGCGGCTCCGTGGAGTCGTGCCGCACATGGTAGATGGGCCGTCCGGCTGACCGCCAGGCGGCCAGCAGCGCCGCGATGTTGGCTTCCGCCCGCGGATTGTTGCGCTCGCCCCAACTGGGGTGATCGATGGCGCGCTGCACGTCGATCACCAGCAGCGCCGCCGAGTGGGGAAGGCGCATTCAGGCCCCGCCTCCGCGCCCGCCACGACCGCCGCGTCGCGCGGGCTGCTTTGTGGGATCTTCCCCGGTGAACGTCAGCGTGACGTCCGCCGTGCGCTTCTTCTCGTCCACCTTCAAATCTGCTTTGGTGGCTCCGAGCCCCTCGAAGAGCGCCTCTTCCTTGATGCGATTGAGGAAATGGTCGGGATACTCCGGATTGAACGTCTGGCCCTCCTTCAACGTCCAGATGCGCGTGATCTCCGCCTCGCCGTTCAGATCCAGCCCCACGATGGTCAACTTGCCCATCGTGTACTGCGCTCCCGCCGCGATGTGCACCGCCACGTCCACAGCCTTCTTTGCGTCGTCGATGACGCGCTCCGACGTCACCTTCACATCCAGGTATCCAGCCCGCCGGACGGCCTTGCGAATCCTTTCCAGCCCCTCGTTGACGCGGTCGAAATTGGCCACGTCGCCGGTTTTGAAATCGCCGGCCTTGATCAGCACTCCCTCGTCCACCGGGCTCGGCCCCACGATTGCCACCTTGCCCAATTGATAGCTTTGCCCTTCGTCGACCCTCACGAAGACGTTGACGCCTTCCACATCGCTCGCCGGTTCGGCGCGCACTTCCGGGAACGACACGCGCACCCGGCCGCGCTGTTCGTACACCGGGCGCAGCGCGTTGTTCAGCAGTTCGCGGAAACCGCTCTCGGTATAGGGCGAACCAATCGCCGTTCCGTGGATGGCTTCGCGCAACACGCCCTGCTTCAGAACCTGATTGCCCTGGAACGTCACCTGCGCCACCGCCGGCAGATTGCGCGCCGGACGAAACACGATCGCGAACTGCTCGGGCGCCAGCTGGGTCACCTTGGCGGCGATCTTTTCGGTGAGCCCCTTCGACGCCAGGAATTCCTGAATCCAGCCGGTATAGCGATCGATCACCGGCTTGGTGGCCGGGAGTTTGGCCGACGAGTAGAGTGCGTCCTTGGCGCGCAGCACGCTCTCAATTTCCTGGTCCGGCACGCCCAATTCCTCGAAGCGCATCGGATACGCGGGTTCCACCTCGGTCACCTGAAAGCTCGCCACGAAGCCTTCCTTGTTCGGTCCCGGCTCGAACTTGTAGCCAACCGTCTCGAACACTCCGGTGGCTGTCAGGCGATCGCGGGCCGCCTCGAATTCCGCCTTGCCTGCCAGTTGCCCCACCTTGAGTCCGGCCACTGCCAGTACCTGCTCGCTGGTGTAATTGCGGTTGCCCTCCACGGTGAGCGTCTCTACCGGCCACTTGGCAGGCGCGGGCGCTGCCGTGTCTTTCTTGGACGCGGCCTTCCTGGCCGGCGCGCGTTTGGGCGGCGCCTGCGCCAACCCCGTCCCGCCCAGCAGGAGAAATATCAGGCACACCTTCATACACTCTATTGTGGCGCAGACACTCGTGTCTGCCGCGTCGACACTCGTGTCGACGCTTTCCGCGCTGTCACCTGTAAATTGCAACGGAAGGCGAAAAAGCGGCATCATAGAGGCATATAGTGGAGGGAAAGAGATGCTGATCAACAAGCCCGCCGATATCCTCTATTCCGAGATCACGCCGAAACGTATCTACATGAACCGGCGCAACTTCCTGGCCGGGGTCCCGGCCGCGTTCCTGGGCGCCCGCGAGTTGCTTTCGCCCTCGGCGCGGGCGCTGGCGGGCATGAAACTGCCCAACGTGCAGAAGAGCAAGTACACGTTGGACGAGAAGCAGAACTCCTACCAGGACGTTTCCACCTACAACAACTACTACGAGTTCGGCACGGACAAGAGCCAGCCGGCGGAGACCTCCAAAAACTTCAAGACCACGCCCTGGACGGTAAGCGTGGAAGGCGCCTGCAACAAGCCGCGCAAGTTCACCATGGACGAGATCCTGGCGCTGGCGCCGCTGGAGGAGCGGGTCTACCGGCACCGCTGCGTCGAAGCCTGGTCGATTGTGGTGCCCTGGGTGGGGTATTCGCTGAGCACCCTGCTCAACAAGGTGGAACCCACCTCGAAGGCCAAATACGTGGCGTTCGAAACCTTTTTCGACCGGCGGCAGATGCCCCACGCTTCCGGCCTGGAATTCCCCTACGTCGAAGGCTTGCGCCTGGATGAAGCCATGCACCCGCTGGCGCTGTTGTGCACGGGCATGTTCGGCGAGGTGCTGCCGCCGCAGGACGGCGCGCCGGTACGTGTGATCCTACCCTGGAAGTACGGCTTCAAAAGCATCAAATCCATCGTCAAGATCCGTCTGGTGGGCAGCCAGCCGCCAACCTCGTGGAACCTCGCCAATCCGCCCGAATACGGGTTCTACTCCAACGTGAATCCGCAGGTGGACCATCCACGCTGGAGCCAGGCGAGTGAGCGGCGCCTGGGCGAATTCCGCAAACGGGCGACCCTGATGTTCAACGGCTACGGCGAC
>PLDO01000390.1 GCA_003136215.1 Bryobacterales bacterium
CCTCGCTGGTGATCTGGTGCGCCTCGTCGATGATGAAAACCTTGTAGCGGTCGCGGGCCGGCTGGTAGCGCACATTTTCGCGCAACTCCCGCATTTCGTTGATGCCGCGGTTGGAAGCTGCGTCGATCTCGATGACGTTCATGCTGCGGCTGCCTTCGGAGACTTCCTTGCAGTTCGAGCACACGCCGCAAGGCGTCGCGGTCGGTCCCTGAATGCAGTTGAGGCAGCGCGCCAGAATACGGGCGATGGTGGTTTTTCCGGTGCCACGCTGGCCGGAAAAGATGTAGGCGTGCGCGATCCGGTTCTGCGCGATGGCGTTTTCCAGCGTGTTCTTGACGTGTTCCTGATTGACCACGTCGGCAAAGGATTGTGGGCGGTACTTTCTGGCGATTACCTGGTACATGGGGTGGGTATCCGGATGCCGCGCGGACAATTATGCCAGGCCCCGGGTAATCCGCGGCACACGTACCGCACCACTACCGTTGCTTCCTTCCGGACCTGGCGGGGTTTGCAGCCGTCCGTTGCACGAAGCCCGAGACCTGACAAGTATCTATCGTAGCATGGCCCCGCGGCTGGACTCACAGGCAGGACATGCGGATGCCCACGCGTTTGCGCAGAAAATGCGTGCGTTTCCCGGGGGGCAGGGCGAGCAGGCGGCGGATCAGGTCGCGCTCGGCCAGATCACTCTCTTTCTTGAGAGCTTCCAGCCGGGCCTTTCTGCCGACGCGTGGTTTCTTCAAGCACTTTCTCCAGAATAGGTAGCACGGCAAGGTCGCGCGGACGGCCGGCTGCCTTCTTGCTCTTGATGATATCAGCCAGGGCCGCTACCAGAATCCGCACCTCGCCCAGCGGCACGGTCAACGCCCGCTTCCGCAGGCCTTCGAAAGAGCGAATTCCGTCGATTTCGCCCATGAAGTCGAGCTGCAGCCCGTCGTCGTCGCGGGAGATGCGGAGCAGGCTGCTCACAGGATAGTGAGGTTTCATGAGCACCGCCTGGAGTTCGGCAGCGATGGCGCTTAGCTTGCGGACATTCGCCGGAGTTCGGCGGATCAGGAAGTCGAAATCGACCGTTGTCACCGGCGCGCCCTGCAACGCCGCGGCCGCGTTGCCGATCAGCACCGCTTCCAGGCCGTGGCGTTCCAGCAATTCCGCGATGCGCGCCAGTAGCGGGTAAGCGTCCATAGGCCTTCGCCTACAGTATCACTCCGCCGCGGCGAGGGGGACCAGGACGCGCTCGCCCATGGCGAACTTCAACTCCTCAATGCCCAGGCCCGTGGCACTGGAGATTTCGAAGAATGCCAAGCCGCGCTCTTGAGCCAGTTGGCGCAGCGCATCCACCCGCGAGCGGTCCTGCGCCACATCCATTTTGGTGGCCAGGACGATCATCGGCTTGGCCGCCAGCGTCTCGCTGTAATTCGCCAGCTCCTTCATGATGATCTCGAAATCTTCCACCGGATCGCGCCCGCTCTCTTCCGATACGTCCACCAGGTGGGCCAGCAGGCGCGTGCGCTCGATGTGGCGCAGGAACTGGATGCCCAGCCCGTGCCCTTCGTGCGCGCCTTCGATAATGCCCGGAATGTCCGCCACCACGTAGCTGCGGAACTGCGGCATCTGCACCACGCCCAGGTTCGGTTCCAGGGTGGTGAACGGGTAGGCGGCAATCTTCGGGCGCGCCGCCGAGATGCGCGAAATCAGCGTGCTCTTGCCGGCATTGGGAAAACCCACCAGGCCGACATCCGCCAATAGCTTCAATTCCAGCCGTAAACGCTTCTCTTCGCCTGGCTTACCGGGTTCATGCTCGGTCGGCGCCTGATGCGTGGGGGTGGCGAAATGCTGGTTGCCGCGGCCGCCCTTGCCGCCTTTGGCCACGCGGAATTTCTCGCCCGGATGGGTGAAATCGTAGATCCGCTCGCCGGTGGCTTCGTCGTAGACCACCGTGCCCACGGGCACCTTGACTTCCAACGATTCGCCCTCGGCGCCGGTACGCTGGCTGCCCTCGCCGTGGCGTCCGCGCTCCGCCTTGTGTTCCGGGTTGAAGCGGAACTGAAGCAGCGTATTGGCGTGCTCGCTGCACACCATGACGACATCGCCGCCGCGGCCGCCATCGCCGCCGCTCGGGCCGCCCCGCGGGACGTACTTCTCCCGGCGGAAGGCGAGGCAACCGTTGCCGCCATCGCCGGCCTTCACGAGTATTCTGACTTCATCAATAAACATAGAAATGCCAAACATGGAAAAGCCGCCGGCGTGTTCTGCTGCCGGCGGCCCGTTCGGCTCAAAGGAGGGTTATGCGGTTGCGCTTGCCTGGATGCTGACGAACTTGCCCATCCGTCCGCGGTCCTTGAACTCCACCACGCCGGTGACCTTGGCGAACAGGGTGTCGTCCTTGCCCCAACCGACGTTGGTGCCCGGCTTCAGCTTGGTGCCCCGCTGGCGCACGATGATGCTGCCGCCCGGTACCAACTGGCCGCCGAAGACCTTCACGCCCAGCCGCTGCGCGTTCGAATCGCGCCCGTTCTTGGAACTGCCTAGACCTTTTTTGTGTGCCATACGTTACCTACGCCACCACCTCGCCAATCTTCACTTCCGTGTAGGACTGGCGGTGCCCGATGGTTTTCTTGTACTGTTTCTTGCGCTTGAACTTGAAGACCAGGATCTTGGCTGCCCGGTCGGCGCCGACGATCGTGCCGGTCACTTTGCCGCCGGAAACCAATTCGCCGCCTTCTTTAAAAGATGCCTTGACGGCAAGCTCGATTTCGGAGCCGATGTCGCCGGCCAGTTTTTCGACGCGGATCACATCACCGGGTGCTACCCGATACTGCTTTCCGCCTGTCTCGATGATCGCGTGCATGCAAACCTCGCTCTTGGGAGCCGGAACACACGGAGTGCGTCGGAACCGCTGGAGTAAAGAATCAGTGTACCACGCGCACCCTGCGTATGGTCAAGCAGTTGGGGATGGTGACCGCTGCCGACGTCCTGTGGCTTCGCAGTGTACTATGATGGGGCGTGCTCCTCGTTGGCCCGTTCCGGCGACTGGTCTGGTAAATGCCGAAGCGCGCGCGTGTCGCCCCACCCGTTGCGCAACCACTGGCGCCCGCGCTTTCCGGCCGACTGGGCTGGCTGATAGTGGCCCTCTGCGGAATCCTGCTGCTTGGGCTTTTCTCCCGCGAAATCTACGATTCCGATTTCTGGTGGCACCTGCGCACGGGCCAATACATCGTGGAGAAGCACTCGCTACCGGTTCCAGACCCGTTTGCGTGGACCACGGCAAAGGCGCATGACGCCTATCCGGGCGAGGCCCGGACACGCCAGTTCAATCTGACGCATGAGTGGCTGGCGCAGGTGATATTCTACGCCGTATGGCGAGCAGGCGGCAGCGCGGGAATAGTGGCGGCCCGGGCAATCGCGTTGACCGCGTTTTGCGCGCTCGCCGGGCTGATTGCCTGGCGGCGGCGCGGCAATGTCCTCGCCGCCCTGGCCGTCACGCTAGCTTCCGCCAGCGTGGCGCAGACATTCGCGCTGGACCGTCCGTATCAGTTCACCTGGCTGCTGCTCGCTGCCACCATGGTCATCCTCGAATTCCGCTGCCCGCTGTGGCTGCTGCCGCCGCTGTTTGTCATCTGGGCAAACTGTCACAGCGGTTATTTTCTTGGATGGGTGGTGATCGGAGCGTGGTGCGCGGAATCCATCGTCCTGCGGCGGCACGAAACCGCGTTGTGGTTCGCCAGCGGACTTGCCGTACTCGGCTCCGCGCTCAATCCCAACGGATTTCAGGTTCTGCGCACTCTGCTGGATTACCAGCATAGTTACCTTACGTCGCTGCTGCTCGAATGGGCGCGGCCTTCGCTGTGGCCCCCCAGTCCCTTCTCCGTGCTGCTGGTGGCGGCTGCTGGGGTGCTGGTTTGGGCGCGCCGACGGGTGCGTATCGCCGACTGGCTGATTTTCACGGCATTCGCCGCGGCTGCGCTGACCGCGCAGCGCAATACCGCATTGGTGGCATTGGTCGCGCCCATCCTGATCGCGGCTTACCTGCCGTGGAAAATCCCCGTGCCCGCAGCGACTCCTTACGCCCTGACGGCGCTCCTTGCCGCCGGACTCGGGGTTGGCATCGTCCGCGGCAGTTTCTTCCAATGGCACGCCGCCTTGTGGAAAGTTCCCCAGGGAGCGGCCGATTTTCTGGCTCTCCACAATGTCACGCAGCCCATGTTCAACACCTACGAGTACGGCGGCTACCTGATCTGGCGATTATGGCCGGGGCAACGGACCTTCATCGACGGCAGGGCTCTCAGCGAATCGGTTTTTCAGGATTACATCCGCATTCTCTACAACCACGACGCGTCCGACGGCATGCCCAGCGGAGAGGATTTGTTGGACCGCTATGGCATACAGGTGATCGTCATGAACACCTTCGAATATTCCACAGGTCCGGTGTATCTTCTAGCCCCGGCGCTTGCCGACCCGGCGCAAACCACCTGGAAACTGGTCTACAACGACCCCCAGGCATTGGTCTTCATGCGCACGGCTCCAGCCGGTGTGCAGCCCCTGAACTCGCTCGATGTCCTGACCCATATGGAGGACGAGTGCGGGCTGCACATGGAGCATGAGCCCGAATACGCGCGCTGCGCGCGCAGTCTCGGGCAGGTCTTCGCCAAGATCGGGGATTTTCCGAGGGCGCGCAAGTGGGTGGGGATTTATCTGCAGCACCCGCATGCGCCGGACCCGGAAGCGGACCAAGCGTACCAGCGGTTCTTAGAAGTTCGCTGAACGCGCGGTGCGCCCTTCAGGCTAGGTCCGCGACCGCGAGAAACTGTTCCTTTGGGCGGCAACCACTCCCTTATAGTTGCTCCGTAG
>PLDO01000093.1 GCA_003136215.1 Bryobacterales bacterium
TGGTTGCCCATCTGCGTGGCGATTTTATACTTCACCGCGGCGTCGGCCAGCAGCCGCGCTTCCGACACCGTGCGGGTCAGCGGCTTCTCGCAATAGACGTGCTTGCCGTGCTGCATGCAAAGCAGCGCGATGGGCGTGTGCATGTGGTCCGGAGTGGCGATCATCACGGCATCGATGTTCTTGCCCTCCTTGTCGAGCATCGTCCGGTAGTCTTTGTGCTTGCTCGCCTTCGGGTAAGTTTCGAATGCATGTGCCGCTCTCACTTCATCGACATCGCACAGTGCCACGATGTTCTCCGTCGGGGCGGCTCCCTGAAGGATCGCCGGTCCCCGCGTGCCCACTCCAATCGCTGCGATGTTCAATTTCTCGTTGAGAGACTTGTACCCCAAGGCGGATAGCGACGGTGTGCTGCCGAAGCCCCCGGCCGGAACCGCGCCCGCCAGCAGGGTTCCATAAAAGAAATATCGCCTGGAAAAACCATTCTCGTGCACTCGCATGCCCTCCTCAACGCCAAAGATGTAGCACGCTTGGCCAGCCGTCGTCCAGGGGGCTTGGGCCGCAGTGGGATAAGGCTCTGCCTTGTCCATCCGAGCGAAGCTCGGACTTCTTCCCACGCGCAATCTTGCGCTAAACTGTCAAACACTACAAGATCGTGTTCCTAGGCCGCTAGCACGCTATCCTGTATATTTCACATGGGAAACATTCTTCAGAACCTGCCCGCGGGTGAAAAGGTCGGCCTGGCATTCTCCGGCGGACTCGATACCAGCGCCGCCATCCATTGGATGCGCGCCAAGGGCGCCATTCCGTATTCCTACACCGCCAATCTCGGCCAACCCGACGAACCCGATTACGACGAGATCCCCCGCCGCGCCTTGCAGTACGGCGCCGAAAAGGCGCGCCTCATCGATTGCCGGAAACAACTGGTCGCCGAAGGCATCGCGGCCCTGCAATCCGGCGCATTCCACATCTCCACCGCCGGCGTGCACTACTTCAACACCACGCCCATCGGACGCGCCGTCACGGGCACCATGCTGGTCATCGCCATGAAAGAAGACGACGTCCACATCTGGGGCGATGGCAGCACTTTCAAAGGCAACGACATCGAGCGTTTCTACCGCTATGGCCTGCTGGCCAACCCCGCGCTGCGCATCTACAAGCCCTGGCTCGACCAGGCCTTCATCGATGAGCTCGGCGGGCGCAAGGAAATGTCCGAGTACATGCTCGGCCACGGTCTCGCCTACAAGATGAGCGTGGAAAAGGCGTACTCCACCGATTCCAATATCTGGGGCGCCACTCACGAAGCCAAAGATCTGGAACATCTCGACAAGAGCGTCAGAATTGTCGAGCCCATTATGGGAGTGCCTTTCTGGCGCGAAGATGTGGCCATCAAGCCGGAAGTGGTCACCATCCGCTTCGAAGAAGGCCAGCCGGTGGCGCTCAACCACGTCACCTACGACGACCCGGTGCAGCTCGTGCTCGAGGCCAATGCCATCGGCGGCCGCCACGGCCTCGGCATGAGCGATCAGATTGAAAACCGCATCATCGAAGCCAAGAGCCGCGGGATTTACGAAGCGCCCGGCCTGGCGCTGCTCTTCATCGGCTACGAACGCCTGGTGACTGGCATTCACAACGAAGACACCATCGAGCAGTACCGCATCAACGGGCTCCGCCTCGGCCGCCTGCTCTATCAGGGACGCTGGTTCGATTCGCAATCCATGATGCTCCGCGAAACCGCGCAGCGCTGGGTGGCTCGCGCCGTCACCGGTGAAGTCACCGTGGAACTCCGCCGCGGCAACGACTATTCCATTCTCGACACCACCAGCCCGAACCTCACCTACAAACCCGAGCGGCTCACCATGGAGAAAGGCGAATCGACGTTCTCACCGCGAGACCGCATCGGCCAGCTCACCATGCGCCACCTCGATATCACCGACACCCGCGATAAGTTGCTGCTCTACCTGAAAACCGGCCTGCTCGGGCCGGCCAGCGGAAACTCGATGTCGCTGCTCACCGAAGGCAGCATCAAACCCGAGCCGGAAGACCAGAAATAGTGGCATAAGGCTCCGCCTTGTGCATCCGAGCGAAGCTCGGACCGGCCCGCGCCTCACAGCAAGCTCACCAGGTCGCTGAATACGCCATACGCCGTCTGTTCCACCCCGGGCTCCAGCGACACCGTTCCGAACGTGCCCATCAAATCCGTGTGGAACAGAATCAGGTTGCTGGTCCCCGGCGTGCACGCCAGAAGGTCGTTCCGCTCCAGCACCTCGGCGCGCACGCGCAGCGATACGCTGCCGCCATTTCGCCGTCCGCGGCTCACCAGCCGCACTGTCTTTCCGCCACGCGCGATCTCCATCACGCGCTCCGGCGTCAAACGCGTAATGCCGCGCGCGCTCACCAGTTGCGGCGTCGTCCGCGCGTCCATCAGCACGTTGGCCAGCGCCGCCGTTTTCGCCGCCGAATCCCAACCCTCCAGGTCGTACGCCCCGTCCCCTTCGGTGATTCCCATCCTCCGCGCCTCGGCCAGGCCCGCATCCAGGCTCCCCCCGCGCTCCATCGTCTCGATCACCACCTTCGACGTCGAATTCAGCACCCCCGTGAACCCCAACACCTTCACTCCGGGCATCGTGTGGCGCCACAGGTTGAACACCGGCGCTCCATCCATCACGCTCGATTCGAAGCGCAGCCCTACGCCGGCCCGCGCCGCCTCGTCGCGCAACGCGGCATAAGCGTGTGCGATCGGCCCCTTGTTCGCCGTGACCACGTGCATGTGCCGCCCGAGCGCCGCCCGGATGTGCCCCGTTGCCGGCTCGCCGGTGGATGGATTGAGCGTCGTCAGCTCCACCGCCACCTGCGCGCGCGCCGCGTCCAGGAATTCCTCCACGCTCGCAGCCCGCGGTCCGAACTCCGCCGCCTCCGTGACCTTGTCCGCGAGACCTGCCGCGTCCACCGCCGTGCCGTGCCGCAGCGTGTGGATTCCCGTGATCGTGAAGGGAAACTCCTTGCGCTTCTGCCGCAACAGCCGCGCCAGCGCGCGCCCCACATTACCGTACCCGATGATCGCCAGCTTCATGTAGGACAGGCCTCCTGGCCTGTCTTCCCCCTCCTCAACGAAACAGCCGCGGCGCGAAATCCTGCAAGTCGTAGCGCCATGTCTGCCATTCGTGCGCGAACGGGCACTCGAAGAACACGTTCTGGATCCCCGCCTTTTCCAGCGTCTCGTGCCATGCCTGGTTGGCCTGGTGCGACGCTGCCTCGGCGATACCGGCGCCCAACCACAGCAGCTTCACCTTCTTTTGGAATGCCGCCGCATCGGCGAACACGCCATTGTACGCGGTCTTCGGATCCGTCCCGCGAACCCCGCCGCTGAACGACCCGATATACGCGAACTTGTCCAGGTGGCTCAAGCCGATCTGCATCGCCTGCCCCGCCCCCATCGATAGGCCCGCGATCGCCCGCTGCTCGCGATTCGCCACCGTGCGGTACGTGCTGTCGATCATTGGGATCAGATCGTTCATCACCACCTCTTCGAACGCGCCGTTCCGGCTATTCCCGCGCCCCGCCCCTGCCGCTTCCACCGGCGCCGCGCCGGGTTTGACGGCCACCATCCCGTTTTCCATCACCACAATCATCGGCGCCGCCCGCTTCGCCGCAATCAGATTGTCCAGGATGAAGCTGACCCGCCCCTGCTTCACCCAGCTCGTCTCGTTTTCCCCCGAGCCGTGCTGAAGATACAGCACCGGGTAACGCTTTGCGCCGCTCGTGTCGTAGTCCGCCGGCGTGTACACCTGCGCCCGCCGCCACTGGCCCGTCGTCCTGGACCAGTACCAGCGCGCCCGCACCTCGCCGTGCGGCACTTCCTTGGCCTCGTAAAAGTCTACCCGGTCCGGCACTTCCACGCCGCTGGTCTCCGTGTTCCAGCCGAAATAACTCTGGCTGCCCGGGTCGTTGCACTGAAAACCGTCCACCAGCAGAAAGTAGTAGTGGAAGCCCGGCGCCGCCGGCGGCGTCGTCACCGTCCAGACCCCCTGATAGTCGCGCACCATATCGAACGGAGCCTTGCCCAATCCGTCCCCGCCCGGCTTCACTTGCACCTTCTGCGCCAAGGGCGCGTTCACCCGGAATGTGACCCCAAGATCCGGCTGAATTCGCGGATATTGCGCCCCCGGTACGTTGGACGTGGCCGGCGTGGACTTATCCCCAGCCTGTGCCCACGCCAAACCGCCAACCATCGCGACTACCGCCAGAGCCCGAACCGTCGTCATACGCACTCTCCTGCAACAGAGTAGTATCACATCGCATCGGGATTGGGGTTAGCGCGAGGCGTCACTTGCCGCTGAATGCGTGCCAGCGCTGCTTCAGGCGCTCCACCAGACCCGGCTTCGGTTGGGAGGGCGCGGCTTCGGAGACGGGCAAGGGCGTGGGGTTCTGCAAAGTTGGCGGCGGGGGGGGAGCCTCGCAGGGGTGATCGCCGGCGAAGCGGATGGCCACGCCCAGCAGCGCGTATTCCCGGCGGACACGCTGGCCGTCTTTCTTTTCCATACAGACGGAAAACCCCGGGTACCGCGACATGCCGCTCTTGGATGTCAGTTCCACCTCCTTGAGCAGCACCGGCGAGTACCCCTTCAGATTCCGCTCGATATATCCCGTCTCATAGCGATGCCGGCGCAGGCTCCACGCAAAAACGCGGAAGCTGTCGAAATCCCACGGCTGTTTGCTGTCGGCGGTGGTGGTCCACAACCAGATGTTTTTCTTTTGATCGCCGTCCTGAACCTCGCCGAGCGGGAAATAGCTGACGATGCGTTTGCCCTCGGCGTATTGCGCTACCTCGTCGGGGATAGCCATGGAGACCAGGCGTGTCAGCACCCAGCCGGATTGCCCGGAGGGCGTGCGGATGAGGCTCCAGCCATCGGTGCGGGGCGCGAGCTTTTGGGGCGGGAGTTGCTCGGCTTCGGCATCGGCTTCGTCGCGCTCGGTCTTCGACAGTTCCAGCCAGTCGGCCGGCGGCGAGGGCGGTTTGGGCATGGGCGGCGGCGGAACCGCGGGCGCTCTCTTCGCTTCCTTCCTGGGCGGTCCCTTGGGCCTTTTTGGAACCGGCGGCATCAGGGACTTACGCGGGGCATCGGACCGCGGCAGCACGATGGATTGCAGTACGTAGAATTTTTCGTTTTCCTTGAGTTGCAGGAAACTGGGCGAGGACAATATCGGCTGAGTATGGATGTTGAGCGGCGCGTAGGTGGCGGCGACTCCCTGGGATGGCAGTTTGGCGGCGTGCGCGGTCAATTCGCGGAGAGAGTCCATGTCTCCGGCGGCCAGCAGTTGACGCTCGTCGGTCCATCCTTCCGCGCCGCTGGGCGTGCGTACGCGGATGAAGCGGCGGCGCGTCTGGAGAATCTCCAGCCGGTCGCCATGCTTGACGGTGGTCACCGTGGAGGATTGCAGGGAAATGTCGCTGCGGATCTTGAGGAGGGCCGGACCAACGAAGGCTTCGCCGACCGGTTGCGCCCGCGGCGGTCCCTTGTTGGAACAACCGAAGAGCATGACCAGTGCCGCCGCCACGCTTACTTTTGTTATGGAGCCTGCCAACACCCTCATGTATGAGTTTACCAGCCGTACCAGCCCGCGCCCCATCTAAAATGGAGTAGTGAAGCTGAAATTCCAGCGTGCGGTGTTGGTGGCCTTCGGCGGCCTGCTGGCGGTGGCGGCACTGGCCAGGTGCCTCCTCTGGCTCATCCCTCCGCCGCACCGGCCGCTGGAATACATGATCGCCGGAACGGCGGCGACGACGGTGGCTTTGGGAACGGTGTTTGCCAGGGTGGTGATCCGCAAAGGCTGTTAGGCATCCATCCGTGACGTCTGCAAAGGCGGCCGCGAGCAGGCGTTATACAGGATGCGGCGCACTTCGGGTTCGTAGAACGGTTGGGCCAGCAAATCGTAAGCGCCCAGGTTGAGCGCTTCGGCCCAGAAACGGGCGTCCGCCTGGGGATCGGTGACGATCACTTCGGTTGCCCGCGGGCCATCGCGTGCCAGATGCAGCACGTCCTGCCACTTGCCATCGGGCAGGGCGGCTTCGGTGAGAATGACGTCGTAATCTTGCCGGTTAAGGCGCGTACGCGCCAGGTCCAGCGATGCAACGTGCTCCAACTTCAACGGCAGTGCGTGCAGCATTTGTGTGAGATGCCGGGCGTCTTCCTGGCGTTCGGAGATAAACAGAATCCGTGATCGCATACCGCACACTCCTCTGTTGTTAACTTTCTTTAATTATAACTCCGCTATGTCACGGGACAATGACAGGGATTGTGATTTCGTGTAAGCAGAGTGCCTGCGGATACGAATGCGTTAAATCCGGCACGCTCCTCCTAAAGAAGTGAAGCCGCCTGATGGATTTCTCACTATTCTTTTCTGTTTGTGGCGCAGACACTTGTGTCTGCCGCGTCGACACTCGTGTCGACGCTTGCCGCTACCCCCGCACGCTGGCGGCGGGAATCTTGCGCAGGAGGTCTTCCATTTCGCCGCGGCTCTCGCTGCCGATGGTGATGGCATCCAGACAATCCTGCGCCATGGCGAATTGCAGGGCTTCGTCAGCCTTGGCGCGCAGATCGCCCTGCCCCAGAATCTTCATCCCGACCACGCCCTTGCCCGCCTGTTTCATCTGTAGGAGCACCCTGGCGACGGTTTGCGGGTCGGAATCCATGTGCAGTCCGGCGGGATTCAGGCGCGCCAGGTCCACTTCCACCCACGGCTCGGCCGCGGCCGTCTTGAGGGCGGCGAGCGAGTGACAGGAGGTGCCGTGGGAGCGCACCGTGCCGCGGTCGCGAGCCTCGCTGATCGCGTCCATGCACGGGCGCATGCGCACGTTCCAATCGCCCGCCTGCTGCGCGTGCAGCAGCAGGATGTCGATCTGGTCCACGCCGAGTTCGCGGCGGTAGCGGTCGATATCGGCCTTTATTGCGCTGGCGGTGGTGGAATTGGTCTTGGTCAGGATCACCACCTTGTCTCGCGGCACGGTCTTGAGCGCTTCGCGGATGTAGGTGTGGCTGCCGTACTGGTCGGCGGAATCCCAGAAGTTGATGCCCTGGTCGAAGGCTGCCCGGAACATCTCAGCGACACCGTGGTAGCCCAGTTTGCGGGTCTGGTTCGAACTGCCGCCGCCGCCGTTAGTGCCGGTGCCCATCGCCATCCGGCTGACCTCGATCTTGCGCGGTCCCAGCAAGACCCGGTCCGTGGCGTTCTTCGCCTTGGCTGCCGCAAAGAGGGGATAAGGGAAGCGGTGAAGGGAAATGGCGCCGGCCATACCCGCACCCAGAAAATGCCGCCGATTCATGAAAGCCTCCAGTTGAATCGCAGTATATCATCCGCGGTGGGACAGGCCCGCAACCGCAACGCCGGCCGGATGGGCTTCCGAGCCGCTACTTCACCGCAACCGTGACGCTGCCGGTGCTGGCGAAATCGCCAATTTTCACAATCACCGGCAAAGCGATCCCCGGAGTTACCGAGGCGGGGACTTCCACGTTGATCTGGGTTAATCCGGCTACCGCTCCATACGCCGCCCCGGCAAACGTGACGGAGGCATCCACCCCGCCGATGGTCGCCGAGGCGGTCTGCGTCAGGTAGCGCAACGGCAGGCCGACCACCTCGCCATCTTTGGTGGCCGGCGCGGTGACACCGCCTCCGGTGCAATAGAGGGCGATCACCGAGCCCGGCGCGGCGGTGTTACCGGTGGAATTGGTGGATAGATCCTGGTTCAGGATCGCGCCCGGCCCCACGCCGCTGGAGTCCAGGGAGAAGATTGCCGGAGTGGCGGCTTGCACCGTCATGGGCATGGTGTTCGAAAGGGCGCCTTGATACGACACCTGCACCTGGGTGCTGGTCTTACCGGCGACCCCGTAGGGCACAACCGCGCTGACCTGTCCCTTCAGCGTGAAAAGCAGGGGCGCGGGCACACCGTCGAACAGCACTTGCGTGCCGGCCAGCGTATTCGGGAAGACTCCGTTGCTGATGTCCCCCGCTTGTGTGATCACGATGGAAGCCGGACCCATGTTGTCGCCGAAGAGGGAAACAATCTCTCCGGGCGAAACCGCGTCGGCATTGTAATTGGCGGCGTTGGCTACGCTTTTCAACGACGGGGACGGGGCGGCGGGAGCCAGTTGGGTGATGGTGTACGTGAGAGCACCCACCTGAATGCTGCCGGTACGCTGCGCAGTGGTGTTGTCCAGCACATGGTAGGAGATGCCGCCGTTGCCGGTGCCGCTGCCGCCAAACGTGATCTGGATCCAGCTAACGTTCGTGGTCGCGCTCCAATAGCAGCCAACGCCGGTGGTGACGGTGATGCGGCCGTCGCTGGCCGGCGCCGCCACGGTCGCGCTGTACGCCGAAAGTGTCAGGTTGTTTGGCGATCCGTCCTGCGTGACGGCGAGCGTGGGCGGGGTTGTCAAATTCGTCTGCAGCAGCGAGATGGCTCCGCTGCGCCCGGTGGCACAGGTATTGGCCGCCACCGAATAGCTGACCGGAACGCCGGAGATGCCGTTCGCGGGCACGGTGATCCATGTTGCGTTACTGGTGGGCTGCCAGGGGCAATTGGCCTGCACCTGGAACGTGTTGGCGCCGCCGCCTACCGGGAAATTCTGGCTGGCGGGCGTCATGCTGAAGGTGCAGACCGCGCCGGCCTGGAAGACGGTCACGGTCTGTAGCGCGATGGTCATGAACCCGGAACGCGCCGTGGCGAGCGGGTTTTGGTCGACGGTGAAGCTGACGCCCGAGTCGCCCGGGGTTCCGGAGACCTTGTCCCCCTGGATGTGCAGCCAATCATACTGCGGGAGGACCTTTACGTTGTAGTCCCCGCACGCTTGTCCGGCAGCATTCGCCACTTGAACCGTGCTGGTGTAGGTGGCCGCGGTGAGAAGGTTGAAGCTGGACGGTGTGACCACATAGCAGTTAGTTGTTTGCGCGAAAAGCGGTGCGGCGAACGCCAGGGCGAGCAGGAACCTCATCACCCTTATGTTAACGCCTCGCGGCACGCTTTCAGGATTTCCACCGCTCCCGGCGTGTCGCCGTGCACGCAAATCGTTTCCGCCAGACCCTGGCGGGCGAAGCGCAGGGCCTGTGCAGCCGCCTCCGCGGGGTCGGTAATCAAGGCGCCGGGGAGTTTCCGCGAGCGCAATGTGCCGTCGGCTTCGTAGCGCCGGTCGGCGAACGCCTCGCCCGCCACCGTCATGCCCATCTCGCGCCAAACGTCGAGCATGGGGGACCCAGCGAGGCCGAAAAGAGTGGCGCGGGGGTTCCAGCGCGCCACCCCGAGCGCGCAGGCGCGCGCCACCTCCCGGTTGCGCACCGCGACATTATAGAGTGCGCCATGTTGTTTCACGTGAAACATAGTACTTCCAAACGAAAGTACTATTTCATCGAGGCGCACAACCTGGGCATACACCTCATCCTCGATGGCCTTTGGGGTCATTAGGATTTCCACTCGACCGAAATTCTCCCGGTCGGGATACCCCGGGTGGGCGCCGATGCGCACACCGCGCGCGATGGCGAGGCGCACCGTGCGCTCCATGGTCCGCGCGTCGCCGGCGTGCCCGCCGCAGGCGATGTTGGCCGAGGTGATGTACGCCATCAACGCCGCCTCGTGCGCCGCGTCGTCCAATTCCCCCATATCGCAGTTCAGGTCGATGTTCATAGCGAATATAGCCACTCCTCCTGCTCGCGCAGCAAGCCGAGCGCGCCTTCCATGGTGATGCGCTCGAAGCGGACTTCGTCGCGCGGCCGCAATTGGCCGAGCCGCCAGAAATCCGCCGAAATCACATTGGCCGGCTTGGGATACCCGCCGGTGGTCTGGTGTTCCACGAACAGGATAATGGGCTGTCCGTCCGGCGGCGCCTGCACCGCGCCCAAAGCCACCCCTTCGGTGATCATGTGCCCACCCGGCGCGAGCAGCGCCGGACCCTGCAGGCGGATTCCCATGCGATTGGATTCCTCGCTGACGCGGTAGCCGGCCCCATAGAGCCGGTCGAGTTCGCCGCCGAACCACTGTGCCTGCGGTCCGGCGGTAGTCCGCAGGCAGGCCACCGCCTGGCGTGCCGGAACCCCGTGGGCCGGCTTGCGGGGCCGGCGCACCTGGCGGGCGCCGATGGGGAGCACGTCGCCCCGCCGGAGCGCCCGCCCACCCACGCCGGTGGTCAGATGTACCGAGGCGCTGCCCATCACGAGCGGTACATCCAGTCCGCCGCGCACCGCCAGGTAGCAGCGCGCTCCGCGGCGCGCCAGTCCGCATCGCACGA
>PLDO01000720.1 GCA_003136215.1 Bryobacterales bacterium
GGGCGTTGCGCCGGGCCATGCCGCCGTTGCGATACACGTCCACTTCGCGCCCGACATGCACCCGCGCCTTCTCGATGGGCAGTTCGGCCGCATTGGCGCTGCCCTGCCGCACTACCAGGCGGGCCGGTTTGCCGGACCCGGCCGGCTGCTCCTGCGATGCGGCGACGACCGTCAGCCACGCCTCGTTGGGCAGCGGCACGCCGGTCGCGACCTCTACTTCCACCCGCAAGCGCTCGGGAAAGCGCACGGAATCGGCGCGCAGTTTTCCCTGAATCTCGTGCTCCAGGTAGCTGCGAAAGAAGCGGCCCGCGAAGATTTCGCGGCGGCTCTCTTCCACGCCGCGCATGCTTACGCGGACGAGGTCGAAGGGAAACACCATGCGGGCGCCCGCGCGGTAGGAGTTGCGGCGCACCTCTTCCAACACGGCGAAGCGGATCTCCGCCAACTCCCGGGGACTCTCCAGCGGCACGGTCCGGGCCAGCGGCTTTTCGAAAACCGTCTGTCCCCACTTCTCCAGGAATTCCGTCAAGTTCATAGCAATCCCAACCCTTTGGCCGCCTCCATGACTTCGCGGGCGATTGGCGCCGCGATGCGCCCTCCGTAGCCGCCGTGTTCCACGATCACCGCAAACGCCAGCCGCCGTTGGGGCGTTCCGTCGAACGGCGCAAAGCCGATGAACCAGGCATGCGGCATTCCGCTGTCGAGTTGCGCGGTACCGGTCTTGCCGGCGAAGGCGACGGCGCTGCCCGCCATGACGTGGCGCGCCGTGCCCTCGGTGACCACGCGCCGCATGGCGCCCGCCAGAAACAGCGCCTGCGCCTCCGGCAGCACATCGAGCGGAGCGTCCTGCCGCGGATTGCCGTCGCCACTGATCCAGCGGCCTTCGGGCATCCGCCCGCCGGCGGCGATAGCCGCCGCCACGCGCGCCATCTTGAAGGGCGTAACCAGCACCGGACCCTGCCCGTAGGCGGCGAAGGGCAGCGCCTGGCGCAGCGCCGCGGCATCGCCGGTAGACACACCGAGCCGGTCCGCCATTTCCGCCAGAGCCTTGGACCCCACGTCGTGCACCCCGAGTTGAGCGAAATAGGCGTTGCAGGAGACGGCGATGGCGCGTTCCATATCGAGCGTGCCGTGCGCGCGATCCCCGATATCGTCTTTGATGGCGCGATTCCAGCCCGCGATGGTGGTCCCCGAGCGCCCGTCGCCCAGCGGGCGGCACAGATAGGTGCGGCGGGTGAGCGAGGGGTCGGCGCGCAACGCCGCCATGGCGGTCACCAGCTTGAATGTGGAACCCGGCGGATACTGCCCGTAGCGTGCGCGATCGAGCAGTTCGTCCGGCGTGGGCGCCGCGGCGCGCACGGCAGGCGGGCTGGCGGACGGTGTGCTGACCATGGCCAGTATGTCGCCCGTCTCCGCCTCCATGACGACCAACGCTCCGGCAGAGACTCCCGCCTGACTCAGGTGGCGTTCCAGAATCTCCTTGGCGCGCACTTGCAGCCGGATATCCACGGTCAGCCGCAGCCCGCGATCGCGCGCCAGAATGCGCGCGACGCCGGCGTTATGCGGGTGATGTCGGTAGCGGATGAGGGGAGCCAGTTCGGCGTACTCATACCCTTGCAGGCGGCGATTGGCGTCGTGTTCCACGACGCTGGCGTTAGAGGCGTGAAAATTCTCGCCGGTACGCAAATCGCCGGTGAGGTGGACCGTGGCGGCGCCGAACGGGTAATGGCGGCTGTCGAACCGGCTGTCCGCCGTCTCCAGCGAAACGCCGAGCGCGGCGTAGGCATCGCGATGCCGCTCCAGTTCCTGCCAGTCGCTGGTGGCGAGGGGCACGCCGTTGCGGTCGTAGATGGTTCCGCGCGGGATCTCGCGCGCCAGGGAGTTGATGCGCGGGTTGTGCTGCGGGCGCTTGACGTTGTCCTCTTCGAAGGCGTGCGCGTCGCGCGAGAGATACACAGTATCGCGCAGCACCTGGTAGCGCAACGCGAACCCCAGCAGGATGGCGGCGGCGGCGGCCAGCACTATTTTCAGACGGCGCAAAGGCGCCCGCAATTCCAGCGGCTGTGTGGCCTTCGCCGAATTGCTGACGGCCGCCAGCAGCGCAAACACCAGGAAGTTGGCCACCATGGCGGTGTTCCCCGAACTGAGAAACGGCGAGACCACGCCGGAAAGCGGCAGCGCTCCGAGGACTCCAGCAGAGATCAGCAGCATCTCGCAGGCGATGAGCATAGTCAGCCCCGTTGCCAGGAAGAGGCCATAGGTGGTGTCCGCGCGTTGCGCGGCGCGAATCCCCCGCCAGATCAAAAAGCCGAACAGCGCAAACACCGCGGCCACGCCGGCAAAGCCCCACTCTTCGCCGATGGCCGGCAGCACGAGGTCGGTGTTCCCGGCGGGGATGACGCCCGGGTCTCCCCATCCGGGGCCGCTGCCGGTGGGGCCGCCGGTAGCAAACGCCCACAACGCGTGCGCCAGTTGATCGCCGCCGTGGACCTCGTTATCCCAAGGGGAGAGCCACATATCGATGCGCTGCGCCACAGTGTGCGGCGTCCCGGCGCGATACCCCGCGGCTACGGCCACCACCATCAGGGCGAGAGAGGCGATGGCGAACGCGGGTTTACCGCGCGCCACGGTAAACACCGCCAGGAACACGAAGAGGGTGACCAGCGCCGGCCCCAGATCCTTGAGCACGAAAAACAGCGCCAGCGAAATGCCCGTGGCCACCAGGACCGGAATGACGTGCTCGGCTCGGGCCACGCGCCCGCCCGGCACGCGCGCTTCGCGCAGATCGCGCAGGCGCTGCCACTGGCGCGTGAAGTAACCCGCCAGGAACATCACCAACAGGATCTTGATCAGCTCCACCGGCTGGAACATACCGAGGTTCACTTTGGCGTCGTTACCCGCCGGTCCGCGCCCGAACGCCATCAGCAGGCCGAACAGGCCCAGGGCGGCGAACAGCGGCGTGTAACACCATCCCGCCAGCCGGCGATAATCGAATATCTTGAACGCGGGCAGGGCGAGCAACAGGGAACCGAGGAACACGCCGATGGCGAACTTGTGGAACTCCAGCGTGTCGCGCAGGGGATCGCGCATGCTGACCATCAGCAGGAAACCGAAGCCCGTGAGCAGCTGCAAGGCGGGCAGGAACGCGGTATCGCCACGGTAGCCCGTGAGCCGCCAGAGCAGGGCCACCAGGTAGAATCCGGCGAAGTACAAAAGGGCCGACCGCACCAGTTGGGCGCGAAATTCCGCGGGGCCGCGGACGGCCATCAGCGGCTTGACGCGTGCGAACTGGCGGCGCGGGATCACCGCCGTCAAAGCGCCGGTGTGGCCGAGCGGACGGGCGCGTTCCAGATAACTGTAAATCCGCGGCGCGAGTTCCGCGCGATTGGGGAAGAACTCCAGGACCGGCAATAACTCATCGGGCGACGTCACCAGGTTCAGATTCAGCATGGGCGCGCTGGACATCCGCTGCACCTTGGCCTGGTAAACAAACCACAGGGCGGCGGCCACCAGGAGCGACGCCGCCACAAGCCATACGAGCCCGACAGAGGCCCGGTGACGCGGGACGCGCACCATCACGGGCTCCGTGCCCGGCGCACTCCAACTGCGCGTCACCGCCATCGGGCCACCTTCCGCGTGCGCGGCTTGCGCGGTGCCGGCGCGTGGATCCGGTCCAGTTCGCGGAGGTGCCGGCCAGCCTCGTCGAAGCCGGGAATGCGTTGGTAAAAGGCGCGCGCCACGGCGGCATCGCGCCTGGCCTGGCGCCAATCGCGCGGCAGTTCCTGAACGGCCCGAATCCGGTAGACGTCGCCCTGCTGCTCCACCTCGCGTGGGCCAAGCGCGGCGCCGCTCCGCTCGGCCGCCGCAAACTCCGCCATGGCCTTTTCGGGATCGGGCAGCGAGTACACATAGACGCGGGCTAACGCGAGGTGCGGCGCGGCGTCCGCAGGCGCCTTTGACGACGACAGCAAGAACTCGTCGCGCGCCTTCAAACGCAACGAGGCGGCGGCGGTTTCCGAATACTGCGCGCCATTCAGGCGCTCGAGCGTGGCGTACCCCCGCGCCAGCGCCAGCTTGGCGAGGGTAAGGTCGTCGCCGGCGCCTAGCTGTACGGCGCGCTCCAGGCAGATTTCCGCCTTTGGCCAATCGAACTCGTGGAGCCCCGGGAGGGCGCTGGCGCGGTAGGCATCCAGAATGCGGTCGGCCGATGCCACATACCACTGCGCCAGATTCTCCGGTGGCACCACCTTCACCACGGGCCGGGGCGCCGCGCTGGCGCGCGCCTGCCACAGCTGCCAGCCGAGGGTGCCGCCGATCCAAAGCAGCATTCCGGTGGCGAAGTAAGCCGCCGCGCCCAGTGCGCGCAGGGTGCGCGACTGCCTGCGCCGGGCGGTTCGCGTGACGCGGCGCAGCGCCTCGCGCGCCGCCCCGAGCGTGGCGGTCGGGCTCCACCTGGGCCGCCGCTGGGTCTCGGCCAGGGTCGGCTTGCGCTCCAGGAAGAGCTGCAGGTCGGCGCGGAACGCCACCGCCGAGGGGTAACGCTGCCGGGCATCGGGCGCCAGCGCCTTCATAACGATGGCGCGCAACGCCGGCGGGCACGACGCGGGCAGGGCGCGCGGCGACCGCTTGGAGCGGATCAGCCCCTCAAGCTTGCGCGTATCTTCGGCCTGGTAGGGCGGCACACCGGCCAGCATTTCGTAGAGCGTGGCGGCCAACCCCCACAAATCGGCCTGCGCGTCCACCTGGCCGCGCGCCAGCCGCTCCGGCGAGCAGTAGCCCGGGCTGCCGAACTCGTGACCGGTGGCGTTGCAGTCGGCGCGCAATGTTTTGGCGATGCCGAAATCCAATAGACGCACCGTGTCGTTGGGGCTCAGGTGGATGTTGGAGGGCTTGATATCGCCATGCACCACGGCCGATTCCCACGAGTGAAACTTGGCCAGCTGCTCGCAAATCTCGAGCGCGATGACAGCCGCCCGGCAGGCGTCCACCACGCGATCCGCCGCCAGGACATCCGCCACCGTGCGCCCCTCGACGAACTGCATGGCCACGAAGAAATAGCCGTCCAGATCGCCGTATTGGTAGATCTCCACCATCCGCGGGTCGCTGGTGTGCAACTCCTGCTGGATGGCCGCCCCGCGCCGCTCCGCCTCCATGATGAGGCGCGAGGCGCGGTCGCCGCCGTGCGCGATCAGCTTGAGCGCGACCTTGCGGTTCTCCACGGTGTCCATCGCCAGGTACACGTCGGTCATGCTCTTGCCGAGACGGCGAACGATTTCGTAAGGTCCGATGCGAGTGGGAGGGTTCATCGGTTTATCCTCCAGCTGCGCAATACGGCCCACAGGAGCATGCCGAGCAGCAGTCCGTAACTCAGAAAGGCGGCGCGCCCGCTCCAGACACGCCGGCTCGCGCGAATGCGGGTGATGCCCAGCCGCGGCCGCGTGGCGGCACTCCCGGCGCGAAACGCTCCGCCCGCGACGAACACCACGGTGATGTTGTCCCTGCCGCCTGCCTGGTTGGCGGCGTCCACCAGGTAGCGCGCGGTTTGCGCGGCGTCCCCGGCATAGCGATCGGCGATCTCGCGGATGCGGCGCGAAGTCAGATGGTCGCTCAGGCCATCGCTGCACAACAGCATGGCCGCGTGGTCGGGGAGTTCGAATTGCCGCACCTCGATGAACTCCGCCTCGCCGGCGGAGCGCGGGCAGCTTCCCACGTCGCGGAACACCTCGTTGCGCCGCGGATGCGCCATAGCTTCCTCTTCGCCGATCTCTCCGGCATCCTCCACCTCGCCGACCGGCGAGTGGTCGCTGGTCACCTTCCGAATCGCCGCCGGGCCGATCAGGTAGAGGCGCGAATCGCCGACGTGTCCGACGGTGACCTGTTCTCCCTCCACCAGCGCCAACGTCAGCACGCATGCCATGCCGGCGAGTTCGGGATTCTCAAGCGCCTCGGCGTAGATGCGATTGTTGGCGGAAGCGATGGCCTGGCGGACGCGGGCTTCGGGGGTGCCCGGCCCGTCGGCCGGCTGGCAAGCTAAAGCATGCCCCACCGTCGCCACGGCGATCTCGGCCGCGCGCTCGCCGGCGGCTTGCCCGCCGACGCCATCCACCACCAGGAATGCGCCGAGCGCCGGGTCCATCCAATAGCGATCCTCGTTGTGCTCGCGCACCAGTCCGGTATGGGTGGCAGCTCCGCAATCGAGTGCAGGCTCAGTCATGGCGCACTTCGAAGGTGAGGCTCACTGTTTCCGCCAGCGAGATTTCGGCGCGATCCGGCAGCGAGACCTCGACGTTGCCCGCGATGCGGCGAGAGTTCACCCAGGTTCCATTCCGGCTCAGGTCGGTAATCTTGAACTCACCACTCGCCGGATCGCGCCGCAGCCGCAGATGCTCCCGCGAAACCTCGTCTGTGGTGTAGAGCGCCAGGTCTACCCACAGATCCTCGCCGCCGCGCCCGATGGAGACCTCATTCTGCGTGACCAGGTAGGTCTGCCGGCCGGACTCGTCCTGGTAGCGAATCTCCGCGAAAACCGGGCCGCTGCGCAGGCGCGTGTGCTCGCGATCGCGCGCCACGCGGGCGGAAGTGACCGATGGCGCTCGCTCGATCAGCGTAGTTTTGGTGCCGCGATATCCCGGCTGGGCGCGATCGTTCAGCTCGGAGTGGATCTCGACATCGCCCGGCGGCACGGTGGATTCGCTGTCGGCGAAGAGCCCGATCCACCAGCCGTTGGCCGCCGTCCGGCACGCCTTGCGCGGGGCGTTGCGCCGCAGCAGTCCTCCACCGGCGTTCCATCCCGCCAGGCAGGCGCTGAGAGCGCGCTTGGCGTCCTCCTGGAGAAGATCCTGCACGCTGGTCAGGCGCGCGTAGTCGTCCGGGTGCAGGTATACGCTGAAGATGCAGGGCACCAGGATGCTGTAGCCCAGCTCCAGGCGGCCCAGTTCCATATTCCGGATCAATTCATCGATGATGATCTGCCCGCTGATGCGCGGCATCGGTTGCACTGTCCCGCTCTGCGCCATGCGAAGACTCCCCTTTCGGCAAGACACAACTATCCGGCGGACGCGTAACCTTACTTAAGACGATATACCCGGCATTTCGGTTTCGCCACACTTGCGCCGATTAAAATGTCGCAATGTGCGGGTCTTTGCGCCGGACCGCCGCCGGCTGAAGCCTGCCCGGCCATCCCACTTAAAAAGGGGATTCCAGATACAATACTCTGCTGAAGACGGCGCCCGCCAGGCAACCGCTCCCTGACGGTCGCGGCTCCGATCAGAGCCGCGACCGTCAGGGAGCGGTTGCCGACGCGCCCGGAAGATTGGAGATCGGAATGAAGGACTTGACGCGTCGGGATATGTTTAAGACCAGTCTGGCCGTGCCGGCCGCGGTTGCGGTGGCGGCGGAGACGGCGATTGCCGAAGGAGCGCAGGCACAGAGCGCGCCGCCCGCCAACGCGGTACCAGGAGCCGGCCGGGAACGCCTGCTGCTGGATTCCGGCTGGCGCTTTCACTTCGGGCACGCCACCGATCTGGCGCAGGATTTCAATTTCCGGGGCAATTTCTCCAAGTCGGGGAATTTCGGTCCGGTGGGCACTTTGCTCTTCGACGACGCCGACTGGAAGTCCGTCGATCTGCCCCATGACTGGGCCATCGAATTGCCGTTCCAGAACGATCCCGCGCTCTCCAGCAAGGGGTTCTATCCGCTGGGGCGGGCGTACCCCGCCACGAGCATCGGCTGGTATCGCCGGGTCCTGGAACTGCCGGCCTCCGACGCCGGTAAGCGCATCACGCTGGAGTTCGACGCCGCCTACCGCGAGGCCGCGGTCATCTTCAACGGCTTCTACATCGGCCGGCACATCGGCGGGTACGACCCGTTCAGCTTCGACGTGACCGATTTCGCCACCCCGGGCGCGAAGAACGTCCTGCTGGTCCGCGTGGACGCCACGCAGAGCGACGGTTGGTTCTACGAAGGCGCGGGCATTTACCGGC
>PLDO01000702.1 GCA_003136215.1 Bryobacterales bacterium
CCGCCGGTGCCACGGGTGTCAACGGCGCCGCGGGTCCGACCGGGGCCACCGGCCCGGCGGGCATTGCTGGACCGCAGGGCGCCGCGGGCAGCGCCGGGCCCGTCGGCCCCACCGGTTCTCAAGGGCTAACCGGCCCGGCGGGCCCCATCGGCGCCACCGGGCCGGGCTTTACCAATACCTACAGCGTGGACTCGGCGACGCGCGCCAACGGCGACACAATTCTGGGTACGGATACGTTCCACGTGTATTTCCTCAACAACGGCAGCGGAGCAGCCGGTATCACACTGCCGTTGGCCGGTACGCTCAAAGGGAAGATGGTGGTGGTCCAGGCGACGGCGTTTAACCCCACGACAGCCAGCATCACGGTGCACAGCGGGGGTTCAGACCACATTCTGCAGCATCAGTTGGCGCCCAACGACCTGGTGACATCGATCACCACAGGCTTTGCGGCGCAGTTTATCAGCGACGGGACCAACTGGCTCCTGCTGGCTTCCCATTAGCGGTAGCAACGATACGAGAGGAGAACAAGATGAAGAACCAATCATTGGCACGCACCTCAAAGGTTCTGCTCGTAGCCGGTCTGCTCCTGCTTCCGGTGGTGTGGGCCGCGGATGTGCCGCTGGCCGGCGACACTTACATCAGTGGAGTGAACGCGGCGAGCAACTACGGTGGGGCTACCAGTCTGAGCATCGCCCCGGGCAATATGGCGCTGGTGCAATTCGACCTGAGCACGCTATCCCCCGGTGTGACCAGCGTCAGCGTGGCGTACCTGCGGGTGTATGTCAACAAAGTGACTACCGCGGGGACGCTGACTTTTTCGACGGTTACGTCGGGTTGGACGGAAGGGGGAGTTACCTTCGCTTCGGCTCCGACCGTGGGCGCGGCCTTTGCATCCATGCCGGCCAACACGGCGAACGCGTTCCTCCTGGTGGACGTCACCGCGCTGGTGAACGGCTGGCTGGCCAGCCCGAGTTCCAATTTTGGAATCGAGATCGCGGGCAGCGGGACCACTGCCATACTGCTGGACAGTAAGGAGACCACCACCACCAGCCATCCGGCGGCGCTCGATCTCAGTGGGATTTCGCCGGCAGGTGTGGCGGGACCGACGGGGCCGCAAGGCAGTGCGGGGCCACAGGGACCGGCGGGCGCCACAGGGCCCACCGGCGGCGTCGGCCCTAACGGTCCGCTGGGGCCGGCCGGCGCGGCCGGGCCGAAAGGGATCGCCGGACCCACGGGACCAACGGGCGCGACGGGCGGGCAAGGTCCGCAGGGGCCGGCCGGCGCGGCAGGCGCCGCCGGAGCCCTCGGCGCTAATGGACCTACCGGACCCACCGGCGTGACAGGTCCAACCGGCTCGCAAGGGCCGGCGGGGCCGGCCGGCGCGGCAGGCGCCATCGGCTCTACGGGGCCGACGGGTCCGCAGGGGCCGACGGGCGCAAGCGGTCCGACGGGAGCGCAGGGAACTCAGGGAGTCCAGGGGGCCGCCGGTGCGAGAGGACCGACGGGAGCCACCGGACCAGCGGGACCAACCGGCGTGCAGGGCACTCAGGGAGCGACCGGCACTGTGGGACTCACCGGGCCGCAAGGCCCAACCGGGAATCAAGGGACCAACGGGCCGACCGCCAACTCCAACGTGATGAACTTGGATCCCACCACGCGGAGTAACGGCTATGTGATCCCCGGTACCGATCCTTACATCTATTACCTGGTGGACAACACTTCCAACGGGGCGTCGCCGGCCAACATCACCCTGCCGGCGGGCAACGTAGAAGGCAAGACGATCGTGCTGATGTGCAAGTTCTACACGGCGAGCAACGACGTGCTCGGAGCGGATCCGAACGGGACTGGCAACGGCATCAATCTGTTTGCGGCGGGGACCGACCATATCATCGTCGGCGATAGTGCGTTCCCATCGCCGGTGACCGGTTATTCGGTGAAGCGCTCCATCTGGCTGATGTCTGACGGCGCGGGACACTGGATTGTCCAATTCTGACAAGTTTTTCGAAGGAGGCAGTGAATGTCAAGTCCCTATGTCGGCGAGATACGCATGTTCGCAGGCAACTTCGCCCCGTTGGACTGGGCGCTGTGCAACGGGCAATTGCTCGCCATCTCACAAAACGAGGCGTTATTTAATTTGATCGGCACCACTTACGGCGGGGACGGTCAAAACACATTTGGCCTGCCCGACCTGCGCGGCCGGCTGCCGGTTCATCAGGGGCAAGGGCCCGGCCTCGGCAATTATGTGATCGGCGAACTTACCGGGACGGAAAATGTAACTCTGACCACACAGCAGATCGCCTCCCATCACCACACGGTGCTAGGGGCAAGCGCGGCGAGTTCGGCTTCTCCATCCGGCAGCGTCTACGCCGGCGGCCAGGGCAACATTAACCTGTATGTCGCCGCGACGCCGGCCACGCCGATGGAGGCCGGGATGGTGCAACCCAACAGTGGCGGGCAGCCGCACAACAACCTCATGCCGTTCCTGTGCGTCAACTTCATCATCTCTTTGTTTGGTATCTTCCCGTCCCAAGGTTAGGAACTCAGCGAAATTCCTGGAGAGGAGAACGTAAGACTTATGTCGGAACAATATATTGGCGAAATTCGCGCGGTGGGCTTCAATTTCGCGCCAACGGGTTGGGCGCTGTGCAACGGCCAGACCTTGCCGATAAATCAGAACCAGGCGCTGTTTTCGATTCTGGGGACCACTTACGGCGGGAATGGGGTTACTACCTTCAACCTGCCGGATTTGCGAGGTCGCACACCGGTCCATTTCGGCACTGGGGGAAGCGGTAATCAGGTCAGTCTGGGGCAAGTCGGCGGCGCGGAGAGCGTTATCCTGAATGGCAATCAGAGCCCCCATACCCACCTCGTGGCGGCACAGAGCGCGGGAGGGAACAGTAACACACCGAGCGGGAACCTTCCAGGGGCAAGCGCTTCGCCCGTCCAGGCATATGGCTCTACGCCCGGCCCCCAGATGAACGGCTCCATTGTAGGGTTAGCGGGAGGCAGCCAGCCGCACAGCAATATTCAGCCGGTGTTGGTAGTGAACTATATCATTGCGATCACGGGAATTTTCCCGAGCCGGAATTAGGAGGACGAACTTCCATGGCAAATCCATTCTTAGCGGAGATCCGCATATTCTCAGGTAATTTCGCGCCGGCGGGCTGGGCGTTCTGCAATGGGCAGATTCTTGCGATTTCGCAGAACACCGCCCTGTTTTCACTGCTGGGAACCACTTACGGAGGGAACGGGACCTCGAATTTTGCGCTGCCCAACCTCCAGGGCTGCGCGCCGCTCGGCGCCGGGCAGGGGAACGGCCTCAGCTCCTACATCGAGGGGGAGACCGGCGGCGAGGTGAATCACACGCTGCTCGCTACCGAGGTTCCGGCTCACAGCCACGGGTTCAACGCGGGGGCCGGAGGTCGTGGGAACAACAATACCGTGACTGGCGAATCGCCCGCCAATACATCGTCCGGAGTCAACGTCTATTCCAACGCAACTGCTAGCGCCACCATGCACCCCTCCATGCTCGGCGCGACCACAAGCGGTGCGCACGAGAACAGTCAGCCGTTCCTGGGGCTGAATTTCATCATCGCGATGCAGGGGGTATTCCCGACGCGTAACTAGACGAGTTAGTGACGTGGCGCAGACTTTCCATCTGCCGCGTCCCGATGAGCCGGGGCTCGCCTGGCAAGCTGAAAGCATGTCCCACCAATGCAGGCGGACGGCACGACTTGGTGGCGCAGGCGGTTCCGCCTGCGAGAACCTTGCCGCGCCGGATTCGCGGCGCGAATTGCCAAAGTCCAGCTGCCGGCACGAGTGCCGGCGCCAACACGGCACACGCAGCGAACTTAGTGGGCCAGGAAGTCCAGGCGCTGGCGGGGTAAGTTGCGCAAGGCGGCATACCCAGGCAGATCGGCCAGGTTGTTGTTGCCATACCAGGCGGCCAGCGTGTTGGCGTATTGCAGGTCGGAGGTGGTAGGCCGCCACGTCCCGTTGCCCGCGGCGTCATCCGGGCCGCCGGCTTCGAGCGAAGGGAAAGTGCCGTAAATCCGGCCGCCGAGGGTGGATCCTCCGAGGATCAACTGGTGTCCGCCCCAGGCGTGCCCGGTGCCCCCTGCCGCGTTCGGGACCAGGGTCCGGTTGAATTCGGTATCGGTGTACACGGTGACGCTTTCGGCCATGCCCAACTCGCGGATGGCGGAATAGAAGGCCACCAGACCATCGTTCAACTGGGAGAAAGCGCTGGCCTGGCTCACCAGTTGATTGGCGTGCGTGTCAAAACCATCGAGCGGTACCAGGAAGGCGTTCTGGCGAAGGGCCCCCGTCATCCTCAGCGTATTGGCGACTTCCTCCAGACGGCGTCCGAAAAGCGTATCCGGGAATCGGCCCATGGTGTGCGGAGGGGCCGTGGCGCGCGTTACGGTACGCCGGCCATCGGCTTCCAGTGCAGCCAGCGCGACTCCGTAGCTCATGCCCTGCGCCGTGGAATCCGCCCAGGGAATCGACAGATAACCGTTGGGCAGGTAGCGGACCTGCGCGGCCTCGTTGTGAAGCACGGACTGAGTGGCCGGTCCGACGTTGGCCAGCACCGCCAGTGCATTCTGATTGTAGAGATCGCGCAATCCGGAAAGATTCGGGTGAAAGCCGTAGCCGGCGGAGGCGCCCGAATCGATGGGCAGCAACGCGTCCCTGGATAGCGCCAGCGGTCCACGGGATTTCGCGTAGGTGTTATACGCCGCCGCGTCCAGGGGAACCAGCAGGTTATTGCTGTCGTTGCCGCCCAGCAGATAGATACACACACAACAGCGATTTGACGAGGCCGCTCGCGCGCGAGGCGCCAGGATGTCCGTCAGACCCAAGGCGGCAGCGGCGCCGGCGCCTAGATTCAAAAACGACCTGCGGGAAGATTTCCTGGCGATGTGCACGCGATAGCTCCTGTACCCGATGAGTGACCCAGTTTGCCGATAGCGTCCAGTCTACCGGACAAATCACGGAAAGGGAATGCGAAAACGCAAGAAAAGAACCGGCACCGGTACTAGCGAGCTAACCCCGGTACTAACCGTCACCGCTCACGGGGTGGGTGGGCATTCCAACCGGTAGTAAACCGGGTCCTGCGCCACAACGTGGAAGCCGAGCCGCCGATGCAAGCGGAGCGATCCCGGGTTGTTGGTTGCCACCGAGCAGCGCACGGGCACGCCCGCCTGGCGCGCTTCCGCGATCAGGCCGGCGAGTAGCGCGGTCCCTGTGCCTTGGCCCTGGTGCGCCGGGGCCAGGGAAATATCCACCAGATGGTATTCCGTACGGGCGCGATCCACCAGGATGCGCCCGGCCGGTTGGCCCTCGCGCAGGACAATCTCGTGATCGGCATTCGGGTACTGCGCCCGGTAGCCAACTGCCTGCGCCTCAAATTGCATCCGCATCAGCATGTCGAGCTGAGCCGGTGGCAAAGGCACGTGTGCGAAATCGGCCATGCGTACCGCCTGGAATAACCCAAATAAGAACGGGCGGTCCTCCTCCGTGGCCTTGCGCAGGGTGATGGATGGCATCATGCGGGTCGGCGAAATTATAACAAACCACGGTTCGGGGCATAGTATTTTTGTAGTATTCTTGCTTTCGCCGCCAGCGGGTACAATTACCGAGAATAGGGTTCTTTATTCGCGTTCAGGTGGTGTGGTGGGTCTGCTCATAGTCCTCTTATTGGGTCTGCCGTTGGGAGCGGCCGGATTGCCGGCTGCGTTCCTCTATACCGAAGCTCCGCGGTATGATGCGCAGGCGGCGCTCGGGGCAGGAGATCGGTTCCCGGCGGGAGCCGCGGTGAAGGTGTTTTCCCAGGGCGTCTCGCGGCAACTGGCGCCTTCCCTGGCATCGTCGGCCGATGCCGCGTTGTCCCCGGACGCCCAATTTGTTCTGATCAGCGGCCAACAGCGCGCCGGGCAGCCGTGGCAAATCTGGGAAGTCCCCCTGGCAGGCGGCCCGCCGAAGCAACTGACTTCCGGCGCGGGCGATTGCATCCGTCCGTTTTACGCAGCCGAGCGCAAGTTCGTTTACGCGCGCCAGACGCCCCAGGGATTCCAAATCGAGATTGCGCCGCTCCAAGGGGGCGAACCGCAGCGTCTGACCTGGATGCCTGGCGACTTTCTCCCGGACGGCATCCTGCGCGACGGCCGCGTGCTCTTCGAAACGGCCTTTCCCGGTGTGCCTTCCGCTGTCCGCGACCTGTATACGGTGTATACGGATGGCTCCGGTGTGGAAACGCGCCGCTGCGATCACGGACCGGACCGCCGCTCGGCCGCCGAACTGGCTACGGGGGACCTGATTTTCCAGACCGGCGCCGGCCTGGCGCGGTTCACCTCGGCGCGCGCCGGACAACTGGACGTGGCGTTGCCGAAAGGCCAGTACGCGGGACCTGTGGCGGAGTTTGACGGTGGCGAATGGCTTGCCGCCTATCGCGCGGGAGCGGACGACGCATACTGGATCTGCCGCTTTGCGCCGCGACAGTCCGCGCAACCGGTGAAGGTTGTGGGGCCGAATGCTTATCAGCCGGTGCCGGTGCGCGTTCGCCCGGTTCCGCCCTACCACCCTTCGAGCCTGGGCAATCGGGAGGGAGCCAATCTGCTTTGCCTGAATACTTATGTTTCGAAATCGCAGCAGATTCCGAAAAACTCCGTGGCGGAAGTGAGGGTCTGGTCGCAGAATAGCCGGGGTGGCGCGGTAGCGTTGGGCAAGGCTCCTGTGGAGCCGGACGGCTCCTTTTATGTGCAGACGCCTTCGGAGGCGCCGCTGCGCTTTGAGTTGCTGGATGCCGGGGGCAAGACCATCGCGGCCGAGAAGGGCTGGTTCTGGGCGCGAAAAGGCGAGCAGCGGGTGTGCGTCGGTTGTCATGCGGGCCCCGAACGCGCGCCCGAGAATATCACGCCGCAAGTCCTTCTGCGCACGCAGAAGCCGGTTCCCATGCTCAAACCAGCCGACTGAGGACACAGAATGTTGACGCGCTGTTTGATTCCGATTCTTTTCCTGGCAGCCGCCGAGCAGCCGTCCTTCGGGCCGATCCGGTTCGAGGACGCCACTAAGAAATCCGGCATTGCGTTCACCCACAGCTTCGGCGCGGAGCAGTTGGGATCTTTGCTCGAATCGACCGGAGCGGGAGCGGTTTGGTTCGATTACAACAATGACGGATACCAGGATCTGTACGTGGTGTCGGGAAGACCGCTGGCGGCGGGCATGCACCCGTACCCATTACGCAAGCCACCGGAAATAGCGCCACACAACCACCTTTACCGCAACAATAAGGACGGCACGTTCACGGATGTCACCACGAGCGCCGGGGTTGGCACCGATCTGTACAGTATGGCGGCGGTGGCTGCGGACTATGACAACGATGGCAACGTGGACCTGCTGGTCACCGGCTACGGCCGCGTCATCCTCTACCGCAACAAAGGCGATGGCACGTTCGAAGACGTCACCGCCAAGGCCGGCCTGAACATTCCGGGATGGTCCATCGGGGCGACGTGGCTGGACTATGACCGCGATGGCTGCGTGGACCTTTTCGTGGGCCGGTACGTGAAGTTCGACCCTGAGTACCGCGCCTATTATCCGGCGGACAACTATCCCGGGCCGCTCGACTACCCAACGGAAACCAATGTGCTGCTGCACAACAACTGCGACGGCACTTTCACCGATGTCAGCGTCAAGGCGGGGATCGCCGGTCTCAAGGGGCGCGCCATGGGCGTTACGGCCGGGGACTTCGATCTCGACGGGTACCCGGATATCTACATCGCCAACGACAAGAGCGAGAACTTTCTGCTGCACAACCAGCACAACGGGACCTTCAAAGAAATTGCCACCCAGGCCGGCGTGGCATTCGGCCAGAACGGCGAGAACACTTCCGCCATGGGACCGGTGTTCGCCGATCTCGACAACGACGGCAAGGTGGACATCTTCATCACCGATTCCAAATACAACCGCATGTACCGGAACTTGGGCGGTCTGATGTTTGACGACATCACGGAGCGCGCCGGCATCTCGCAGTTGGCCGCCCAGTATGTGAGTTGGGGAAACGGGGTCCAGGATTTCGACAACGATGGCCTGCTGGACGTCTTCATCCTGCACGGCGGATTGATTCATATGGTTCCGCAGGAGCACTCGATCTTCCGCAACGCCGGGAAGGGCAAGTTCGTGGATGTGTCGGCTACCGCCGGGCCTTTTTTCAACGCCAGGACGGGCGTGAAGACGGTGGGGCGTGGGGCCGCCTTCGCCGACTACGACAACGACGGCAAAATGGATGCGTTCCTGGTGAACTTGGGCGGTCCGGGCATACTGCTGCGCAATACGACTACTGCCGCCGGGCATTGGATCGGCGTTCGTCTGGTGGGCAGGAAGAGCAACCGGGACGGAATCGGAGCGCAGATTGAAGTCGTCGCCGGCGGGGTCCGCCAGCAGCGCGAGCGCGTTGCCGGTTCGGGCTATCTGTCGCAGGACGACGGGCGCGTCCACTTCGGATTGGGCAACGCCGCCGTGATCGACAAACTGACTGTGACCTGGCCGAGCGGCACGGTGCAGACGCTCGACAAAGTGGCCGCCGGCCGGGTTATCACCATCGAGGAGAAGTGGCCATGAGGGCAGTGATCGTGGCTTTGTGCCTTATCGTGGGGCAGCCAATCCTGGCTGGGGTCCCCTCTGGGGACGGCTTTCAGCCGGCGCCGAGACTCGCGCCGCCCTCGAAAGAGCCGCCTGAAAGGCGGCTGCAGGCAGGATTGCCTGCCCCACGACTGGTGGCGCAGGCGGTTCCGCCTGCGCGGATGGCTTTTCGCGCCACCGACCCGAGCCACGAGGTCAACCCTTCCGACCCGTCGCCCATTGAGATGGCAATGGCGGCGAACGGCAGCCGATTGTACGTGGTGTGTGAGGGCACCAACGAAGTCATCGAAATCGATACCGTGGCGGGCACGGTGCTGCGGCGCGTCCGCGTAGGTCAACATCCGAAAAGCATCTCGCTCTCCACCGATGGCCGGTTCCTGTACGTGGCCAACTCCTGGAGCGACACGGTCTCGGTGATCGGCGTGGCAACCCTGAAGGTGATGAAGGAACTGCCGGCGGGGTACGAGCCCAACGCCGCCGTGGCGGACGCCGAAGGCCGTTTCCTCTACGTGGCCAACCGCATGAGCAACGATGTGTCGGTAATCGATCTGTCTCGCGGCGTGGAGACCAAGCGCCTGCTGGCGGGCAAGGGCGCGGCGTACCTCGCGCTATCGCCGGATGGCCGGCGCATCTATTGCACGCACATCTATCCGCAGCCCGGGACCTTCCGCACCCCGCCCGAATCGGAAGTGACGGTGATCGATACGCGGCGGCAGATGGTGGTGGAGCGCGAACGCATCGTCAACGCCGCCGGCGTTTTCCACGTGGCGTCCGCCGACCAGGGTAGGTTGCTGATCGCCGCTCAGCTTCGACCGAAGAATCTGATTCCGCTGGCCCACGTGGAGCACGGATGGGCGTTCGGGAATTCGCTCGCGGTGTTTGGAGCGGAGATCGGTGAAGTGGTGCAGGTCCCCATCGATGAACTGGATCGCTATTACACTCCGCCGTTTGCGCTCGCAATTTCGCCGGGCGGCCAGCAACTCTATGTCAGCACCACGGGCTCCGACAGCGTGACGGTGATTGAGATTCCCAGGATGCTGGCGTTCATCCGCGCGGCCGGCCCGGAACAGCGGCGAGCTATGTCGAACGATCTTTCCGCCTCGGCCAATTACGTCGCGGCGCGTATCCCGGTGGGCCGTGCGCCCAAGGGCCTGGCGCTCTCGCCGGACGGCAAGCGGCTTTACGTGGCCAACCGGACGGACGACACCATCTCCGTAGTGGATACCGCCGCGCGCCGCGTGGTCTCCACGATCTCGTTGGGACGGGGCGGGGAACTCACCGCCGAGCGCCGCGGCGAACGCCTGTTCTACTCCGCCCGCTTTGCCTTTCAAGGGCACTTCGGTTGCGCCAACTGCCACATTGAAGGAACGCTGGACGGTTTGTCCTGGGACCTGGAACCGGACGGTTTCGGCGTGGACATTGTGGACAACCGCCTGCTGGAGGAAGTCGCCGAGACGGCGCCGTACAAATGGAATGGGGGCAATCCGGACCTGGAAACCGAATGCGGTCCGCGGACGGAGAAATATTTCTACCGGGCGCAGAGTTACTCGCCCGCCGAACTGGCCGACCTCGTCACCTTCATCAAAGCGATTCCTACCAGGCCCAACCGCTACCGCAGGAAAGACGGCGAGCTGACCGCGCAACAGCAGCGTGGCCTCTCCATTTTCTCGCGCACGCTCACCAAGAAAGGTGCGCCCATCGATTACAACAACCAATGCATCGTGTGCCACAATGGTCCGCACTATACCAACCTGAGCACCGTGGACGTGGGGACCGGCAAGCCCACCGACCGGTCGCCNNTGGAAGAGATCTGGACGGTGTTTAATCCGCACGACCGGCACGGCGTGACCAACGACCTCACCAAAGACGAGTTGAACGACCTGATTGAATACTTGAAGACTTTATGAATACACGGATTGCGGTATTGATCTTTTGCGCGGCCGGGGCATGGGCGGGCACTCCCGAAATGCCGCGGTACCGCTGGGAGAACTTCACCACCGAGAACGGCTTGCCG
>PLDO01000067.1 GCA_003136215.1 Bryobacterales bacterium
GGGCCGAAGGCCCATCCCAACACGATCCGCATTTCCCGGTTTTCCGCTTTCCCGTTTTCCCGCAGGCTAAAATGAGAGCGTGCCTACCGCGAACCGCGTTGTTCCCGATCTTCTGGAGAGACTGCACATCGAGGGGGTGAATTCCGGCGCCTGCCATGGAGACTGGATCGCCGCGACCGCTGGCAGCGAGCTCGTTTCCTTCAGCCCCGCCACCGGTGAACCCCTGGCCCGCGTCCGCATGGCGGGTTCCGCCGATTACGAAGCCGTCATGACGCGTGCTGCCGAAGCCTTTCTCGAATGGCGCATGGTGCCCGCTCCCAAGCGCGGCGAAATCGTCCGTGAGATCGGCAACGAGCTGCGCGTCCATAAGCAGGACCTTGGCGCTCTCGTCTCCCTGGAGATGGGCAAGATCCTGCCCGAGGGCCTCGGTGAAGTCCAGGAGATGATCGATATCGCCGATTTCGCCGTCGGCCTCTCGCGCCAGTTGTACGGCCTCACCATGCACAGCGAACGCCCCGGCCATCGCATGTACGAGCAGTGGCACCCGCTCGGCATCGTGGGCGTCATCAGCGCCTTCAACTTCCCCGTGGCGGTGTGGGCGTGGAACGCCATGATCGCTGCGGTGTGCGGCGATTGCGTGCTCTGGCGGCCTTCGTCGGATACCCCGTTGGTGGCCGTCGCCGTACAGAAGATCGCCAACCGCGTCTTCGACCGGCACGGCTTGAAGGGCGTGTTCAATCTGATCGTCGGCCCGAGCCAGCCGGTTGCCGAAAGCCTGATTCGCGACCCGCGCATTCCCCTCGTCAGCTTTACCGGGTCTACCGTTGTGGGGCGCCATGTTTCCGAAGTCGTCGCGCAACGCCTGGGCCGCTCCATCCTGGAACTCGGCGGCAACAACGGCATCGTGGTGATGAACGATGCCAACCCCGACCTAGTGCTGCGCGCCGTGCTGTTCGGCGCCGTCGGCACCGCGGGACAGCGCTGCACCACCACGCGCCGCCTCTTCCTGCAACGCGGCATCGCACCCGGGATCACCGAAGCGCTGGTCCGCGCCTACGGGCAGGTGCGCATCGGCCATCCGCTCGACGAGCAGACCATTATGGGCCCGCTGATCAACCGCCGCGCCGTGGACGATATGCTGGATGGCCTCCGCCGCATACGCGAGCAAGGGGGCGAGATCCTTTTCGGCGGCGAGGCACTGGAGGGCTGCTACGTGCAGCCCACCCTGGTGCGCGCCCACCCCGCCATGCCCATCCTCAAGGAGGAGATCTTCGCGCCCATTCTCTACCTGATCGAGTTCGATTCTCTCGACGACGCCATCCACTGGCACAACGATGTGCCGCAGGGTCTCTCCTCGGCCATGTTCACCACCAATCTGATTTCGGCCGAGACGTTCCTCAGCCATCGCGGCAGCGATTGCGGCATCGTCAATATCAACATCGGCACCAGCGGCGCCGAAATCGGCGGGGCGTTCGGCGGCGAGAAGGACACCGGCGGGGGACGCGAATCGGGCAGCGACTCCTGGAAAGCTTACATGCGCCGGCAGACCAACACGCTCAATTGGTCCAGCCAGCTCCCGCTGGCCCAAGGCATCGAATTCAAGCTCTGACCGCGTGGCGGCGCGAGTCGCGCGCCCTCAGCGACACGCGAGCACGATGGTCGCGGCCATCGTCCCGCATTCCGGGCGACTATTGCTTTACGATCTCGACCCGGCGATTGAGCGTGCGCCCATCCGCAGAGTCGTTCGAGGTCACAGGAGCGTACGGCCCGTCGCCAAACGATTGCAAGCGGTCCGCCGCTACCGCGTACTTCGTGGTCAGTTCATGCACCACAGCGGCCGCGCGCAGCCGCGAGAGATCCATATTCCCGGCCAGGGCTCCCACATTGTCGGTATGACCGACGACGTAGAGTTTAAGCTTCGCATCCCGCTGCAGCAGCTTCACCACTTCCTGCAAAGCGGGGGCAGACTCCGGTTTGACCTCGGCCTTGCCCGTATCGAAGAGAATGCCGTTGACCACCATATGGCCATTCGACGCGAGGCCGCCCGAAAGCACCGCGGCTGTGGCTACAATCTCCTGAGTCAATGCCGTTTCAATCACTACGGTCTGCTCGTAGTTAATGCCGCTGACTTGTTCGCGAATCCAGGTCTTGCCCAGATGAAAGACAACGTCGTTGTTACCGGGGGAGTTGTACTCCAGGGTGTAACCGGCGGCCTTCAGTGCGACCGTGAAATTGCGCATCAGTTGATCGCTACTGGTGGAATCCGGACCTCGATAGTACAAGTAATGAAATTCGCCCTCCACCTTCTTAACCGGTTTGCCCGGCCCCATCGGCAGAGAGACGATGCGGTCCGCACTGTCCTCGCAACCGCGAAATGTACTCCCCGGATAGCGTGTGACCAGAGGCGAGTCCTTGCACTCCTGGGCCAAGCAGCAGGGGACCAGAATGGCGGAGATTATCAGAGAGACAAGAAGGCCAAAGTGTGTTTTCATCTTTCGAGATGGTATCACACACGCATTTCCCGCAAAGCCCTTCCGCAGAAGCCCTTCCGCAGAGACTGACTCCCGGCGGGCGTTTCTCTGACCTAGCCGTTTTCGACGCGCGCCTTTATATCCGAGTACGCTGCATCGATGAGGCTGTTTAGCGCTGCAGCGTTTGTGGCCGTTCCCGGTCTCATCTTCACATGGCGCATGAACTTACCGGTGCCTTGCAACAAGCGGGCCGGATCCGGCAGCGCCGCGCCGTGAAAGAGCCCCACGTTCACGTGTGAGGTGAATACATTGACGTAGCCGAAGGGCGCATCTCCCAAACATGCCACCGGAGAGCCGTCATGCAAAAGCTCCCGGACTTCGTCCCCGCATTTTCGCATCACCTCAAACCACTGATGCGCGATGGCTCCCAATTCACCTGCATGCTCTTTCATCCACGCATCGATGGCGGGATCCCGCTCGACAGCGCCGTTGAATCGCAGCAATTCCGTTCTCATCGTCGCTCTACTTTCTGCTTTCGAGATCTATGGTCACGCAGCACCCACACCTTCTCTCCAGCAAATCCCGCCATAACCGCATCATAACTCCCCGGTCCGGCTTCAGCCGATCACGTGGAAGGCGATGAAGGCGCCCGCGTAGGCGACCACGCCCATGTAGGCGAATTGCAGGATGGGCCACATCCATCCGCCGGTTTCGCGGGCGCACCACGGCGACGGTGGACATGCACTGCATGGCGAAGGCGAAGAAGATGAGCAGGGCGACGGCGCCGCCGGAAGTGAGATCCTGGCGCAGGGCTTTCTGCAAATCCAACCCGTGGGAATCCGGGCCGTAAATGGTGCCCAGGGTGCTGATGATGGTTTCGCGCGTGGCGAGCGACGTGATCAGGCCGATGCCGATCTTCCAATTGAAGCCGAGCGGCTTGATCAAGGGTTCAATGGTGCGGCCCATGGTGCCGGCGAGGCTATGCTCGATGGGCTCTTTCCCGCCGGCGTAGGGCACGTGGGCCATCACCCAGAGGATCACGGTGACCAGCAGGATGATGGTCCCGGCGCGGTGCAGGAAGACCTTGGCGCGGTCGAGAAGGCGCAAGCCGAGCGATTGCAGGGTGGGCCAGCGTGAAGGCCGCAATCAGCAGCCGGCCGCGCACCGCATTCCATGCATTGTCCCAGGCGTGATCATCGTTCGGACGAGCTAGAGAAACAGTCCGGGGCTGACGCGAAAGAGTTGGCCGAGTTTTCGCGCTTGCGGCGCGCTGATGCTTCGCTTCCCAGTCAGAGCCTCATGCACATGGCTGCGCTGTCCGAAAACGGGCTGGAGATCCGCTGCCGTTTTCGCGGAGTGCTCCAAGAGGAACTGGAGTTTTTCGGCAGGGGTGCTCTTGTCAGTCGGGAGTGCGTGCCGGCGATCGTAGTCCTCCACCAGCAGGGCCAGTAGGCGCAGAAGTTTGGTTTCCTCTACGGAGCGGGCCCGGCCTTTGCCTACAAGGTCCCCGAATCGGCGAGCGATCTGGTGATACTGCGCTTCCGTCTCGACCACCTGGGGCAGGGTCGCGATCAGCAATTCCTCGTAGGTGGCGGTGGGCATAGTTACAAGTCCTCCCGGTCGTATTCCCGATGGGTCAAAACGGTCTGGATCAAGAGCAACTGTTCTTCGAAATCGACCCGCGCGATTAGCCGGTATTTGTTTCCGCCGATGTTGAAGATCAGCGTGCCGCTGGCCGGCGCGTAATCCGTGGTCTGGAACGTCTCTTTGACTGCCGGAAAATGCGGCCAAAGAGCAGTTCGGGCGATGGTCACAAACCGTTGCAAAGGCTTACGGGAGGCGGGGTGTTTTTTCGCGAATCCCGCGATGACTGTCTCACCGAAAACCTTCACGATCCGATGTTCCCATTTGTGGGAACGGTTGTCAAGGGGATTGCGCACACGCCGCTGAATCGAGGCCGCCGGCGCGCTGCCGACTTCCCGCTCTTAATCTTCCTCCGCCATTTGTGCGATCCCGGTGCACGTCAGATCTCACCATAAGCGACTATCCGTCAAGATGGACCGCCGGCTGGTCCCGGCTCCCGTGAGTGGCGTGTCCACGGGAGCCATCGCCGGAAGCCATTGGAAAGTCAGATTCCCCTAGGTCCCCCAAGAACCTGGCTCAGGGGTTAGTGTTTTGTCCTGCGTTTCTCCAAAACAAATCACCTGTGTGCGCCGCTCCACCCCAGATGCAGCAGTTGAGGCGTGGGACCGCTGATAGTCTTGGGCGTTGAGGCTTTGCCAAGAATCACATTGTCCGAGCCTAAGTTCTGGATGGTTGTATTGCCGTTGCCCATCACGAGGCAATGACTGGTTCCGATTCCCAAGTAGATCCCAAGATCGGTGACATTCTGCAAGGTGTTCGACAGCACTTGGCATGTAGCTCCGCCCCCAAATGTGGCGTCGAGGTAGACACCGTACTGGCCGCTGAAGACGTTGTTCGTAACCAGGATCTCCGAAGAGGTCACCTGTGTGACCATCGACACTGGGAGCCCATCATAAAGGTAGCCTCCGTAGGTGCCTTCCACGGTGTTGAATGAGAAGTCGTACCATGAGTTGATCAGACCGCTCACGTCCATTGCATCAAACACATCTTGGTATTTGTTGTGGCTGATCAGAACCGAGGCATGTGAGAGGTTGGTGACGGGCGTTGCTGAACCCAAGTGCTGGAAGGTCGAATCGTGCACGACAAACGAACCTGAAATCGGCGGGGATACTGCTCCGATGAACCCTTCGAAGTAAATGCCATTGTACAAGTTGTAGTTACAAACCGGGTTCGGCGAATATTCTCCCTCGACGTCAACACGCGAGAAAGATGCGTTTGCGGTGGTGCCCAGGACCGCGAATCCATGCGCCAAATCATAGAGGGTCGGGAAGCCAAAGATCGTCCATCCCGTGGTGGGCGTGGCGCCAGTGATGTGGATCCCCACGTCCGACACCTGAAAACTGCCGCCTACGAAAGAAACCAGCGAAGGCCACGGGTTCGTTGCGCTCGGCGGATAATCATACATATCCACGGGTGTCACGTGGAGGTTTGGCAGGTTCGTCAACACTGAACTCTCCGCGCCCGCGCCGATGAAAGTTCCCTTGAAGTTGTTCACGACGATCTGCCGGGTGTGGTAGGTCCCTCGCTCTAGTTGCACGGTCCCACCTGGACCCGCAGCCACTGCGCTATCAAAGGCGCACTGGAGGTTCCCGGTATCGTCCACGCCTGTCGGCAGCACGGTGACTAACCGGCCGTGTTGCACGACGAAAGTTTGGTTGCATGGCGCCGCCGAGGCGGTCGGGAAGAATCCCAGGGCCATTCCCAAGGTGGCGAGGCATGCTAAAGACATGGTTTGAGGCTTATTGCGCACTGCCGTTTTCTCCTTCTGTGCACATATCGCAGAAGTCGCGCCCACCTTCAATGGATAAGAGGAAAGTCTTTGGCAAGTTTTGAGGAAAGCAGCTAACCCATTGCAACTAAGGATGGTTGTTGGACGAAATATGCGTCAAGACGGCCTTGATTAGTCTTACAGTGCAGAGGTACGATGGGCTGACGTACCGAAAGAACCGGCGCCGCCGTATGACCCAAGCAACTGCGGGCCCGAAAGTACGCTTCGGTGTCTTCGAACTGGACCTCCAAACAGCGGAGTTGCGGAGGTCCGGTGTCCTTCTTCATCTGCCTCCGCAACCGTTCAAAGTCCTCGCCCTGCTCGTTAGTCACCCGGCCCAACTGGTAACGCGGGAAGAAATCCGGCACGAGATCTGGGGCGACGAGACCGTTGTAGATTTTGAGCACGGTCTCAACTTCGCCATCAAGAAGATCCGGGACACGCTTGGCGACGACCCGGAAACACCTCGTTACATCGAGACCGTGCCGCGGCGCGGCCACCGGTTCATTGCTCCGGTGGAAACGGTGTGGCCGAATGATGCGCATCCGGATGTGGAGGAAGGGGTTACCCTGCCCGGTGGAACGGAGCATGCAGCATCCCTGCGAAAGCGATGGAGCGTGACGGCGCTGGCCGGCGTTTTCATCGGGCTGGCCGCGACGATTGTCGGTTTTAATGTGGCAGGCCTGCGCGACCGGCTGCTGACGGTCATTCCGCCGGGGCCGCCCCGAATTGAATCTATCGCCGTGCTACCCTTCGAAAACCTCTCGGGCGATCCGGCCCAGGAATATTTCGCTGACGGTATGACTGAAGAGCTGGTCACCAACCTGGGCGAGATCAGCGCGCTCCGCGTCATATCACGGACATCAGTGATGCGTTTCAAGGGCAGTAGGAGGCCGCTGCCCGAGATCGCCCGTGAACTGGGGGTGGACGCAATCGTTGAAGGAACAGTCGCGCGCGCCGGCAACCATGTGCGCATCACCGCCAACCTGATTTACGCTCCCACCGACCACCACCTGTGGGCCGGCAGTTTCGACAGCGAACTGGAGGACGTGCTGGTTCTGCAAGACAATGTGGCGAACTCCGTCGCGGGTGTAGTTCGGGTCAAGCTCATATCCCAACAACAGGTTCACCATGCCAGCCCCCGCCGGGTGAATCCCGAAGCCTACCAAGCTTATCTTCAGGGCAGGTACTACACGGGCCAGTGGACCGAGGAAGGATTCAAGAAAGCCGCCGCGAGTTTCCGGCAGGCGATTGACCTTGATCCCACTTATGCACCCGCTTACGAGGGCTTGGCTGACGCCTACGGATTGGCTGCCATGTGGGGCCTGCAACCCTCGACTGAAGCCTACCCTTTAGCGAAGGCGGCGGCATTGAAGGCCCTGGACGTGGACGACGGATTGGCCGAGGCGCATGCCATGTTGGGGCAGATCAAGTTAGTTTTCGACTGGGACTGGTCCGGAGCCGAGCAGGAGCTCAAGCGCGCAATTGCCCTCAACCTCAACAGTTCAACTGCGCACTTTTCCTACGGCCTGTTCCTGACGGCGATGGGCCGCTGGGACGAAGCCGTCAGGGAATCACGGAAGGCGCTGGAGCTTGACCCGCTAACGCCCTCAACGAACGTCCAACTAGGGTGGGTTTTGTACTACGCGCGTCGGCACGACGAGTCGATCGCGCAGTTAAGGAAAACGTTGGAACTGGCTCCGGACTTCGGCTACGCGAACATGGAACTGGGCTGGAACTACGCGCAGAAGCGGATGTATTCAGATGCGGTCACGGAGTGCCACCGAGCCGTCAGTCTGATGCCGGAGGAGCAAGTGACGCTAGGAGGTTGCGGCTGGGTTTACGCTTTCGCTGGTAGACGCCAAGACGCCCTCTCGCTCTTAGACCGGCTGAAGAAGGTCTCCGCACGGAGTTACCTGGACCCTTACAACGTGGCAATGCTGTACGATGGTCTGGGCGACACGAACCGCACGATGGAATGGCTCGACCGGGCCTACAGAGAGCGATCTTCCAGCCTTTACGCTCTAAGGATCGAGCTGTTCTCGGATCGGCTGCGTGGCGACCCGCGCTTCCGAGACCTTTTGCGCCGGATGAACTTCCCGCATTAAGCGCGGCGCCCCATCTGTCGTGAGATTCCCATTCATGCGGATCACTCCCGAGAAACACTTGCGGCAGTTTATGGCGTTTCGGATGGACGAAACGGCAAACCGGACGTGCCGCCACTGGCTTCAGCCGATCACGTGGAAGGCGATGAAGGCGCCCGCGTAGGCGAGCACGCCCATGTAGGCGAATTGCAGGATGGGCCACTTCCATCCGCCGGTTTCGCGGCGCACCACGGCGACGGTGGANNCGCCGCCGGGTGTGAGGTCCTGGCGCAGGGCCTTCTGCAAATCCAACCCGTGGGAATCCGGGTCCATGCCGTAAATGGTGCCCAGGGTGCTGATGATGGTTTCGCGCGCGGCGAGCGACGTGATCAGGCCGATGCCGATCTTCCAGTTGAAGCCGAGCGGCTTGATCAAGGGTTCGATGGTGCGGCCCATGGTGCCGGCCAAGCTATGCTCGATGGGCTCTTTCCCGCCGGCGTAGGGCACGTGGGCCATCACCCAGAGGATCACGGTGACCAGCAGGATGATGGTCCCGGCGCGTTGCAGGAAGACCTTGGCGCGATCGAGAAGGCGCAAGCCGAGCGATTGCAGGGTGGGCCAGCGGTAACTGGGCATCTCCAGGAGGAAGGGCGCCTGGGCGCTCTTGAGGACGCTCGACTTGAGGAGGCGCGCGGTGACTACGGCGGCGAGGAAGCCGATGAGGTAGAGGCCCAGCAGGGCGGCCACCTGGGCGGTGATGACCCTGCCGATGAAGTTGCGATCCGGAATGAAGGCCGCAATCAGCAGCGCGTAAACCGGCAGGCGCGCCGAGCACGTCATGAAGGGCGCGATCAGGATGGTGGC
>PLDO01000224.1 GCA_003136215.1 Bryobacterales bacterium
GTCTCGGTCTACATGCTGGAGGTCGATGACGATAGCAATCTGGGGCGTGAGTTACTCGTGCTCGGCTCGCGCTACGGCGCCGGCGCAGTGCCCTGCGAGGACGACATCGCCGACTTCTACGAAATCGCAGTCGAGCGCCTGCAGTGCCTCGGCATCCCCCGCTACGAAATTTCAAACTTTGCCCAGCCCGGCCTGGAGTCGCGCCACAACCTGAAATACTGGCATCGCGAGCCCTATCTAGGCTTCGGCGCCGACGCCCATTCTTTCGACGGCGAATCGAGATGGCAGAACCCCGAATCAGCCTCGGATTATGTGGCGCAGGGCCATGCCCCGCGAGCAAAAACTTCAGCCGACCCCGTCTCCGAACGCTTCTTCCTAGGCCTGCGCCTGACAGAAGGCATCGAAGGACCCTTTGGGCCTTTTTCCGATTCGATCCGGCAATCGATTAACGACGGCCTGCTGGAACAATGCGGCACGCGAGTCCGCCTGACTCCGCGCGGCGTCATGTTATCCAACGAAGTTTTTCAGGAATTTATAGGAGTGCCCGTTTGATCGATCTACGAAGCGACACCGTTACAAAACCCACCGAAGCCATGCGTCGCGCCATGGCCTCGGCCGAGGTCGGCGACGACGTTTACGGCGAGGACCCCACCGTCAACGCCCTCGAAAAGCGCGCCGCCGAAGTCCTGGGTAAAGAAGCCGCGCTGTTTGTGCCCACCGGCACCATGGGCAACACCATCGCCGTAAAGCTCCACACCGAGCCCGGCAACGAAGTGATCTGCGACGATCGCGCCCACGTGCTCGATTGGGAACTGGCGATGACCGCGTGGTTTTCCGGATGCCTCGTCCGCGCCGTCCCGACCGGGAACGGCATCATGACCTGGGCGCAGATCGAAGCTCACATCAAGCCCGGCAACGGATTTTACGCGCCCACCGCGCTGGTGACCATCGAGCATACGCACAACATGCACGGCGGCACGCTGTACGAGCTCGCCTCGATCGACGAGATCTGCGACCGCGCGCATGAGCGCGGCCTGAAAGTCCACATCGACGGCGCGCGCATTTTCAACGCGTCCGTAGCGTCCGGCCATTCCGTTGCGCGCATCGCGCAGAAGGCCGACACCGTGATGTTCTGCCTCTCGAAAGGCCTCGGCGCGCCCGTCGGGTCGATGCTGGTCGGCACCGCGACTGCCATCGCCAAGGGCCGTGGGCTCCGCAAGCGCCTCGGCGGAGGGATGAGGCAGTCCGGCATGTTGGCCGCCGCCGGATTGATCGCGCTCGAAGAAATGCCCGCGCGTCTTCATGAGGACCACGCCAACGCAAAGTGGATCGCTGAGGGCCTCGCAAAAATCCCCGGCCTCGCCCTCGACCCCGAGAAAGTTCGTACGAATATCGTCGTCTTCGATATCGCCGGCACCGGCCTCTCCTTCGCCGAGCTAAGCGCGAAGCTCAAAGCGAAAGGCGTGCTGATCTCCACCGCCGGCGGCACCCGCGCCCGCGCCGTGACACACTTGAATGTATCGCGCGAGGATTGCGAAACAGCCTTGCAGGTCATGGAAGAGGTTTTGGCGGTATGCGCCCCGAAAGTTATCTGACGCCCGGCGGAATTTCCGTCACGCGCGCCATCTCGAAAATTTCCTACGCTCGGGGCCTCAGCGGATTGCTGCGCAAGCTCGACACCCAGCGCGGCATCTATCTTTCCTCCGGCTACGAGTATCCCGAGCGCTACTCGCGCTGGGACGTCGCTGCCGTCGCGCCTCCTCTCGAAATCGTCGCTGCCGGCCGCGAAATCGTCTTCCGCCCGCTCAACCAGCGCGGCCAAACGCTGAACCGCATCCTGGAGCCTCTGCTCGCTCCGCATCCGCATTGGGACAAATTTTCCTTCGAAGACGGCGCACTCAAGGGAACGTTAAAACCTTTGCCCGCGCTGTTTCCCGAAGAGGAGCGCAGCAAGCAGCCCTCGGCCTTCTCCGTTCTGCGCGCGCTGCTCGACGAATTTCGTCACCCCATCGCCTCGCGACTCGCGCTCGCCGGAGCCTTCGGCTACGATCTGCTGTTCCAGTTCGATCCCATCGAACTGACGCTTCCCCGCCACGACGTGAAGGATCTGCGCCTGTTTTTTTGCGACGACATCTTCTTCATGGATCGCAAAAAAGAGCAGATCGAGCGCTTCCAATACGATTTTTCGCGCGGAGAAATAACCACGCATGGCCTCGCCCGCACCGCCGACCGAGTGCCTCGACCGAAGAAGGTGAAAGCGTCACCCATCACCGCCGACCACACGCCCGAACAGTACATGGCAAACGTCGAAACAGTGCGCGAAGGCATGCGCCGCGGCGATTTTTACGAGGTCGTGCTGCGCCAGACGTTCCGCGTCCCCTACTCCGGCACGGCATCGAACCTGTTCGAAAAAATTCAGCAGGCCAGCCCCAGCCCCTACCAGTTTCTGCTGCAATTCGGCGACGAGCAACTGGTGGGCGCGTCGCCGGAGATGTTCCTGAGGGTGGAAGGCGCGCGCATCGAGACGTGCCCCATCGCGGGCACGGCGCAGCGCACGGGAGATCCGCTGCGCGATGCCGACAACATCCGCGCACTGCTGGACAGCGCCAAGGAAGAAAGCGAACTGACCATGTGCACGGACGTGGACCGCAACGATAAATCGCGCGTGGCGGAGCCGGGCACGGTGAAGGTGATCGGGCGGCGGCTGATCGAAAGCTACGCGGGCGTGTTTCACACGGTGGATCACGTCGAGGGGTTTCTGAAGGAAGGGTTCGACGGCTTGGATGCGTTCCTCAGCCACATGTGGGCGGTGACCATCATCGGCGCCCCCAAGAAGGCGGCGGCGCAAACCGTGGAGGCGCTGGAGAAGGACGCTCGCGGGTGGTACGGCGGCGCGGTGGGGATGATCTCGCTCAACGGCGATATCAACACCGGGATCCTGATCCGCACGACGTATCTGCGCGACGGCATGGCGCGGTATCCGGTGGGCGCCACTTTGCTATACGATTCGGTGCCCGCGATGGAAGAGCGCGAGACGCGGCTCAAGGCGACGGGTTTCTTTCGCACGCTGGGTGGGGGAGAAGCCGCGGCGGAAGCGGCGGTGGAACGCTCGGCTACGGGCGCGGGGGCGAAGCTGCTGCTGGTGGACAACGACGATTGTTTCATCCACACGCTGGCCAACTATGCGCGGCAAACCGGCGCGGAGGTGGTGACGTACCGCGCGGGCTTCCCGGCGGAGGTGATGGCACAGGTAGCGCCGGACCTGATTCTGATCTCGCCCGGTCCGGGCCGGCCGGCGGATTTCGGCGTGCCGGACGTGGTGAAGACGGCGGTGCGGCTGGGGGTGCCGGTGTTCGGCGTGTGCCTGGGATTGCAGGGCATTGTGGAGGCCTTCGGGGGCGAGCTCGGCGTGCTGGATTACCCGGTGCACGGCAAGCCGTCGATGGTGCGGAATCGCGGGGTTGGGGTGTTCGCAGGGCTGCCCGCGGAGTTCGAGGTGGGCCGGTACCACTCGCTGTTCGCCCGCCGGGAGACCTTTCCGGCGTGCCTGGAAATCACGGCGGAAACCGAAGATGGCGTGATCATGGGAGTGCGGCATCGCGAACTGCCGATCGAGGCGGTGCAGTTTCATCCCGAATCGATTCTCACGGCGGAAGGCGGCCATGGGCTCAAACTGATGGAGAATGCGATGCGGCTGGCCAAAGCCGGTGCGCGGGTTCCGAACGTTGCACGCTGAAGCCGGGGACATTTTCACATTGCGCCGCTGCGCGCTGCTGGGTGCGATTCTGGTACTGATCGCGGCAGCGCGCATCGTGTCCACATACACGGTGCTGAGCCACACGGTGGACGAGCCGATTCACCTGGGGGCGGGGATGGAGTGGCTGGACCACGGCACGATGACTGGCGACGTGTCGCACCCGCCGATGGCGCGGGCGCTTGCGGCGCTTGGTCCGTGGCTGGCGGGAGAGCGCTGGACGCCGACCGGGAATACGACCACGGACGGCCTCGCGATTCTGGGACGCGATGCGCATTACGACCGCATGCTGGCGCTGGCCCGGCTGGGAATTCTGCCGCTGTTTCTGCTGGCAAGCGGCATGGTGTTTCTGTGGGGTAATCGCGCCGGCGGACCGCTGGCGGGCCTGGTGGCGACGTTTTTGTTTACGACGATTCCGCCGGTGCTGGCGCACGCGGGACTGGTGACCACGGACATGGCGGCCACGGCGTTCACGGCGGCGGGGGCTTACGCCGGCCTCGTATGGGCGGAACGGCCGGACCGGCGGCGCACGCTAGCGTTGGGTGCGGCGGTGGGGCTGGGGATGCTCGCCAAGTACTCGCTGCTGGTGTTTCTGCCGGGCGTCTGGGCGGCGATGTATCTGTGCCGCTGGCGCGGAGTGCGCGCGATGCCCGGACAATTGCGGGAGCACTGGCGGGCGGCGGCAGCGGCGGCGGCGATTGCGTGCCTGGCGATCTGGGCGGGATTCCGTTTTTCGTTCGGGCCGCTGAACTTTGCCCGCGTGTCGCTGCCCGCGCCGCGATTCTTCGACGGCCTGCGCGATATCTGGCTGCACAACGAGGCAGGGCACGCCTCGTACATTCTGGGCCAGCGGCATCATTTCGGTGTGTGGTATTTCTTCCCGGTGACGCTTGCGTTGAAGACGCCACTTGCGATGATCCTACTGGTTGGCTGGTCGCTCTGGACGGCGTGGCGCAAGCGCCTGAGGGTGGCCCAGCCGCTGGCGTATTGCGCGGTAATTCTGGCCATCGCGATGAGCAGCCGCATCAATCTGGGGGTGCGGCATGTGTTGCCGATCTATGTGGGGATGTCGGTGATCGCGGGGGTGGCGGCGGCGGCGATGCTGCGGGCTTCGCCGGGGCGTTGGGCGCGGCTGCGCGCGGCGGTGCTGTTCGGGCTTTTCGGCTGGCAGGTGGTTTCGGGCGCTCTGGCGCATCCCGATTACCTCTCGTACACCAACGAGATCACGCGCGGACACGCGGAGCGGTTCGTGGGCGAGAGCGATCTGGATTGGGGGCAGGACATGCACCGGGTAGGCGAGTTCCTGAAAAAAGCGGGCGCCACCGAGGTCGCGTTCACGCCCTATAATGTCACTTACCTGCAGGCGGGACACGCGTTTCCGAAGGTGACCTACAGCGACTGGTATCATGCGTCGCCGGGGTGGAACGTGGTGAGTTTGAGCGGGTGGAAGGTGTACAATCACCCGGGGTGGATCGGCAGCCGCGAGCCGGAGTTCCGCATCGGGCGGACACATTGGGCGTGGTATTTCAAGGCGGGCGAAGAGGCAAAGGTAGGACAGTAAGTCGTCCGAGCTTCGCTCGGATGGACAAGCCAGGAGGCTTATCCCACCAGGCTAAGGCTCCGGCAGGCGCCCGCTCCAATCCATCCAGGCCCACACGATCGCCGTCAGCAAGCCGAATGCCCCCGCCACCAACCCGATGGTGCGCGGACCCACGTACTGCGACGCGATGCCGGCAGCCGCCATGGAAACGATCATCACGCTCCAACGGATGGACTCCATGGTGCTGAACACGCGCCCGCGGAACTGGTCCGGCGTGTGGCGCAAGAGTTGGGCGTTATTGAGCACACTGGTCACGGCCATTCCCACGCGCGAGAACATCATGAACACCAGCGCCGCGGCGTACGATTCCACCTGGCTGAACAACATGTACGCCGCGCCGTGCAGCAGATACGACAGCGTCACCGTGCGTTTGTAGCCGGCGAAGCTCACTTTCCGTCCAGTGAGGTGGCCGATGGCGCCGCCGATCAAAAGGCCGATGCCGGCGAAGCCCCAGATGGACCCGATGCCGCTGGGGCCGCGGTGGAACACCTGCTCGCCGAACAGCGCGAACAGAATCTGCGCGGCGCCTCCGCCCAGGCTCCAGCCCACCGAGATCATCGCCATGCCCATCATCAGCGGGACGCTGCGCATGTAGGAAAGGCCCGCTGCGTACTCGTGCCACGGGCGCGTGCCCGGGGCCGTGGCCTCACGCCTGGCGCGGAATCCGCCGGGCACGGAGATCTGCCAGATGGCGCACGCCGAAAACACAAACGATAGCGAATTGAGCACGAACGCCCAGTAATACCCCAGCCATGCCGCGCTGTATCCAGCCAGCAGCGTGCCCGCCGTCAGCGTGGCCCACTGCGTGGTCTGGGTCAGCGAGTTGGCGGAGTGCAGCTCATCCGGCGTCGCGATGGTGGGCAGAATGGCGGCGCGCCCCGCGGTGAAAAACGGCGACGCAAACATCAGCCCGGCGCTCAGCAGGTAGAGCAGCCAGGGCCGCGGCTGATGAATGGTCAGCACGAAGCCGAGCGCGATCAGCGCGCGCAAGAGGTCGCTCGCGATCATGATCCGCCGGCGGTCGAGCCGGTCCAGCAGCACGCCGGCCACCGGGCCGGCCAGCACCGCCGGAATCGCGCGCGACAGCATCACCCCCGTCACCACCAGGCCCGAGCCGGATTTTTCCATCACCAGCGCGAAGACCGCGATGTTGTTGAAGTAGTCGCCGACTTCGCTGACCACCTGGGCCATCCACGTGTAGCGGTAATTCCGGTTCTGGCGCAGCAGGGTCCAGAGGCTGGTCATGGTCAGTGCCGCACGCCGCGGCCGGGGGCAACGCCAGAAACCAGTTCACCCCGGTCGACCACCAGCGTGCCGTTGACCATCACGTAGGGAATGCCTTCGGAGTACTGCGCGGGCTTCTCAAACGTGGCGCGGTCGGTGACGCGGTCCGGGTCGAAGAGGGTCAGATCGGCGTCGGCGCCCACGCGGATGCGTCCCTTGCTCTCGAGTCCCAGACGGTCGGCGGGCATCAGCGTCATCTTGCGGACCGCGTCCATCAGGCTGAGAGCGTGCTCTTCCCGCACATAACGGCCCAGCACGCGGGCGAACGTGCCGGCGGCGCGCGGGTGGCCCTTGCCTTCGTCCAGGATGCCGTCGCTCGCCACCATCACCAACGGGTTGGAGAGGGCGAGCCGGACGATCTCCTCGGGGATGGAGTGTATGGCGACGAAGCCGCCCTGCTTGCGGTAGCGCGCAAAGCTCTCGGCGGTCAGGCGCTCGCCGGTCAGCGCCCATTGCAGATCGCCAAAGGTGATGCCGCCCTGCCGCACCTGCCAGCCCTCGGCGAAGATGGCGCTGCCCAGGTCCGTCATGCCGGCGGTGTAGGGGTAGGCTTCCGTGGTGACATCGAGGCCGCGGGCGCGCGCCCCCTGAATCATCTCCAGGCACAGCGGGGTCTCGCGCAATCCCGTGCTGGTGATATGCACCACGTGGACCGAAGCGCCGGTGGCGGCGGCATCGGCAATCACCTCCTGCAGCGCGTCGACGACGCCGGGTTCCAGCGGACCGCTATTGCGCATGTGGACGAAAAGCGGGACTTTGCGGGAGGCCGCCAGCCGGAACAGGCTGAGGACTTCGGCGCGCGATTCATGCGGCAGATACTGGATGCCGAGTCCGATTCCGGGGGCGCCTTCGTCGAGGCCGCGGCCGACGCGGTCCAGAATTTCGCGGAATTCTTCCGGTGTGGCGGCGCGCTCCACGGCGCGGTCGCGCGGCAGCAGCGTGCCGCTATCGTGCATGACGGCGATGCGCGCGGGGAGATCGCCGCTGGTGGCGCCGTAATTGATCAGCGCGCGCCCCTCGCGCTGCGCGTACCACGCCGCCACGGGGTGCACGCCGACTTCGAGTTCCAGCGCCGTGGTGACGCCGTCGCGGGCCTTGAAGCGGTAGTTCTCCGGCGTCTGCCCGTGAGAATGCAGGTCGATGAAGCCTGGGGCCACCACCAGTCCCTTGGCGTCGATGGTGGCGCGCGCCGCCAGCGGCGTGGCGGAGACAGCCGCGATCTTGCCGCCGCGAATTCCGATGTGGCGCACGGCGTCGAGCTTCGTGGCCGGATCCAGCACGCGCCCGTTGGCGATAGCCAGGTCGTACGTCTGGGCGAACATAGGCAGAGCGAACAGCATTAGCGCGAGCCGCATTGGAGAATTGTAGCAGCGCGATTGAATCGAATTGACAGGCGAAAAGCGCCTGCCCCACCTTGAGTGCACTGCATTATGCTGGAAGCCTATGGTTAAATGGCTTCTCGTATTCGCGGCCGCTGCGTCGCTTTCGGCCGCCGACCCCAAGGCGGACGTGCTGGCCGCAATGGAATCCTGGAAACAGGCGGTGTTGACGAAGGACACGGCAGCGCTGGACCGTCTACTCCATCCGGACCTCACCTACAGCCACTCCGATGGCAGAACGCAAACCAAGGCGGACGTCCTGGCGGCGCCCGGCAACACAAAATCCATCACCGTCGGTGAGAACAGCGTGCGCATCTACGGCAATACTGCCCTGATCAAAGGACCCATGGAATTCGTCAACATAGGCGCCAACGGCGCGACCACGACGATCAACCTCAGCGTCCTGCAGGTGTGGCTCAAAGGGCCCAAAGGCTGGCAACTGGTGGCGCGCCACTCCACCAGGCTGACACCGGCGCCCTAAGCCTGCCCTAAGCCAGCGCCTTTTCCAGGTCGGCGACGATGTCTTCGGGCGCCTCGATGCCCACCGAGAGCCGCACCAGGTTGTCGCCGATGCCCATGCGCGCGCGGTGCTTCGGGGAGAGACTGCGGTGGGAACTCATGGCCGGATACAGCACCATGGAGTGCACGTCTCCCAGCGACGTGGCGCGCACAATCATCTCCAGCGCGTCCATGAAGCGGAAGACCTCTTCCCGACCCGCACCCTTGATCTCGAAGCTGATCATGGCGCCGTACAGGTTGGGCGGGAACAGCCGACGGATGGCGGCCGCGTCGGGATGCCGCGGATCCCCGGTGAAGTAGACGCGCGCCACTCGGGGATGCCCGGCCAGCCACGCCGCCACCCGGCAGGCGTTGGCACACTGCCGCTCCATGCGCAGCGGAAACGTCTTGATGCCCCGCATGGTGAGATAGCTTTCGAAGGGACCAAGCACCGGGCCGATGGTGCGGCCGAGAAAGCGCAGCGACTCGGCGTGCGCGGAGTTGGTCACTACCGCGCCGCCCAGCACGTCGCCGTGACCGGCCAGATATTTGGTCACGCTGTGGACGCTGAAGTGCGCGCCCAATTCCAGCGGCCGAACCAGTAACGGCGTAGCGAAGGTATTGTCCACTACGAGCGCCGCGCCGGCATCGTTCGCAATGGCGGCAACCGCGTCGATTTCGCCCACGCGCAGCAGCGGATTGGAGATGCTCTCCATCACGATGCACCCCGGCCTGGCCTCGGCCACGGCCGCACGCAATGCCCCCAAATCGCAGATGTCGGCGAAGCGTACGCTCGCGCCCGAGGGCTCGAACACGTTCATGAGCAGGCCCACGGTGGCGCCGTACAGAGCGTCCGCCGCCACGATGGAGCGGCGGCGGTCGGTGAGCGCGCTCAAAATGGCGGTGTGCAGCGCCGCCATGCCGGAGGCGCACGCCAGGGCCGCATCGCCGCCTTCCAGGGCGCAGATGAGTTCTTCCAGGGCTCCGGTTGACGGATTGTCGTAGCGCGCGTAGCAATAGCCCTTCTCCACATCGCCGAAGACGCGGTCGAGCTGTTCGGCGGTCTCGTAGAAGAAGCTGGTGGCGGTGTGAATCGGGGTGGTGACCGGCACGTAGGCGCCGGTGCGCTTGCGGTCGCCGGAGTGTACGGCTTTGGTGTGAATGTTCAAGACCTATTTCCTCTTCCAGCGCACGCCGCTCTTGGTGTCTTCCAGGATGATACCCTGCTCCAGAAGCTGATCGCGAATGCGGTCGGAGAGGGCGAAGTCGCGGGCCTTCTTGGCGGCGGTGCGCTCCGCCACGCACGCTTCGATATCGGCATCGGAAAGGCCGCCGGATTTGACGCTGGGCCGGAGCGCATCGAAGATGGAATCGAACAGGCCGAGAAACGCCAGCGCCGCCGGCGCGTTCCCGGCGCGAAACTCGCCCGCGTCCATGGCGCTGTTGGCATCGCGCACAAACTCGAAGACGGCCGCCAGGGCTTCGGCGGTGTTGAGATCGTCGTTGAGACTTTCGGTGAACGCCGCCGACGCCTGCGCGGCGCGCGCCGTCGCCTGCTCGTTCAACCCTTCGGCGAAGCGGTCGGTCTCCAGGCGCAGTTTGAAATTCCGCAGCCGCTCGATGGCGATCGCCGCCGACTTCAACCCGTCCATCGTGAAGTTCAGGCTCTTGCGGTAAGGCACCGACGCCAGCAGGTAACGGATGGCCTCGGGCGCATGCCCCTTGGCCACCAGGTCGCGGAGCGTATAGTAGTTGCCCAGCGACTTGGACATCTTCTGCCCCTCCACCATGAGGAACTCGGCGTGCAGCCAGAAGCGCGAAAAGAGTTTGCCGGTGAGCGATTCCGATTGCGCGATCTCGTTCTCGTGGTGCGGGAAAATCAGGTCGACGCCGCCGGCGTGGATGTCCAGGGTCTCCCCCAGATACTTGATCGCCATGACGGAACACTCGATATGCCAGCCGGGACGCCCCGGTCCGATAGCGGTGTCCCAGAATGGCTCGCCCTCCTTAGGTGTCTTCCAGAGCGCAAAATCGCGCGCGTCGGCCTTTTCGTACTCATCGACATCCACCCGGGCGCCGGCCAGATTGCCGCTGAAATCATTGTGCGAAAGCTTGCCGTACGACGGAAAACTGGCGATCTTGAAGTAGACCGAACCCTCGGTGGCGTAGGTGTGTTGGCCAACGCCCAATTGCTCGATCGCCGTCACCATCTCCGGAATGTGCTCGGTGGCCGGGGCCAGCCGTTCCGGCCGCTCCAGGCGCAGCGCGGCGCAATCTTCCAGGAAGGCGTCCGTATAGATCTTCGTGTACTCGGCGAGCGGTTGGTGCGCCGCCACGGCGTTGCGGATGATCTTGTCGTCCACGTCGGTGATGTTCATCACGTGGTTCAGCTGGAAGCCGTTGGCGCGCAAACACTTGCGCAGCAGGTCCACGAATGTGAAGGTGCGGAAATTGCCGATGTGGGCAAAATCGTACACCGTGGGTCCGCAGGTGTACATGCGGACGGTGTTGTGGCTCGCCGGTGTGAATTCCTCCACCTGCTGAGACAACGTGTTATAGAAGCGCAGCGCCATAATAATGGGGAACTTTCATCGTATCAGACGGGCGGCGGAAGGGCAGCGCCAGTTCGGATTTCCGTGACTGTGACCGTTCGCGTTTTGAATCCCGAAGCAGTCTCTCGACATCATATATCTTGAAAGCGAGATATATATCATGCAAGCAACGCATCCACCCAAGATCCTGGTCCTGGCGGGCAGCGCACGCCTCGATTCGGTGAACCGCAAGCTGGCGCGGGAAACGGTCGAGGCGCTGCGGAATAGCGGCGTGGAAGCCACTCTGGCAGACCTGCGCGATTTCCCCATGCCGATCTATGACGGCGACCTG
>PLDO01000176.1 GCA_003136215.1 Bryobacterales bacterium
GGAACTACCGGCCGGCGCTGGCGGGCCCGGAAGATCCCGTGGAGGAGTTCGCCATGCAGGCGCGCGCCGGACACCTCACAGCGGACGAGTTATTGGCGCGCTATGTGACCATCGTCTATAGCCGCACCGGGAGTTATGAAGAGACGGCGCGGCGTCTCGAACTGGATCGTCGGACGGTGAAGGCGAAGGTGGACGCGNNGGGGCAGCCAATCCTGGCTGCAGCCGGCTTTCCAGCCGGCGCTTGCGGGGATCGAAGACTGACGCATGGCGCGAAAGAGCCGCCTGAAAGGCGGCTGCAGGCAAGATTGCCTGCCCCACTTAACCGGCAGCACTTCGGGTCGCACGACACTAGTTTCTACGGCGCCCGCCGGCGCAAGCGGAAGAACGCCGCCATCGAGAAGCCGAGCAAGGTCAACCCGAAGCCCCAGTAGACCGACGCCGGACGATAGCGGAACTCGACCGTGTGCCGCCCCGCGCCAACACGCACCGCGCGCACGGCGTACAATTCCTGCACCGGACGGCGCTCGCCGTCCACCCGCGCGCGCCATCCGGGGTAGTAGGAGTCGCCGGCCACCACCAGCGCCGGGCACCCCAGTTCCGCTTCGACGACGAAGACCTCCGGCAGACGCGAAACCACGCGCAAGCGGTCGGGCGCGCCACAAGGAACGTCGCGCCACGTCCAGAGCGGCTCGGCGATGCGCGGGTCGCGGTACACCTTCAGGCCGCTGCGCGAACGGAACACTTCCTGCTGCGCCGGGTCCGAGGGTTGACGCGCCACCCGGTAGCGGATGCCGAACAGCCGCGGCGTCTCCGCATTCCCCAACATGCGGTGCGTGCGCACCGGCAGGGACGAGCCGACGCCGCCAAACTGCTCGATGGCGTACAGATTCCCGAAGTTGTAGGGCACGTCGCTATCGTCGAAATCCACGCGGAACCATCCGGGCTGCGCCTTGAGATACCCGGCGATATCGGCCTGCCCGCGGATCAGGGAGGTATACGATCCGGGCCGGTCGAAGCGCGCCAGATGCGGCGCATCGTAGACCGCCTCGGCGAGGAAGAGCCCGAACGCCAGCATGACCATCCATCCCCGGCGCAACCGCGACGCGCCGAGCGCGGCGAGCACCGCGATCCCCACCTGGCAGAGCACGATCGCCATCGCCGGTTCGCGCGCCTTCTCCACCATGGGCACAAACCGGTAGATCAGCCAGTACGGCGGGAAGTCCTTGCCGAGAGCCAGCAGCAAGCCGCCAAGCGCCACCAGGCCAAACCAGCGGACGCGAGCCTCGCGCCGCCGGTACCAGAGGGCCCCCAGCGCCAGCGCCACCGCGGTAAAGCCCACGTGCGGATTGGCATGCAGCGAGATGCCGGGCAGCACGATTCCGCCCACCGAGGGCCAGCCGAGCGAGTAGTGCGCGTGCACGTCGTAGGGTACTGGCTGGCCCCAGCGTAGCGGTTCGGGGGCGCCCGCCCAGCGCAGCGATTGTTTGGCGTACTCAATGGCCGGCAGCACCTGTACCGCGCTCACCAACAACCAGACAACGGCAAAGATAGTGGCGTGGCCCCAGCGCGCTGCTAGTGGGACAGGCCTCCTGGCCTGAATGGTGGGGCATGCTTTAACTTGCCGGCCGGCCGCAAGGCCGGCCATGGGCGAGCTGCGCTCGCCTGGCAAGCTGAAGCATGCCCCACCTATGCTGCGCAGCCGCCTGGAAATGGCCAAACTCCAGCCGCCGTCCGCAAGGCCGATGGCGCCATCCGGAACGGCGATATTCACCAGCCACATGGCGCCCAACAGCACCATCGTGAACGTGGGCACCACGTGGTGCCCGCTAAGGAAGGCCATCCCGAGAGCGGCGCCGCACAGCGCGGCGCTGCTCGCCGGCGCCTGGCCGCGCGCCACCCGCGCGAAGAAGAGGAATATCAGCGGTACCCAGATCGAACTCATGAGGATCTGCGGCCAATCGGTATGGCCTAGAAAACCGGTCAGCGCGAAGATGCAGGCTCCCAGCAGGGACGCCGTATATCCAGCTTTCAAATCGCGGCACAGCGCATAACAAAACACCGCGCCCAGCCAGTGAATCATCACCCAATACCAGTGGAGCGTGGTGACGGGAATGTGCCCGTCACGGAGCGGCATGGCGAAGAGAATCCAGTTCAGGGGATTGGTGATGCCGGGTTGCACCTGCCCGATCAGGGTATGGCCGGCCCACTCATAGGGGTCCCAAAGGGGCAACCGTCCGGCGTGAAACTCGCGCGCCTCGAAATCCAGCCAGGGGCGGACCACGTTGGCTAAATCCGGACCTTCCAGGAAGGTCCACTCCCGGGAGACGGTGAGTTTCCAGTAGAAGCCCGCCGTCAGCAGCAACAGCGCGAGGAGCGCGCCCGCCGTACGCCAGCGCGGGGTCACATCAATCCAGCTTCGCCTGCTCGAGCCTTGGCGAGAGCAACTGCATGACCCCCAGCGCCACCAGGTATGCCGAGCCGGAGATCATGAAGAGGATAAAGTAGCTGCCCGTCCAGGTGACCACCAGGCCCGCAAACTTGAGCATCAAGGCGTTGCCGGCCGCACCGGCGGCGGCACCGATGCCCACCACGCTGCCCACCGCCACGCGCGGGAACATGTCCGACGCGGTGGTGAACAGATTGGCCGACCATCCCTGGTGCGCCGCCATGGCGAGGCTGAAAATTCCCACCACAACCCACATATTGTGGGCGTACGGCGCGTACAGCACGGGCACCACGCAAAGCGCGCAGATGAGCATCGCGGTTTTGCGCGCCGCATTGATGCTCCACCCGCGATTGATCAGGCTGCCCGACAGCCAACCGCCGTAGACGCTGCCGATGGTGGAAGCGTTGTAGACGATCAACGTGGGGATGCGGATGTCCATCAGCGAGAGGTGATACGTGTCCTGCAGGTATTTGGGCAGCCAGAAAAGAAAGAACCACCAGATGGGGTCGGTGAAGAACTTGCCCACGGCGAACGCCCAGGTCTCTTTCTTCGGAAAAACCCGCCGCCAGGGCACGGACTCCATCCTGTCCGGCGGATCGCTGCGAATCAGCGCCAATTCTTCCGCCGACACCTTGGGATGCACTTCGGGTTGGCGGTAGATCCACAGCCACAAGGCAACCCAGAGGAAGCCGATTGCGCCGGTGGCCAGGAAGGTGGATTGCCAGCCCCATTTTTCCGCCATCCACGGCACCAGCAGAATGGTCGCGATCGCCCCAATGTTGGCGCCGGAGTTGAAAATTCCGGTGGCTGTGGCGCGCTGGCGTTTCGGGAACCACTCCGCCACCGTCTTGATGCAAGCGGGAAAGTTCGCCGACTCGCCGAAACCCAGGAACACGCGCGCGATGCCGAAGGTCAGCGCCGAGGTAGCCGCCGCGTGCATCATCGCCGACGCACTCCACACCCCCACCGCTATGGCAAAGGCCACCCGCGTGCCGAATTTGTCCAGCAACCGCCCGGCTCCCAAAAGACCGACCGCGTAAGCCACGGCGAATGCCGACGTGATGCTGCCGTATTCGGAGGCGGTCCAGCCGATGTGCGTCTCCAGCGTCTTGGCCAGCATGCTCAAGACCTGGCGGTCCACGTAGCTGATCGTGGTCGCAAAAAACAAGAGCGCGCACACTGTCCAGCGGTAGTGCGAGCGCTCGGGCCGCGCAATGGTCGGTGACATGGAAGCAACGATTATATCCGCCATTGCCCGAACCCGCTCAATCTATCTTGTACACCACTCGCCAGTGGGGTTATACTCGGATTTAGGGATCGGAAAAGCGTATGCCAATCTCCCGCGCCATCGCCAAACAGCTGGAGCAATCCTCCTGGATCCGCCGCATGTTCGAGGCTGGCGTGCAGCTCCGCCGGGAGCGCGGCGCCCAAAACGTCTTCGATTACTCCATCGGCAATCCGGACGTCGAGCCGCCGGAGGCGGTGATCGCCGCCCTGCGCCAGGTTGTCGCCGGGAATCGCCCGCACAGCCACAGCTACATGCCGAACGCGGGCTACCCCGAAGTCCGCGCCACGCTGGCGGGGCGGCTTGCGGGGCGCTCCGGCATCCCGTTCACCGGCGACGACATCCTCATGACCAACGGGGCTGCCGGTGCCATCAACACCATCCTCAAAGCCATCCTCGACCCCGGCGACGAGGTGATGATCCTCACTCCTTACTTTCCCGAGTACCGCTTTTACATCGAGAACCACGCCGGCCGCGTGGTGACCGTGGAGACCGACCAGCAGTTCCAGCCGGACCCGGCGCGCATCGCCCGCGCCCTCACCTCGCGCACCCGCGCGCTGATCCTCAATTCCCCCAACAACCCGACGGGCGTGGTCTACAGCGAGAGTGTGCTGCGCGAGGTCAACCGCGTGCTCCCGGACCCGGTCCTGGTGATCTGCGACGAGCCTTACCGTCCGCTCACATTCGATGGAGCGGTCACCCCCGAAGCCGTGCGCATCTTCGACCGCGCGGTGATCGCCTGGAGTTGGTCCAAGGCCATGGCCATCCCCGGGGAGCGCATCGGCTATCTGGCGCTTCCGCCACACCTCCCCGGCGTCGCTCAACTGCGCGATGCATGCACCATGGCCAATCGGATCCTGGGGTACATCAACGCCCCCGCGATCTGGCAGTGGGTGGTGGCCGCCGTGCCGGACGCCTGTGTGGACGTGGCGCAATACCAGGCGAAGCGCGACCTGCTCTGCGACGCCCTCCACTCCATGGGCTACGACGCGCCGCGCCCCCAGGGAGCCTTCTACGTCTTCCCCAGGACGCCGATCCCGGACGACATCGAATTCATCGGCCTGCTGAAACAGGAGGGCATCCTGGCGGTCCCCGGCATCGGTTTCGGGCGCGCAGGTTATATGCGCCTCTCGCTGACTATTCCCCGCGACGACATCGAGCGCTCACTGCCCGGTTTCGAACGTGCGCTGCGCCGGGCGAAAGAAATAATGCCGCTGGCGACGCGAGAACTTACAAGAGCGGTGTAAGCCAGGTTGTGGGGCGCGCAGTCCTGCCGGCTGGACCCGCTGGAAAGCGAGTCCCTCGCAGGCGGAACCGCCTGCGCCACCAAGTCGTGCCGCGTGCCTGCATTGTGGGGCAGGCCTTCAGCCTGCCCTGGACCTGCTGGAAAGCGGGTCCGCAGCCTGAAAGGGCTGCCCCACAAAGCGGCTGCGGATTACTGTTTCGGCGGCACGATGCCGTGTGCCTTCGCCTGCGCGAGAGCGTCTTCCAGCGCCTTTTGGACATCGACGTTGCCGGGATCCCGCCGCAGCGCCTCGCGCATCTGCGAGATTCCTTCCTGCCAGTTGCCCAGTTTCAGCAGCGCCACCGCCAGGTTTGCCCGAATCCCCACGTGCTCCGGCAGGAGTTCCAGCGCGGCGCGGTATTTCTCCAGCGCCCCGCGAACATCGCCCGCCTTCTCGAGCTCCGCGCCGCGGTTGTTCGTCTCTAACGCCGCCACCAGTTTCTGATCCGCTTGGTCCCGCTCCCGCAGCAACTCCGCGAGTTTTTTCGTCGCCGCCTCGGCCCGTTCCGCCTGCCCGTCCCTACGCAGCGCGCGTTGCAGGGCGTTGAGCGCCGACTGGTTCTTGGGATCCAGGCGAACCGCAACGTCGAGGTGTTCCACGGCATCATGCGCCGCGCCGGTATCCAGCAAATAAGCGCCCAGGCGCGCTTGCGCGACCGGGTCCTCGGGGCTCAACGCCACGGCCCGGCGGAAAGCCGCCAAGGCGCCCTTGGCATCGGACAGGTTCTTACGGGCTTCGCCAAGGTCGCTCCACGCCTCGGCGAAATCGGGGCGCAATTCCACGGCCTGCTGCAATTCGGCGGATGCCTTCGCCGCATCCCGCTCCTCGCTGTAAATGCCGGCCCGCAGGTAGTGAGGATAGGCCGCGTCCGGCCGGCGCCCGAATAAGCGGATGGCCCGGTCCAGGTGCGGGATCGCGTGCTCAGCATCGCCCTGCTGCACCAGAATGGCCGCCAGATTCACCTGCGCCTGCGCATGCTGGGGATCGAGTTCCACCGCGCGCTCGAATTCCGGCCGCGCCGCCGTTGCATCCCCAAAGGCGTTGTAAGCTTCACCCAGCGCATTGTGCGCTTCGGCCGATTTCGGCAGCAGCCGGACCGCCTCCCCCAACTGCGCGATGGATTCGGCACGCTGCCCGTTCTCCATCAGGATGCTGCCCAACAGCAACCGGGCATCGGCATTGCGCGCATCCGCCTGAATCACACCGCGCAGCAGCGTCACGGCCTGATCCCGCTTGCCCTGCGCAATCAACTGCCACGCGTCTTCCACAGCCGGCTTCTGCGCCATCGCCAGACTCGCCCAGGCAATCGCCAGCAATGCTCGAAACCGGCGCCGCGTGTGTTTCATCGTTTCAGGTGCGCGAACCGCTCGGCCCGTGCGATTCCCGAGCCCTCCTTCACCCAGATCAACTGGTCCGCCGCCACCTTCTCCAGCCTCTCCATCCGTCCCAGCGGCCAGCGGATCTCGATATCCGCCACCGCCGCCGGGCCCAGCCCGAAGTGCAGGCGGCTGTCGTTCACCGACAAGTAGGACGACTGGCTCAGCACTTCCTGCACCTGGATTTTATCACCGTAGTGGACGGTGACCCGCGCGCCGATTGCGCTGCGGTTCGACTGCGTGCCCGCCAGCTTAATCTTGAGCCAGTGGTTCGCCGCATCCACATCGTTCCGCAGCAGAGAAGGCGGCTCGTTATGGTTGACGATCAGGATGTCCACATCGCCGTCGTTGTCGAAGTCACCGAAGGCGCAGCCGCGGCTCGAATGCAGCGCGCTCACGCCGGGTCCGGCCTGCCCCAGCAACTCTTCGAACTGTCCGTTACCCAGGTTCCGGAACACCACCCGGGGCGTGCTGTAGGCGTCTCGCAACTCCGGGTAGATCCCTCCGGTCACCGCGAAAATGTCGGGATTGCCGTCATTGTCCAGGTCCGCGACCCCCACCCCCCACATGACGAAGCGCGTTTCCACCGCCAGGCCGGAGAGCAGCGTGCCATCCCGAAAATTACCCTTGCCGTCGTTGAGATACACCGCGGGAGTGTCTCCCGAGAAATGCGTCTTGACGATATGCAGATTTCCGTCCAGGCGGAAATCGCCCACCCCCAGTCCCATGCCGGCCTGCACCATTCCGTCGTCGCTGAGGGCCACGCCGGTCTCCATCGCCTGCTCCGTGAACGTGCCGTCATGGTTGTTGCGGAACATCAGGCTTGGGGTGGAGTCGCAGGCCACATAGATGTCCGGCCAACCGTCGTTGTCGAAATCCGCGGCCACCACGGTCAGGCCGTAACCGCCCGCCGTTTTTGCAATGCCGGCGGCTTCCGTGACATCGCTAAACGTGCCGTCTCCGTTGTTGCGATAGAGCGAGTGCCGCCCGTAAGGAAGTCCGCGCGGCCCACAGAACACGCCGTCCTCATTGCAGCTCTTCGACACGGCCGCCCGCGGCACCGCATCGATGTCGAAGCGCAGATAGTTGGACACGAAAAGGTCGAGGCGGCCGTCGCGGTCGTAATCCACGAACGCGCATCCGGAGCCGAAACGGGCCTGCGCATTCAAGAGCCCGGCCTCCTTGGTGACATCGGTAAACGTGCCGTCGCCGTTGTTGCGGTACAGCGCGTTCTGGCCCCAGCCGGTGAGGAACAAATCTTCGAAACCGTCGTTGTTGTAGTCTCCTACCGTCACTCCGTAGAAGTATCCGGTGCGGAACAGGCCGGCCTCGCGGGTAACATCGGTGAAGGTGCCGTCGCGATTGTTCTTGTAGAGACGATTCGAGGCGTCCGCCGGCGGGTCGCCGAATCGCGATCCCGAGAGCACCAGAATGTCCATCCAGCCGTCATTGTCGTAATCGAAAAACGCCGCGCCGCAGCTCATTGCCTCCACCACGTAATCGGCGTGCTCGCGATGGCCGCAGATGACGGCGTGTTCCAGTCCGGCCTGCGCCGCGACGTCGGTGAACCGCGCGGGAAAGGGCCGGCCGGACGGCTTGCCGCGAGGCGCCGCCTTGATGCCGCGAGAGGCCATTCCCCCGATGCGCGCCGACTCCTGCTGTCCGCACAGCCTGGCGGCGGCGAGTGCGCCGAGGCTGAGCAGGCGCCGGCGGGTCATATTGGAAAGTGGTCCCTGGCAGGACGGGTGGGCTGCATCGTTCACCTCAATATACCCCAGCACCGGCACGCGCGCCGGCACACAAAGAAAAACAGCGGCGGGGGAAGAGTCCCCCGCCGCTGTTTTGGGTCGTCGTACTGGCCGTGGCTTTAGAATATTACTTTAAAGCCCAGCTCGGCTTGCCTCCCGCTTTGGCCGCCGTAGGTTCCACCCTGCGCCCCAAAGGTGCCGCCCGGAGAACCCTGGAACAGTGTTTGACCGAACGTGGAACTCTGTACGTTCGTGTCCGGGTCGCCACGGTTCAGCCGGTTGGTGGCATTGTAAGCCGCTATCTTCAGTTCCGCGCGGATCCTCTCGGTGATGTGGAAGCTCTTTGCGAGGTTGCCATCAAGCGTCCAGAACTTCGGGCCCGTGAGGCAACTGTACTGCAAGGGGTTGGTCCGCAGCACGTACGTGTTGGCGGGCAACGGAGAGAACGCCGCGGTGTTGAACCAATGCTGCGGCGTGGGATTGGAGATGCAGGGATTGCCGTTGACTACCAGGTTGCCGAACTGCGGGAAGTCGCCCGACATGAACGTCCACAACCCGGCGAGCTTCCAGCCTCCCACGACAGCGTCCGCCGCCTTGGGAGCCGAACCCATCAGAGGCTTGCCCTTGCCGATGGGCAACTCCCACGTTCCGGCGATGTTAAACCGGTGATGTGGCTGGTTACTATCCTGATAGGTCAGCGTGTTCGAATACCATTGCTGGTCGTTGAACACGCTGCCGTTGGTGAAGCCGTTGGTCTGCGCTTTCTCCCGGATGTAGACATAGGTAACCAGGAAGTTGTAGCCCTTGCTGAAGGCCCTCTGCGCTTTCAATTCCAGCGACTGATAGCGCTCGGCGGCGCCCAGCACTCCCAGTTCGTACAAGCCGCCGTACTGCGGATAGGGCACCAGCAACGACCCTAACGAAACCTGCTGCTGGTTGTACAGCGGACCGGGCATCACCGTCTGGTTCAGGTAGTGATAAAAAGGATTCGCCACCTGCTGGTTCAGCTGGTTCTGATACTGCGTCTGCAGCGCCGGGTTGATCTGGTTCAACGCCTTGGTGTACTGCTGGTTGCCGATGTTCAGGAAGTAAGTTCCGGAGACCACGATCTGGTCTTTCAACTGGCGCTGGAAGGTGAAGTTGAAACGGTCGTTGCGCGCCTTCTGCTGGTTGGGGTTGTACCACAGCAACGGCTGGCCGCCGCGCCCCAGATTGCCTCCGTAGCCCTTGCCCAGGATGGGCAGGAGCGGGTTGTTGCTCGGATACGGGTTATTGATGGTTTCCTGCGGGACACCCTGCGCGGGACTCAGCGTGTTCTGGTAACCCGTCATTCCTAAGAACGGCGGCTCCAGGAATCCCACGGTTTCATATCCCGAGACCGGCGCCAGCGCGATATTCATCTCGTACGGAATGAGGTATCGCGCGTAGCCGAAGCGGAATGCCGTTTTGTCGTCGATGCGATACGCCAGACCGGCGCGCGGTTGCAGCGCCAGTTTCTGCGGATTGAACGAGCCCGGATGGCTGGAGCTGGTGAAGGACCATTGGCCGTTCCACTTATAGAAGTTGGGGCCCACGATGGCGTTAGCCGCCGCCGGCATCTGCGGCGGATTGGCCTGCATCTCCGGAACCGGCGCCGTGAGGTCCAGCCCCTGCGAGAAGTTGTGCTGCGGATCGTAGAGCGCGGTTTCGTACTCATCCCGCAGTCCCAGATTCAACGTGATCCTGGACGATAGTTTCCAATCGTCCTGTATGTACATGCCGTAGAACCTTACGTGCGGATCCGGCACGGGACCACCGATCATCTGCGAGGAACCGTCCAGGGCGCCCAACAGGAAGGTGGCATACTGGTCGCCGAAGTGCAGGGTGTCCGGATTGTTGAACGTGTTGGCCGTCAGGGCAGTATTGAAATAGAAGTTCGACGTGCTGGACACGTAGCTGAGGCCATAGCTTTCGCGCTGTTCAAAGCCGGCCTTGATATAGTGCGAGCCTCTCTGCTGCGCGATCTTCACACTGGCGGCTTCTCCCTTCGGCGCCTGATTCCAGTAGAATCCGCCGCCGCCGAACCCGTTTCCGCCGATGTTCATGTCCGGGAAGTAGACCGGCGCCCCAACCGAAGCTGTCTGATAAGGCGCATACCAGGGATTATTCGGCCAGATGGAACCCCATCCGGTCGAACCCAGGGGTGTCGATACATAGGCGTCCAGCAGGCTGTGCCAGTCGCCGTGAACTTCCAGCACGGTGCGCGGACTCATGGTCCAGATGGCATCGCCGCCCGCATTCCAGGCCGCCCGCGACGTGCCCGTGGGGACGTAGAGCGGGGAGTTGTTGGGCGTCGGGTTGCCCGCGATGTCGGTGGTATTGTACCGGGCCAGGCGCCCGAAGACCTTCCACTTGTCGCTGATGTTGTAGTCTACCCGCTCGGAGAAGTTGTAGTAGTCGTACTTTTCGATGAACCCCTTCGTGTAGTTGTTCACTCCGGTGATATCCGTTCCCGGATTGTTGGCCGGCCAGAACTGTTTCATCAGGTTGGCGGCCAGTGGATCCCAGCGATTTTGTGGGATCTTGTTCCCGGCGAAGGGTGTTACGGCCACCGACCCGTCCGCCTTCAATACCGTGGTCCACGGGTCGAAAATCGTCCGCACGCCGCCATCGATGTTGAGCGACTGCGAGAAATCGCCCTGCTGTTCCAGGCTGGTGGGAACGGTGCGTTGATAGGTATTCGGATATCCCACTTTCCAGTCTTCGATGGAGAAGAAATTGAACAGCTTGTTCTTCTTGATGGGGTTGCCCAAAGTGCCGCCGAACATATTCTGCCGCTGCGAATTCTGGCTGAATCGCGTACGGTCGGCTTCCGCGCTGAGCCACGGATAGCGGCCCACATAAAAACCAGTGCCATGAAACTCGTTGGTGCCGGATTTCGTCGTCATGGAGATCAGACCGCCCGCGCTGTGGCCGGATTCCGCATCCGCGCTGTTGGTCGAGACGATGACCTCTTGCACCGCATCCGTGTTGGGCGGCGTCGAGTTCTTCTGGCCCATGCCGATCGGCATGCCGTCCACCTGCAAGTCGTTCTTCAGATTGGTGCCGCCCCCCAAATCCACGCTGTTGGCGCTCCAGGAGTGGTAGGGCTGCATTTCGCCGCGAGTATTGACCGCCGAGGGCGCAATCAGCGTCATCTTGAACGGATTGCGATCAATGCGCGGGATTTCTTCCACCAACTTCGTGTCGATGGTGAAATCCTTGTTGGCGGAGTTGAACTCCACGGCGGCAGGCGTGCCTTCCACCGTGATACTTTCTTGCACGGCCCCTGGCTTGAGGGTGACGTTTACGGAAACGTCGCCGCGCGTCTGCACCACGATATTGGATTGAATCACCTTATTGAACCCGGTTGCCTCGACGGTGACCGAATAAGTGCCCGGGTCGACAAGATCAAATACATACAACCCGGTATCGCTCGTCTTGCGGACCACACGAATGCCGGTATTGACATTCAGCAGCGTCACCGACGCGCCGCCTATCACCGCTTTGCTTTCGTCGGTGATCAGACCCTCGATCTTGCCTCGATAGTCCTGCCCCATGCCGGCAACGGCGAAGATCAGGAGCAGCGTTATCATCCACCCCAAAAGGTGGAACAGTCTTTTATTCATGAATGACCCCTTTCCGGTTCTGCTAGGAACCGATTCACGTACGGGACAATACAAATTCAACGTTCTGGACCGCATCGCAGCCCAAACAAGAATCAGGGCGCGTTAACACTCTCCGCCGGCCGATTTCACGAAACTGCCGACGTCAGCGGAATTCACCCCTACCAGGACCGGAAAGCACTGAAGAACCGGCGCGACATCGCGCCGGAGCGCCTGCCGACCCAATTCGCCACACTAATGGCGACCTACACAAGACTTTGATTCCCTGAGAGTACTCGTACTTGCGGGGGGGGAAGGAAGGGAATTAACAGTAGATTGCCGTAGCGTTTACGTTAACAGAGGATTGTTTTCAAGCAGGTAGGGTGTGTAGCGGAATAGGACACCCACCCTTTGGAGGCCGCCGCAATGCGTGTTACAGTGTCCGTAGAGCGCCAAACTGGCAACAAGGGGCTGGTCTGAACCGAACTTTGAACCATTCCGACGCGCCCGCCATGGCCGAGAATGACGGCCGCTGGGCTCTCGTCTTGCGCATAGCAGCCAGCCGTCAGTTCACCAAAGCACCGCAACTCCACGACATCCTGATTTACCTCTGCCAGCGCGTGCTCGCCGATCCAGCCGCCAGTATCAAAGAGTATGAAATCGGCTGTAACGCGCTTGGCCGCAAACCCGACTTCAACCCCAACGAAGATAATATCGTCCGCGTTCAAATCAGCCACCTGCGCAAGAAACTGGATGAGTACTTCGCAACCGTCGGCAAAGACGAACCGCTGCTGATTACGGTCCCCAAAGGAGCGTACGTTCCTCACTTCGAGCCGAGACCGGAAGTGGTCCTGGCTCCGGAGCCCACTCCGGCCAAGGCCGATTCCGCGCCGCCGGCCGCGGGCGCCCGTCGCCGGCCCACGCCCTGGGTCCTGCTTCTTTCCATCTCAACGTGCCTGCTGGCGGCCACCTGCCTGTACCTGGCGTTACACCTGCCCGCGGCACGCCCCAACCCGCCCATAGTCGCGGAGCACGCACGGCAGGATCCGTTCTGGTCCCGGTTCTTCGGCACCGGTCAACCGGCGGCAATCGTGGTGACGGATTCCTGCCTGGTGATTCTTCAGGACGTGCTTCATACCGACCTCTCGTTAGCCGAATACCTTAGCAGGCAATACCCTGAAAAACTCCTCAACGCCGTGCCGGACCGGGACCTGCGCTCCGCCCTCCAACTCATTGCCGGCCGCCAGTACACCAGTCTGGCGGACCTGAACATCGCCTCCAAACTGGTGGAATTGAGCGGCGAGTTCGGCCCCATCCGCGCCCCCATCCGCTTCGCCCGTCACCTGAATATTCGCGACTTCAAGACGGAGAGTTTCGTCCTGATCGGCAGCCGTCGTGGCGTTCCCTGGGTGCAGCTTTTCGAGTCCCAGGTGAACTTTTCCTTTGAAGAAGACGCGGCCACCCACCGGTTTCACTTGCGCAACAAACGGCCCAAGCCCGGCGAACCGGCCACCTATGTTCCCACCGAAAGCGGCGGCAGCTCCGAGACCTACGCCTACATTGCACTTCTGCCCAATCTCGGGAATAGCGGATCGGTCCTGATTCTCTCCGGCATCACCATGGAAAGCTCGGAAGCCGCCGGAGAATTGGTCGCCGCCAAAGGCTTTTCCCAGCAACTCGCCCGGATGCTTGGGCCGCAGGCCGTTCGCGACCGCTACTTTGAAATCGTGCTGAAAACTCGTGCCGTCGCCGGAGCGGCGAGAAACTCCGAAATCGTCACCTACCGCCTGATTCAGCCAAGCGGTACCAGCAACTAAGGCTATCGCGTCAACACTTTCCCCGGCAGCGCATTCGTCATCTTGCCTTCCTCGATCACCGGCACGCCGTTCACCAGCACAAAGCGCATGCCCTCGGAAAGTTGATTGGGTTGGTCGAACGTGGCCAGGTCGCGCACTGCCTCCGGGTGGAACACCACTACGTCGGCCCACATCCCCGCCTTCAGCACGCCGCGGCCGGCGAAGCGCATGCGTCCGGCCGGAAGCGAAGTGAACTTGCGGATGGCGTCCTCCAACGTCAGCAGCTTCTCTTCCCGCACGTACTTGCGCAGAATCCTTGGGAACGTCCCGAACGCCCGCGGATGCGGATGCTCCTTGCCGAGCACGCCATCGAGCGCCGAGCCCTGCGAATCGTTGCAGATGGAAACCCAGGGCTGGCGTAATGCCAGGGCCACATCCGGCTCATCCATCATGAACATGCCCACCATGGTGAACGCCTCGTCCTCAATGAGGATGTCGAACACCGTGTCGATCGGGTCCTTGTTCCACAGTTTGGCGATCTCCGCGATGGACTTCCCCTGGAGCGGAATCAGCTTGCGATTCTGCACCGCGCTCAGGATGAACGATTCCGGCCCTTTCACCTGCTGCCACTCGTTGTTCCACTGGCTGGAAGGCGTTTCCATTTCCTTGCGGATGCGCACCCGCATCGCCGGATCCTTCAGTCGCTCGATCAACTTCCGGTCGCCGCCGTCGTGCGCCCAGGGCGGAATCACCGCCGAGAACGTGTTGAACGCCGCCGTGTACGCGTAGGTGTCCGCCGCCACGTCCAGTCCCGCCTTGCGTGCCGCCTCGATATGCGCCACGATCTCCGGCATCCGCCCCCAGTTGGACTTCCCGGCGGCCTTCAAGTGCCAGATCTCCACCGGGATGTTCGCCTCGCGCCCGATGCGGAAAGCTTCGTCCAGCGCCGGAATAATCGCATCGCTCTCGTCGCGGATGTGCGAGGCGTAGGTGCCGCCCAATTTCGCCGCTTCCCCCGCCAGCGCGATCAGTTCTTCGGTCTTGGCATACGGCGCCGGGGCATACTGCAGCGACGTGGAGAGCCCCACCGCGCCCTCCCGCATGGCGTCGCGCACCAGCGCCTTCATCCGTTCCAACTCCGCCGCGGTTGGCGCCCGGTCGTCATCGCCCAGCACCATGCGCCGCACCTGTGTCGCCCCTACGTAGCTGGCCAGGTTGATCCCGATCCCCTGCGTGCGCAGGCGCGCGAAGTAGCCGCCGAACGTGCGCCACGTGGGCCGCACAGCGTAGTGCTCCCAAGCGACATGGTCGGCTTTGAGGATGGCGTCGTTCAGCGGCGCAATCGAACCGCCCTCGCCGGTCACCTCGGTGGTGATTCCCTGGTAGATCTTGGAGGGCAGATGCGGATTGACCAGAATGGTCGTCTCCGATTGCCCCAGCATGTCGATAAAGCCCGGCGCCACCACCATGCCGCGCGCGTCGATGGTGCGCCTGGCCGGCACGCCCGCCAACCGTCCGATCCCGGCGATCTTCCCCGCGCGAATCCCGATATCGGCCGCATACCACGGCGAGCCGGTTCCGTCGATGACGCGCCCGTTGCGGATCACCAGGTCGTACGGAGCGGCGGCGGCGGCAAACAGCAATATCGGCAGCAGGATCGGCATACGTGCAGTATAGTGTTGCCCTGCCAATCTACGCTACTCTGTTGCCGATGGACCCGCACACCTTCGTCCCCGCCGAACGCGCCGTGTTCCGGCATCTGACAACTCCACAGAAGATCCAGCGCTTCCTCGACGACCTCGCCTATAACAAGGAGCGCGACGGCGAGACTTGCCGCTCTCCCCGCCGCGTGCTGCGCGACCGCACCGCGCACTGTATGGAGGGCGCGCTCTTCGGCGCCGCCGCCCTGCGCATGTTGGGATACCCGCCCCTGCTGCTAGATTTCGAGGCGGTGCGCGACGACGACCACGTGCTCGCCATCTTTCGTGACCGCGGGCACTGGGGGGCGCTGGCCAAATCCAACTACTCCGGCCTGCGCTTTCGCGAGCCCGTCTACCGCACCCTCCGCGAGCTCGCCATGAGCTACTTCGAGCATTACTACAACCTCAAGCGCGAGAAGACGCTGCGCAATTATTCGCGGCCTGTCAACTTACGCCGCTTCGATTCCATTCACTGGATGACCGCCGGGGAAGACGTCTGGGTAATTCCGGAATACCTGGTGACAATCAAGCACACGCCGCTGCTGCGGGCAGGGCTGGCTTCGCGTTTGGGTCGCGTCGACGACCGCCTCTTTGCCGCCGGACTGGTAGGCAGAGCCGGCGATTAGACTGCGGCGCCGGGGGCGGCGGGGGTTCGCCGGCTGCTCATTCGTATCCCCAGGAAATACAAGGCGCACAGCACCAGGACGCCGCCCGCGATCCAATGGCCTTCCTGCTGCACCATGCGCACCAGAGCCTCCGGGTCGTTCATTAGGTCGGGATGCGCGGCCGTGATCTTGGCCCCGAACCACGCCAGAACCGTGCACCAGGAAAATGCTCCGAGCACGGTCACCAGGCTGAAAACGCCGAAGGACATGCGCGTGATGCCGGCTGGAATGGAGATCAGGTGGCGGATCACCGGCAACAGCCGGGCGAAGAAAACCCCGCCAACTCCGTACCGCCTCATGAACCGCTCCGCCCGTTCCAGGCCATCGGGTCTGATGAAGACGAGCCGCCCCCAGCGAAGAATCACTGCCCTGCCAATCCACCGCGACACCCAGTAGGTAATCGCCGAACCCAACCACGAACCAAACGTCCCGGCCAATACGACGCCGCTGAAGGTCATCCGGCCCTGCGCGGCCCAGAACGCGGCGGGTGGAATCACAATTTCACTGGGCACCGGAAAGATGGAGCTTTCCATCGCCATCAACGCGATCACCCCGAGATAGCCACCGTCGCGCACCCAGCCGAACCACACTTGCAGCAAGCCGTGAAGCATCTTAGTCCCCCAATCGCCGCCGCCGGCTAGCTGGTACGGTAGTTGGCAATCAGCCGGGTGATCACGTCCTGGTGAATCTTGATCTTCCCCTGTTTGATCAACATGTCCTTCAGGCCGCTTTCGAACAGCGTGTTGCGCTCTCTGGCCTTCTGGCTCTTGATCTCATCGCGAATTTCGCTGCGCTGCGCCGCCAGTTGCGACATATCCGCGTCGCTGTGGGAGATTACCTTGGCCACGATGGTGCCTCCATCCGGCACGCCCACCGGTCCGAAGATGGTACCGTCCGGCTTGCTGAAGCCCTCGGATACGTAACTGGCGATTCCCAGTCCTTCGATCTTGCCGGCGCGGTCGACTTCCGTAGAAGTCTTGATATCCAGCCCCATCGACTTGGCCGCCTTTGCCAGATCTCCGCCCATGGCCTTGGCCTTTTCGATCAGTTCGTTGGCGTGCTTCTGTACCGCCGCCGTCGAACGGTTTCGCACCGTCATCTCACGGATCTGGCTCTGCACTTCCTCGAAACTGGACGGATGAGGAGGAATCACGTCGTTGACGATTGCCAGCGCCACCTTGTTTCCGGAACTGATCGGTTGCGATACTTCACCCTTCTTGAGGGTGGCCACAGCCTGGTCGAAATCCGCGCTCGGTCCCAGTTCCGGTACTGCCGCCCCGGCCAAGAAACCGTCGGCGCGCACCACGTCCATGTTGAAGTCCGCGGCCACTTTTTCGGGGTGCGTCGGGTCCTTCTGCAGCGCGGGCTGCGCCTTGTCGGACACCTGCTGCATCAGATCGTTGACGCGCTGCTTCTTCCACTGGGCCGCCAGTTCGCCCTTGACTTCGGCAAAGCTGCGGATACCGGCATCCTGCCGGGCCAGGGTCTGCACGATGTGATACCCGTACTGGGTTTTCACCAGGTCGCTGGTCTCGCCCACCTTCAGTGAAAAAATCGCTTTGTCGAACTCCGGCACCATCTGGCCGTGCGTGATCCAATCGCCAAGATCGCCCCCGTTCGCCGCCGAACCGCCCGTGCCGCCGCCGTTGTCTTCGGAATTCTCCTTGGCCAGTTTGGCGAAATCCGCGCCGGCCTTGATCTGCTTCAGCAGGCTTTCCGCCTTGGCCTTGACAGCCGCGTCCTGCTTGCCTTCCGTCTTCAGGAGGATGTGCCGCGCCTTGACACGCTCCGGCGTGCGGAACGCTTCCTGGTTTTGCGCGTACATGCGTTGCAGGTCGGCCTCGGTCGGGTTGACCGTGGCTTCCACTTTGCTCTGGTCGATCACCAGCACCGTCAGGTTTTTCTTCTCAGGCGACGTGTATTGCGCAGGGTTGACCTTGAAATAATTCTGCATCTCCTGCAATGTGGGTTCGGATTCGGCCTTGTACTTATCCGCCGTCAAGCGAACGAACTCGACTTTGATCTTCTCGCCTTTCTTGCGGAACGCGGCTTCAATCTCCGGTTGGGTCACCACCGTCCCCTCCAATGCGATATCCCGCAGGCGGCTAATCGCAACCTGCCGCTTGAGATCGCTCTCGAATTGGTCGATGGTCATGTTCTGCTGCGCCAGCATGGAGGCATACGCTTCCTTGCCCACGAACTTGCCGTCGGGGAAAAGGCTCGGCACGAGTTGCCGGATGGCCTCAGCCACGTCGGCATCGCTGACTTGTATCCCCAGGCGCGCTGCCTCCAACTCCATGGCCCGATCGGTCACCATCTGGTCCAGCATCTGCGGGATGTACGTCGGCAGAATTTCCGTCGGCAACTGGCGGCTGCGGAGCGTGGACTGAATCAGGCGCTGCGTCTCCGCCAGGGTGATGGTAGTCTTGCCAACCTCCGCGATCACCGTGTCCGAGCTCGTGGTCCCGTTGTTGTAGTTGGGAACCAGGTAGGTGAGCATGGAAAACGCAACCAGCAGCAGTAACGCTCCCAGGAGGATGCGAACGGCTTTATCTCGGCTTCGAAACAGATCAAACATGTTAGGCAGAACTCCTGTATTCTAAGGGGAAAACACCAGTATAACGAAAAAACGGGCGACTTTGGGGCGGACAATTTCGGAGTGCCATGTCCGGCCCGGCGCCGGATATACTAGTCGATCTGAGGAGTATAACCCGATGTCTCTACGGATTAATGACACCGCCCCCGATTTCACCGCCGAAACCACCCAGGGCACCATCCATTTCCACCAATGGATCGGCGACGGGTGGGCCATTCTGTTTTCGCATCCCAAGGATTTTACCCCGGTGTGCACCACCGAACTCGGCTACATGGCCGGCCTGCAACCCCAATTCGAAAAACGCAACTGCAAAATCATCGGGCTGAGCGTGGACCCGGTGGCCAGCCATGGCAAATGGGCGGCGGATATCGCCGAGACACAGGGACATGCCGTGAAATATCCCATGATCGGCGACCCGGAACTCAAAGTTGCCAAACTCTACGGCATGCTGCCGGCGGAGACCGGGAGCACCTCGGAGGGTCGTACCGCCGCCGACAATGCCACCGTGCGCACCGTCTTCGTGATCGGACCCGACAAGAAGATCAAACTGATGCTCATGTACCCGATGAGCACCGGACGCAATTTCGACGAGGTGTTGCGCGTGCTGGACTCGATGCAACTTACCGCCAGGCACAAAGTGGCGACGCCTGTGAACTGGAAGTCCGGCGACGACGTGATCATTTTGCCTTCGGTGTCCGACGCGGACGCCAAAGAGAAATACCCGGATGGCTGGAAGGCTCCGAAACCATACCTGCGAATCGTGCCTCAACCCAAGTAATGCGGGATTGTGGTGAGGGGGGGAATGCGCCCCCCCCAAAAAAAATGGTTCCAAGTGAC
>PLDO01000420.1 GCA_003136215.1 Bryobacterales bacterium
TGCCAGGCGAGCGCAGCTCGCCCCTCGCAGGCGGAACCGCCTGCGCCACCACCGCCGCGGGACTACACTGAGAAGACGATGCGCAGGCAATTGCTCCTGCTGGCCGCGCTGGCGGCGCGCGGGATGGCGCAACCCGATCCCAGCGAACTGCTCCTGCGGGTTCGCGAAAACGTACTGCGCACGGTGGACCGGCTTCCACGGTACATGTGCACGCAGACGATTGACCGCTCGCAGTTCGAGCCCGACCGGCACATCTTCGTCAAGGACTGCGAGGAACTGGAACTTTCGCGGGGCACCCGGTGGAATCTGCTGCATACCACCTCAGACCGGCTGCGGCTGGATGTGGGAGTCGCCGCGCGGCGCGAGATCTATTCCTGGGTGGGCGAGAACCAGTTTGGCAATCGAAGCCTGTTTGAAATCGTCAACGAAGGAAGCGTGTCTAGCGGAAATTTCCAGGGCTTTCTCGAACTGGTGTTCCGCTCGGATAATGCGGATTTCTCTTTCGCAGGGGAGATCTCCGATGCAGGCCGGAAACTGATGGAATACCGCTACCGGGTTCCGCTGGAAGCCAGCCACTATTTCTTCCGGGCCGCCGGACGGTCGATCGCAACCGTGTATGAAGGAAGCGTGCTGGCCGATCCGGAGACGGCCGAACTGGTTCGCCTGACGGTGCGAACCAGCCACTTGCCCTCCGAAACCGGGGCGTGTGAGGCCGCCACCGCCATGAACTACACCCGCTTCCGGCTGAACGGCTCCGACTTCCTTCTGCCCTCGGAGACGCTCCTGCATATCAAGAACCTGAACGGCGTGGAAACGGAAAACCGCACGGTATCGGCCGGATGTCATGAGTTCCTGGGGGAGTCCACGCTGAAGTTCGAGGCTCCGCCGGATGCGCCTGCCGCAAAGGCCGAAGCGGCTCGCGCGGAGACGACGATTCCAGCCGGACTCGGGTTTGGTCTGGCACTCGCAGAGGACATCCGCGTAGCGACCGCCGCCGCCGGTGACAAGGTCAAAGCAGCGCTGACCACCGATCTGCGGGATGATTCGAAGAAGGTGCTGGTCCCCCGCCGTACGCCGGCGTTGTGCCGAATTCTGCGCATCCGCCGGTACTATTACGGCAGGGATTCCTTCAAGCCCGGAATGCCGGTGCCGTTCCATCGTGTGGAACTGCTGCTCCGTCTGGAGAGCGTGACCCTCCGCGAAGGTCAGCGGCCCGTTTTCGCCAAACTGACGGTCGCCACGGACGGATCCCGGAGCCCGCCCGGAAAGTTACAAACCCGGCCCATGGAACTGGGGCAGTTGAATGCCATGGGGCGGAATCAGTGGTTCCTGCGCTTTGAGCGCGTGGCGGATGACTACGTAATCGAGAGCGGATTGGCGTCGAATTGGGTGACGGTGGCGCCGTAGCGCCCCGACCTATTGCGGGAAACTCGCCGGTGTCGCGCGGCCAGGAAAGGGGTGGCAGCCCGAGGGGCGCCGTCGGCGGCGCGGTCTGTGCCCACCCGCAAAGCGCCAGGGCCGGCAGCGCAAGCGCTCCGGCCAGAACCCGTCGCAGCGTCATCGCTCTCCCGTTACTTGGTCAGCCCCTGTACGTAGATCGCGCTATATCCGCCCACCTTGGCCGCCGTGCCGTTCACCGTCACAATGTGTCCCATGTGTTCGGCGGCCGAAGCCTTGGCGTCCACGCCGCCATCGCGCCGCGGATCGTGTTCTTCCGGCATCAGCATGTAAAGCGCGCCGTCCTTGGTGAGCAACCCGATGGGTTGGCCGTTATTGACGCATTTCTGCCCGCAGGCGCGGTGCTTTTCGCCATGCTTGCCCAGTTGGATGTAGCACGAGAAATCCACGATCTCTCCCACCCGGGTGATCGCGCTTCCGGGCTGAGGCTTGCTGTCCACGCCGGCCGCTACCGAAGTGGTGGACCAGGGCGCATCCGGCTTGACACCGATGGTGGCCGCCGGCGCGTCCCACGTCCCGGTTTCCACCTTCATCTCGGGATGCAGAATGCCGCCCGCGGCGGGCGCCTTCTTGTCCTGCGCCGCCAAGGTCAATCCGGCCAAAGCCGCAATCGCAACTACTAGAAGTTTTCGTTTCATAGTTCCCTCTGTTTTGCAAGCGTATCACACACTTCACTCCAGCAAGAAAAGCATTTGGCCACAGATGAACACAGATGAACACAGATGAGCACAAGAGCGTTTTATCTGTGTTTATCTGTGTTCATCTGTGGCCAATGTGTTTTCGTGACTTCCTACCTGTGAAATGCGTCCCCCGGCCGCCAATCCGGCAGCTTGTCCTGGTTGGCGATGTCCTTGCCGAGCAGAAAACCGTACTCCGCGGCCTGCCCCAACGCAGTGAAATCCCAATCGCTCTGGAACTCGTCCGACGGCTGGTGGTAATGCTTGCTGTTGTATTCCTGGTAGGCCTGCTCGCCGAAGCCGGCCGGCTTGCCCGCGAATTCGGTGGCGTGCCCGATGCTGAATGCCGGGATGCCCGCGCGCGCCATGGAAAAATGGTCCGAGCGGAAATAGTGCCCGGCTTCTGGCTGCGCGTCCTCCGTGATCCCCAACTCCAGGCGCCTCGCAATCTGTTGCGCCAGCGGGTAGATGTTGGTCCGCTCGGCGCCGGTGATCACCACGTTGGCGGCCCGCCCCCACGGGAAAAGTGCGTCGTAGTTCAGATCCACCGCCGTCTTCGCCGGTGGAACCAGCGGGTGCGCGGCGTAGTATTCGGAGCCCTTCAGCCCCCCTTCCTCGGCCGTCACCGAAAGGAACAGCACGCTGCGCTTCGGCTTCCGCGCGAGGCCGCCCCATGCGCGCGCCAACTCCAGCAGAATGGCGCACCCGGTGGCATTATCGATGGCGCCGTTATAGATCGCGTCGCCCGCCACCGGCGTGCCGATCCCTAAATGGTCCCAGTGCGCGCTGTAGATGATGAACTCGTCCTTCAGTTTCGGGTCGCTGCCCGGAATCATTGCGGCCACATTGCGCGTCTCTAGCTGGCGGATCTTCGACGGAATGTGCCCGCGCACCTGAATGCCGAGCTCGACCGGCCTAAAGTCCGCGCGCTCACTGGCCTTCAGCAGGTCGTCGAGGTTCTTCCCGGCGAGCGCCACCAGCTTCTCGCCGGCTTCGCGCGTGATCCAGCCCTGGAACGCCAGCGCCTTCGCCCCGGCCTCCAGTTTCACGAACGGCGCCTCCCCACCCCAGGAGTTGCGCACCACGTCCCACCCGTAGCTGGCCGTTTCCCTGGTGTGGATCAGGATGCACGCCTTGGCCCCGCGGCGCAGCGCCTCTTCGTATTTATAGACCCAGCGGCCGTAATAGGTGAGCGCGCGGCCGTCGAAGAATTTCGGATCGGTGGACGGCGGCTCATTGGTGAACATGAGGAGCACCTTGCCGGTCACATCGACGCCCTTGAAATCGTCCCACCGGAACTCGGGCGCCGTGATCCCGTGCCCCACGAACACGGCCTCGCCTTCGAAGCGCGTATCCGGACGCTGCGTCTGGCTGGTGCCTACGAAATCGTCGCCCCAGCGAAGGTCCAGCCCCTTGCCCCACACCGCCGCGCCCAACGTGGCGCCCGCCTGCGTTTCAATGCCCACCAGCGGCACCTTTTGATAATAGGTGCCGTTGTCGCCCGCCGGTTTGGCTCCAGCCAGCGCCAGTTGGGTGGCGATGTATTCAGCCGCGATTTCCCCGCCGCGCGCTCCTGTGCCGCGCCCCTCCAGCAGATCGCTCGCCAGGAACCGCGTATGCTCCCGAATACGCTCCGCGGAAATCCCGGCATCCTGCGCCACACCCGGCAGCACCGCAATCACCAGCAAGCCGATAGATTTAAGCATGATTGGTTTGGTATCCTAAAAGTCAACCGTATCACAGGAAACCGGTTGAACTCTCCCATGCCCGAGCGGACTCTCAGCCATTTGCGCGCCCTGGAAGCCGAAAGCATACACATCCTGCGCGAAGTGGCTGCCGAATTCGAGCGCCCCGTCATGCTCTACTCCGTCGGCAAGGACTCCTCGGTCATGGTCCGCCTGGCGCAGAAAGCATTTCATCCCGGCCCTATCCCGTTCCCCCTGCTGCACGTCGATACCACCTACAAATTCCAGGAGATGATCGAGTTCCGCGACCGCTTCTGCGCGGAGATCGGCGTACAGCTTATCGTCCACACCAATCGAGAGGCCATCGACGAGGGCGCCAGCCCCTTCCGCCTGGGAACCCAGAAGTGCTGCGGCCTGCTGAAGACGCGCGCCCTGCTCGATGCGCTCAACGCCGGAAATTTCGACGCTGCCTTCGGCGGCGCCCGCCGCGACGAAGAGAAATCGCGCGCCAAGGAGCGCGTCTACAGCTTCCGCGACGCCTTCGGCCAGTGGGACCCCAAGAATCAGCGCCCCGAATTGTGGAGCCTCTACAACAGCCGCCTGGATAAGGGCGAGAGCATACGCGTTTTTCCGCTCTCCAACTGGACCGAACTCGACGTCTGGCACTACATTCACCACGAGAACATCCCCATCGTGCCGCTCTACTTCGCCAAACTGCGCCCCATGGTGGTGCGCGGCGGCGCCGTCATCCCGGTGGAGCACAACATGCCGCTGCTGCCCGGCGAATCGCCGCAAATGGTGATGTGCCGCATGCGCTCGCTGGGCTGCACATATTGCACCGGCGCCATCCGCAGCGAAGCCGACACCCTGCCCAAAATCATCGAGGAGATGATCCAGTTCCGCCGCAGCGAACGCGAGAATCGCGTCATCGATCACGACCAGGAAGGCTCCATGGAAATCAAGAAGCGCGAGGGCTACTTCTAAATGCCGGTGGAGCACTTGAGCACGGCTTTCAACCCGGGTTTGAGCCAGGAAGCTACCGCCTGGCTGGAGGCTACCGGGCAGACCGAGCTGCTGCGCTTCACCACCGCCGGCAGCGTGGACGATGGCAAGAGCACCCTCATCGGCCGTCTGCTGTACGATTCCAAGGGCGTCTACGAAGACCAGTTGGCCAGCGTCCGCAAGGCCACGCGCAACCTCTCCACCAACGGCCTCGACCTCTCCCTGCTCACCGACGGCCTGCGCGCCGAGCGCGAGCAGGGTATCACTATCGACGTGGCCTACCGCTACTTCTCCACGCCGCGCCGCAAGTTCATCATCGCCGATACCCCCGGCCACGAGCAGTACACGCGCAACATGGCCACCGGCGCCAGCACCGCCAACCTCGCCATCATCCTGATCGATGCGCGCTACGGCGTGCTGCCGCAATCCCGCCGCCACGCCTTTTTGGCCGCCCTGCTGGGCATTCCGCACGTCGTCGTAGCGGTCAACAAGATGGACCTGATGGAGTTCCGCGAGGACGTCTTCAACGCCATTCGCGACGAATTCCGCGCCTTCGCCGCGCAGTTGCATGCAGGAACGCCCGGCGCGGGCGACATCGTCTATATCCCCATCAGCGCGCTGGACGGCGATAACGTGGTCAACCGCAGCCCGCGCACCCCCTGGTACCAGGGTCCGGCGCTCCTGGAACACCTGGAGACCGTACCCATTGCGCGCGATATCAATCTCACCGATCTGCGCTTCCCCGTGCAGTACGTCATCCGTCCTAACCTGGACTTCCGCGGCTACGCCGGGACCCTCGCTTCGGGCGTGGTGCGCAAGGGAGATCGGGTGGCCGTGCTGCCCTCCGGCCGCACCAGCCGGGTGAAATCCATCGTCACCTGGGAGGGCGAACTGGAGGAGGCGTTTGCCCCCATGTCGATCACCGTCTGCCTGGAGGACGAGATCGATATCAGCCGCGGCGACATGCTGGCCCTGCCCGATAACCTGCCGCACTCTGCCCGGCGCTTCGACGCCACCGTGGTGTGGATGAACCAGAAGCCGCTGGAGCCCAACCGCTCGTACCTGATCAAGCAGACCACGCAGGTCACGCAAGCCCGCGTGCGCGAAATCCGCTACCGCATCGACGTCAACACGCTGGAACACCAACCGGCGCGCGGCCTGGAACTCAACGCCATCGGCGTGGTCACGGTGGAAGCCCTGCGTCCGCTGCTTTTCGACCCCTACCGCCGGAACCGCTTCACCGGCAGCTTCATCCTGATCGACCCCCTCACCAACGAGACCATGGGCGCGGGCATGATCCTCCAGCCGGAAACGGGCCAACGGGCCGCCGGACGGGTCACCGACGCCGAGCGCCTCGCCGTGCGCGGGCACGCTCCGCTGGCCATTTGCCTGCCGCCGGACCGCATGGACCTCGCCTGGCTGCTGGAGCGGCGTCTGTTCGACCACGGCTACATGGTCCACGTGATCCAGCAGCCGGAAAGCCTTGCCCAGGCGGTGCGCACGGTCCTGGCGGCGGGCCTCATCGCCATCGTCTCCCCCGCCGGTCCCTCGGATTGGGACCTGTTGCGGCAAGCCGTACCGGCCGGACAATTGGTCCCCGCCGAAAACGTGCAGCAGGGCATGGATGCCGTCGCCCGCCTGGGCCGTCCCGAGGTCCCGCTCACCGGCGGCGACGGAATCTAGCGAGGCTCCCAGACTTCCCAGGCATCACACATGTGCGAGGCCGCACGAATACTCTGTCGGATCCCGCACGCTGCCGTGCCTGAGTTCCCAACGTGTACAATTGCGCACAGTGCCAGGCAGCAAGTGATGGTAAGCTTTCAAGTGCATTCTTTGAAAGTAGCGCGAGAAGTTTAGGCAGGAACAAGTACGGAGGAAATCGGAAAATGAAGGTTATACAAACTACTTTTTTGCTTGCCGTCGTGGGACTCGCATTGACGGTATCCCCGGTCATGGCAGGCAGTGTGACTTTTGCCCAAACGGGTCAGGTCACCGACACCCAAGAAGTCACCATTCAGAGCAACAGTACTACCACCAGCGTGACCATTACCGGTACGGGTCAAGACCGCTTTAACTTCCTGGTGCCCACCCTGCTGGGCAGCGGCACTGTGCTGGCCAACTTCTCTGTAACCGCGACCGACACCACAGCCGGGGGGTGTATCAGCGGTTGCACCACCGGCAATTCGTTTGTGCAGCAAGGGTTCACGGGGAGTTTCGCGTACACCGTCGCGAGCGGAGCTTATGCCGGAGAAAATCTCCTGTCCGGGACATTCGGCATTAACGCCGACCCGGCCAATTCAGGTGGCAAGTTCAGTTCCACCATCGGTGGCGGAAGCGGTACCTACACCGCTACCCAGACTGCCGGTAATCTCACTGGAATCGTCATGACTTCGGACTTCCTGAATTTCGCCGGAGTCACCGGAGAGACGGGAAGTTGGGCGCTCTCCTCGGTGGTGCCGAATTTTGCCACGAACGCTGCCGGGACGTTTCCTTCCTTTACTACGTACTTGGCGTCGAACGTAGGCACGTTCTCCTCGGACGTACCGCCGACGGGCGCTCCGGAACCAGCCACGCTGGCGCTAATGGGTTCGGCGCTGCTTGGTCTCGGTTTGCTGCGCCGTAAGCGCGCTGCCCGCTAGGGCCGGTTCGCCGTACCTGTTCGAGTTCCAGATTCAAGTTTCAAGTTCCAGCCGGAGTGCCCAGGCACTCCGGCTTTTTTGCGTTTGGAAACTGGGACGCCCCGTGCGCCGATAGCAAAACGCGGCGGAAGTTAATGTTATCCATATGGTTTTGCCGGTACCTGGTACGAAAAAATGTGCAGAACGCCTTATTTTCGGGCCATTTTCTCTGAACACCCCAATACTCGTGCTACGATTCCTGTGTGCCTCGAAGCGGGGTATGCCACGCAACCGGAGGCAGCCATAACAGCCATAACCAGGGACGTGACTCGGAGGATAAGTGTGCTATGACCTGTAACAAGCCGATCAGAGTTTTGGCTACCGTTTGCGCTGTTGCGCTACTGACTGTCGGCATGGCCGGAGCCTCGACAATCACGTACACCAGTTCGTTCGGCCCCCAGAACACCGATTTCCTGGCATCACTCAATCTGCCGCAGTGGGATCCGGCTTCGTTCCCCGGCGAAGTGCTGACCGGTGTTGCGCTCACCTTTGGGTTCTCCGATAATGTCAACACCATCACGCTGACCAACAGCGCCAGTTCAAGTGAGACTTTCATGCTTACGGTGAACTCGGATGTGTTCACCGGCCCGCAGTCGGGCCTGCCCACGACCCCGTCCTCGATTGCGGGCCCGCCGGATGCGATGTCTCCGAACATGTTGATCGTG
>PLDO01000485.1 GCA_003136215.1 Bryobacterales bacterium
ACCTGGCATGGCATCGGAGCCTGCCTCAAGTTCGCCGAGGATCATGCGGAGTGGCGCAGTTTCGTACCGTTCGGTAACCTCGGGATTGTCCTGGACACCGCCGCTAAGGATCCGGAGATGGCGGATGAGTACCTGAAGCTGGTGGCGCGCCGCCAGGTGCCCTACCGCTTGATCGTGCGCTCCCAGCTCAGCGCCGCGTCGCTCGCCGGCTTTCGGGCGGTGCTGGCTACGGAACTCGCTCCTCCAAGCGAGGCCGAGAGAAAAGTACTGAAGGCGTTCGCGGAGAATGGCGGCCTGGTCGTGGCCGGGCCCTCATGGGGCGACCCTCCGAAGAACGAGCCATTCATCGATATCCCAGTGGGGAAGGGCCGTGCGACGGTCTACAAGGACCCGGATCCCGAGTCGGTGGCCCGGGACATGCGGGATTTGTTGTCGCACAAAGAAGCGGGATTTGTCGCGTTCAATGTGCCGTCCGTCATTACCTACGCAAGCAGCGGCGGCAAGCGCCTGCTGGTCCAGTTGCTGAACTATGCCAACTCTCCGGCCACGGCGATCACAATCCGGGTCAGCGGGAACTTCAAAACCGCGCGCCTGTTCACCCCCGACGCCGGGCCCCTCAATCTGGATATGAAGGCGGAGGACGGCCAAATCGATGTCACCATCCCAAAGCTCTCTTTGTGGGGTGGGGTGCTCTTGGAATAACGTGTCACCAAACGAGGAGAAGTCATATGAAAGACGCTAACGGTAATGTCACACGGCGTGATTGGCTCGCCGTCTCGGGGCTGGCGGCGAGTGCGCTTTCCGCCAGGCGCGCCCAGGCTGCTCCCCAAGCCCCGGCGCGCACGCCTCCGGCGGCTCCGGTGTCGATTGCGAAGGTTCGCAGCTACGAGGAGGACCTGGTCGCCCAATTCCGGACCATGTTCGACCAGGTCGGCGGCATTGGCAGCCAGGTTCAGGGTAAGACAGTAGGCATCAAGGTGAACCTGAGCGGCGGAAACCGCTTCGAGGGATACACCGCCGGCGACACCCACTGGGTGCACCCCAGGGTGGTCGGGGCCGTCACCGCGGTGCTGGGCCAACTGGGAGCCAAACGCATACGGATTTTGGAGAGCGCCGGCGGGCGGAGACGCGACACCAAGCTCGAAGACAAGCTGTTGCAGGGGGGATGGGACGTAGCCGCGCTCAAGAATGCCGCGCCGCTGGTGGAGTTTGAAGACACCGATGGGCTCGGCTTCGGCAAGCAGTACTCCACCTTCAAGGTTAAGACCAAGCCGCACATTTTCCCGGCCTTCCAACTGAACCACTCGTACGAAGACTGCGATTTCTTCGTGAGCATCGGTAAGGCCAAGGGACACGAGGAGATGGGCATCACCATGTCCATCAAGAACATGTTCGGCGTGACGCCCACGGCCCTTTACGGCGGTCGAGAGGCGATCTTCCACTACGGGCAGGTGCAGGCGCCCGCGGGCGCGCCGGCAGAATTGAACCCCCAATCGAACCGCTACGAAGGCTGGCGCCTGCCGCGGATACTGGTGGACATCATTGGGGCACGGCCGATCGACCTGGCGATCAACGATGCGATCGTCTCCACCGTCGGCGGAGAGGGTCCGTGGGTGCTGGGAGCCAAGCCCATCAAACCGGGATTTCTGGTGGTCGGGCGGAATTGCGTGAATACCGATACGGTTACCATGGCAACTATGGGCTACAATCCGCGTGCGGGACGGCATGAGGCTCCGTACCGCCTTTACAAGGGCCCCACGAACCATCCGAAAGAGCAACTGATGCCGGCCGATGAGACATTCCAGTACGCCGACAACATGATGTTGCTGGCCGAAGCGGTGGGAATTGGCTCGGCGGACCTCGACAAGATCGACGTTCGCGGCGTGCCCGTCAAGGACGCGGTCTATGACTACGAAGCCTTCTGGAAAAATCAGATACCGATTCCGAAGGGGAAGGCCTGACAGGCGGTTGGCGGGATTGGGGAGTGAGGAGACTAATAATATGAGCGAAGCGAATCGACGTAATTTCATCGGACGTGGAGTGGCTGTGGCAGCGGCCGCAACGGCGGCCGCTGTTCCGGGGAAAGCCCAGGAGAAGGCCACGAAGAAGGTGATTTACCGGAACGGCAAGAAGCCGGAGAAGACCCCGTTGTTCAACGGCACGGTGTCCTATGGCAACCTGATCTTCATTTCCGGCGTTGGCTACCACCAGGAAGGCGACATCAAGGTGCATACCAAGGGCGTCCTCGATCAGATCAAACGGCAGCTCGAGAGCGTGGGGTCGTCGATGGAGAAGGTCCTCAAGTGCAATGTCTACCTGAGCGACTTGAAAGACTATGCGGGGATGAACGAAATCTTCCAGGGCAGCTTCGGCGACGAGCCTCCGGTGCGTACGACGATTGCGGCCGCGGGCGGCATCCCCGGTAACTCGCTGGTTGAGATCGACGTGATTGCGTGCATCTAGCTAAACCAGGCCACAAGAGTTAGTGGCCCTGCACGTTTCACCTATACGCCCGTCAGCTTCCATCCGTCGCGATATTCGCGGGTGAGGTATTGGTTTGCCTCAGCGATGTTAGTGACCTTCATATTCTGCTGGTCCCACAGCAACGCCGGCGCGCAACGGTTTTCGTTGAAGACCTTCCGGCCGTACCGGATCGCCACCCCAGCCAGAGCGATGGATTCGGAGCAATTGGCGGCATTCAGGAAATTGCCTTGCGATGCCGGGCCGCCCTTAAAAGCCGCGACCCATTCGGTCTCGCCGCCGCCGCCCCCGCGGCCTCCCCGGCCCCCTTGGGGCTGCGGAAGGCCTTTGCTAGCGCGATACTCCTGCATCTTCTTCGCGGGAATGATTTCGTTGTTCAGGATCACTCCCTTGTCGCCGACGAACAAAGTCCCGGTTGCAGGAATGGATTTGCCATCCTCCAATAACTCGTCCGGTGTGAAGGGGCGCATTCCTCCGTCGTACCAATACAGTTTGATCGCCGGCCACTGGCCGTGGGCCGCGAACTTGAAGCACACGCGGTTGGCGTACGGGAAAGCGAAGTCATTCATCTTGATCGTGCTTACCTGGTCGTTGATCTCGCAACTGGAGCTGGATTGCGCCTCGATGCTGTTGGGAACGGGCAGGTCGAGCGCCATGAAAATCGGCCACATGCTGTAGTTGCCCATATCCGCTATGCTGCCTGCGCCGAAATCGTACCAGCCGCGGAATACGGCATGCGTGTAGTTCGGGTGGTATGAACGATCCTGCTCGGGTCCCAGCCACAGGTTCCAGTCGAAATTTGCCGGAATGGGCGGCCGGTCCACGGGAAGGGCGAGTTGCTGGGGCCAGAACGGCCGGTCGGTCCAATTGTGGACTTCCTTCAAGGTGCCGATGGCGCCGTCGAGGATCATCTGTCGAACCGCCGTGAGGGGCGCTCTCCAGGCTAGCAGGTGCGTGGCCACTCCCGTCTTGCGGGCCGTATCCACCACCATGCGGACTTCAGCCACACGATTGGCCAGGGGCTTGTGCATGAGCACGTTCTTGCGTAGCTTCATGGCAGCAATCGAAATGGTCGCGTGCAGGTGGTCGGGCGTCATGATCTTGACGGAGTCGAGGTCCTTCTCTTTCTCCAGCAGTTCCCGAAAATCCGCATAGGAGGCAACTCCTTTAAAGTTCTCCGCCGACCTCTTCTTCGCGTAGTAAGTTTCGATGATTTCCTTGGCCATATCGCGGCCGCAGCGTATCCCGCCGACCCCGGCTCCCCAATTCGGATTCTCCAGAACCTTGCGCACGCTGTCGCGAATGCCGGTCTTGTCCCAGTCGACGTAATTCGTGCCGTCCTTGACGGGGTCGCACACCGCCGTGATTTGCACCTCCGGAGTGGCGATCAGACGCAGCATCTCCCTCGTTCCCTGAGTGCCGCAACCGATGTAAGCCAGGGTTATCTTATCGCTTGGAGCGACGTATCCGGGGCCGCCCAGCACGTGTCTCGGAACGAGAGTGAGCGCTAGTCCAGCGGCTGCGGGGGCCAGAAATTCTCGACGGTTGAGATCCTCTTTGGGAACCATTCTGCATCTCCTTTGTTAAGCCTGAATGGCGGGTTGGTGTATCGTTTCACTCGTCGGCGCGAGCGCTGAGCCGAGTCGGGATTCATGCATGGACGACCCGTGTGACGGCACCAGTATACATCAATGAGCTCCAATGGCGGACTTAAGGCGTTCCTTATCCGAAATTCCAGGCCGGCTACGAGAAGGAGACCACTGGGGAGCGTAAAAAGTCGAGTGAGGGGTTGTTTCAAGAGTTCCATGGGTGGATACTGTCTTTGTCACACATCAGGAGTCGAGTATGCCTGCAATCACGAGAAGGAAGTTTGTCGGAAAATCGGCGACGGATGTCGCTCTGGCCGGGTTGCTCTCCGCGGCCGCACGGGAGCTTCATGCGGATCCGATCGGGATACCCGTCGGGAGCCAAACGTATCCCCACCGGCAGAGAATTAAGGACGGCGACTTTGCCGGGCTGTGCAAGGATATGGCGGGCCTTGGCGTTGGGAGCCTGGAGCTGTGCTCGCCGGGGTACGGCGAGTTCGCCAGCCTGTCCGACGGGAAGCAGACCAGGAAAGTGTTGGAGGATCATGGGCTGAAGTGCCCGAGCGCTCACTTCGAGATGAATGAACTCCGGACCAGGCAACAGGAGATGATTGCCTGGGCCAAGGACATTGGCATGACCCAGATGGGTACGGCCAGCCTTGGGGGGCAGGTACAGAACGGCATCACGAGCATGGATGCCGTGAAGCGGGCGGCGGACGAATACAACAAGATCGGCGCAGTGGCGGCCAAGGCTGGTCTTCAGCAGATCTTGCACGACGAGGGTTTCGAGCTCTCCAAGGTCGATGACCGGTTGACCTACGAAGTCTTGCTGGAATTGCTCGATCCGAAGCTGGTGAAGATGCAGTTCCAGATTTCAGCGATGAGAATCGTGGGCGACCCGGTGATGTACTTTACGAAGTATCCCGGGCGCTTCACCTCGATGCATTTACAGGGCGTGGACCTGAACGCACCTCTGCCGGCGGCCAGCGGGGGGCAAGGTGCACCCGGCGGACGGGCCGGACGAGCCGGCGGCCGTGCCGGGCTGGCAGTCGGAAAGGACAGCCTCGACTGGGCCAAAATCTTCCGTGCGGCGAAGACCGGCGGGCTGAAGAACTACTTCGTCGAGCAGAACTGGGATCTTACGGTGCAGAGCGTGGCCTATCTGAAGACGCTGACCGTCTGACGCGTACGGCCCGGGGGATGGGGGGCAGCGGCGTTCAGACTTCATCCTCCGCGGGGATTTCGAAATTCACCAGATCTCCCCGGAAGCCGCGGGTCTTCCAGGCCCCGAAGGCGATTCCGGCCGCCATCCAAATACTGCCGGCGATCAGCGCGGTCCGGCTGAGGTTGAGCCACAGCACCAGGCAAACCACGAATCCGATCGCCGGCGGAATCAGGTTCCGCATCCTCTTTTCTTTTTCGCGCACGTAATAACGCATCAGGGCCGCGGCATTGACTCCCATGAACGCAATCAGCGCTCCGAAGTTCAGCATTTGCGCCCCGAGGTCGAAATCGAGCAGAAAGGCGCCGATGAGGCTGACGGCTCCGACGAACAGGACGTTATTGCGGGGGACGTGGTGCCTGGGGTCGAGCGCGCCGAAGAACGATTTTGGCAGCGCGTTGCTGCGCCCCATGCCGAACAGCAGGCGCGCGGCGCCGAGTTGGGCGCCCATCCCGGAGCCGAAATTCGCCACCACCAAGGTGAATCCGACGATGGCAAAAAGTGGCGCCCACGTGCGCCCAGCCGCCCAAACAAAGGCGGTGGTCTCATCCGGGAACGGCTCCGACGCGGGCCAGGCCAGTTGCGCGGCGTACACTTCGAGCGCCGAAAGGACGCCGATGACCACGCAGGTGAGCACGGTGGCCAGCAGGATGTTGCGCCGGGGATTCTCGGCTTCCTCCGACAGCGTGGAGATACCGTCGAAGCCGATATAGGTGAGCACCGCGATGGAAGTACCTCCAAGCACGGCTCCGGATGAGAAGGTGGCGGGGTCGTAGAACGGCCGGGTGAAGAACGCCGCCCCGCCGTGCGGGTGTCCGAAGATGTAGCGCACCGCGCAGGTGAAGAAAATCGCGATCACCAGGCCCATGCCGGCAGCCAGCCCCGCATTCATTCGGGCGGAGGTGCGGATGCCCTGGAGGTTCAGACCGGTAAATAGCAGCGCGAACGCCACGGCCCATCCCCAGTAGGGCACGGCAGGCGCGAAGACGTGGGCCTGCTGGCTGATCCAGATGATGCAAATCATGGGATTCAGCATGTAATCCATCACCATGCTCCATCCCGTGATGTAGCCCAGCGCGGGATTGATCTCCTGCCCCACATAAGTGAACGCCGAGCCGGCACTGGGGTAGGCACGCGCCATCCGGCCGTAGCTGATGGCGGTGAAGAGCATCGCTATCAAAGCGATGAGGATGGTAGTGACCACGTGCCCGCGGCCGCGATTGCTGAGAACGCCGAAGACCGACATCGGGGCGGTTGGCTGAATGACGATCACGCCGTAGAGAATGAGATCCCACAACCTCAACGTTCGGCGGAGATGGGTCTGCTCAGTTGCGGACATTGAGTTTCAATTGTGCCACGGCCCGCGCGGCCGGGGGGAGATGGAATGACGGCGCACGGCGCCCGTAGAGCATTTTCCAATTGAAAGAT
>PLDO01000277.1 GCA_003136215.1 Bryobacterales bacterium
CCACGGCCGACCACTCCCTGGCCCCAGCTCTGATAGGCATTGCCGTACCGATAGCCGCTGCCCCATGCGCCGGTTCGCGGGTTATAGAACGACGTGCCCATCGCCCCCTGATAGGGGCCCCAGGCGCCGGCGCGCCGGACGTAAGCGCCGGTTGCCGGATTGTACGCCGCGGACCTGCCGTAGCCTCCATAGGGACCGTAAACCACGGCGCCGCGTCCGTAGAACCCGGTCGCCGGGTTGTACCATGCCGCTACGCCATAGCTGTGGTAGGGATAACCCCAATACACGGGATACGGGTACATGGGGCCCCAATAGTAGTAGGGAGGATAGTAGTAACCGGTGCCCCACACGACCACACTGATGCCCGAACTGACCACCATGCCCGTATAGCCGGCAGTCTGCGCCACGGTAACGGTGGCGGGGTCTGAATTGGTTACGTAAACGTAGGTGGTGTTGTACTTGGGAGACTGCGGCGGAATCGAGTAGATTTCCTGCGGTATGACGTCGGCAACTACCCATGGGCCATTCGCAGTGCTGGAGAGGAACCAGACACCCTGCTGCAGCAGGTAATACTGGTCCGCGACCTGAATCACGTCAGCCGGCGTATTCACCGCGTACTGGAGGGTGGTGTTCTCGATGGGCTTGAACTCCGGCGCTCCAATGTAGGTGACCTTGGCCTCCGCCGCGGCGGCTTTGCGATCTACCACCGCCATCTGCGGGACGCTGGCCAGCAGCACGGCGTCGGAGGCCTCGATGGTTCCCGGCACGGACGCGAGGACACTGGCCTTGGGATCTGTGGGCGGGATTTTGGCGAAGTCGGCCGGCAGTTTATCCGAAACATACACCCAGATACCGCGCAGTTGCTGGTTGCGGAACCAGCGTCCCGAGGTCAGGAAATAGTAGTTCTTTTCGTTGTTGTCGTAGAAGAGGGGACTGGTGGTATTGGCGACTTCCGACAGCGACGTTCCCGTGATGGGCTGAAGCTTCGGTGCGCCGTCCAGCACAACGAGTTCGGAAGGCTTGCCGGCGACGAACACCGCGGGCACGCCGGGCTTCTGGCTGCCTTTGCTCAGCGGCAGAGCTTTCTTCACGTCCGCCCAGTTTTGGTCATTCGGAATCTTGGCGGTGTCCTTGGGGAGCTTGGTGGCGGCCTTCCAGGGGCCCTCGATATTTTCCGCGGTAAGCCACTGCTTGCCGTTCAAAAGGTAGAATCGGGCATCGCCTTTCTCCTTCAGGATGTCCCAATTGGTGTTGATGACGAAGCTCAGATTGGTGCCAGCGATATCGCCCAGGATCGGCGGACCATCGATCATCACGAGGACGGCCGGGGTGGTGCTTACCAGGATGGGCGGAGCCTCGGTGTTGGGGGCAACCTGCCGGCTCGATACCAGGGTGGGGTCGAGATAGGCCAGCAGACGGTCGAGCGCGACCGGTTCCAGCTTTTTCGGAAGCACCCGGGCGACCAGGGCTTGCAGTTCCTGGGTTTTGGCTTCACTCTGGCCGGGCGCGCGAAAGCTGGTGATGCGGATGTCCCCAAGGAGCACGGTCCGGCTGTCGAGGTTGGCGTCCGTCTGCGCCTCCCAGTGCATGGCCGCCATGATCTTGGGGGCGCCTTTCTGGGGCACAATCTCCACCGCGAAGCGCGCCGAGAGGACCTTGAAGTCCTTCCAATCGTCCACCTGCGGTTGATGAAATGCGACGGTGGCGGTGCCGTCGGAGTAGATACGCGGCCATCCGGCATCCGCGGCGACAGTGCCGGCCGGCGCCGCTTTCGGGGATTTCTTTTGGGTTTGGGCGAGCCCCTGCAGTCCGCCGATGAGGCACAGGAGCAGGAGAATACCGATAAAACGGACCCGATCGGCACCGCTCGCCGCGCGGCGAGGCGCCTGGGCAGGCTGCGTCTTGTGATGTTGCTGGCTCATGCTGGTCATCCGAATGGCAGAGGATGTCATTCGTGTGGCGATCGACTCAAAATTGTTGGGTTTTTCCGCCGCAAGACAGTTTCGCCTCCTGATTTCGCCGCTTGCGGGCGGGGCCGGACCTCGCCGGCAAAATTTGTTCGCATAAAAAAGCGCCGATTTCTTCCCGCCGACATCATCGCCGTGCGGAAACAGTAGAATGCGAGGTCTGGTTGGGACTTCGCCAGTTTAACTGGATGGACCCTGGTCGAACTCCCCGGCGGCCTGACGATCCGTTCGCAGAGCGTGCGATTGGAGTAAGCCGGATGCGAATATTAATGACCTTCGGGGTCACCCTCGGTTTGACGGTGGCACTCGCGTGGCTCCCGATGCCAGGGATGTGGTGGCATGTTGCGAGGTGGGCTGTTTATCTGCCCATCCTATTGACGAGCGCCAGATACGGCCCCATGGCAGGGCTATTGGCCGGACTGGCTGCATCGTTGGCGTGGGCATTGGCGATCAGTTTGCAAGGGGTGGGCGACATGGCTTGGCTGAGTATGTGGTTACCGGATTTTGCGGCCCTTGGGTTAGTCGGAGGCCGGCTCCTGGGAGTGTGGCCCCGTGTCAGACAGCGCCATGCCGCCGGCGTGTCGGTCGCCTGGCCTCAGTTGGGCAGAACTTCCGGGCCGGAGATCGACCTCGACCTGAATCCCATCATTAGTATTCAAAGTGCGGCGTGCCTCCTGGCCGAAGAGGATACCCCGGCCGACCTGCGCCATGAACTCGCCGGCATCATCTCAAAGGAGTGCGGGCGCCTGTCCGCCGGGATCACGGGACTACTCCAGCGGGGAGCCGCGGTGGCACAGTCACCATATTGCGAGGCCGACCTGGCATCAATCATCGACGCCGCGGTTCGGGAGGCTGAGTTCGTACTCTGCGCCCGGGGCATCGTGGTCCGAAAGGAGATCGCACCTGAATTAACCACCATCCGTTGCAACCCGGATCAGCTTCGCGACCTGGTAAGGTCGCTGACGATCAACGCTGTTGAGTCCGCACCGGCAGGAGACGAAGTGGTCCTGAATGCCCGCCGCGGAGAGGATGGCGTCATTCTGGAGGTGAGGGACCGACGTACAGGATCGTCGGTCAGCCGGGTCCTGGGGCGATTCTTCGGCTCGCGCACGCAAACCACAGGCGTCGGCCTGGCCGCGGCCTCGGAAATCGTGCGCCAGCACGGTGGTAAAATTGAGGCTAAGGTCAACGACAGGAAAGGATTTGAGTTCTCGGTGTGGCTGCCGCTACGCGAGAACGGTATAAATGGCAACTGGCAAGGTGCTGGTGGTGGAGGACGATGACAGCCTCAGGCGGGTTACCCAACTGCACCTGGAAAAGCTCGGCTTCAGCACCACCGCAACTGTCAGCGCGGAAGAGGCGTTGCGGATTATGGGGGAGTCGCCTTACGACGTTCTCCTGACGGACCTTCACCTGCCGGGCATGTCCGGCATCGACCTGCTGAAGCGGGTCAAGATAGAACACCCCGAGACAATCGTCGTCGTGATCACCGCGTTTGGCACGGTCGCCAGCGCAGTCGAGGCCATGAAATCAGGGGCTTACGACTATATTACGAAACCCCTCCACCACCACGAGTTGAACGAACTGCTGCGGCGTGCGATAGATCACCAGCAACTGAGTCAGGAAGTGGGCATGCTGCGCACGTGCCTGGATCAGAAGTATGGATTTGAGCAGATTATCGGCTCCTCTTCGCGCTTCGCGCATACCATCAATCTCGCCAGCCGGGCCGCGGCATCCGATGCCACCGTGCTGATCACCGGCGAGACTGGTACAGGCAAGGAAGTGCTGGCCAAAGCGATCCACTTCCGGAGCCGTCGCAAGAACCGGCCCATGGTTACCATCAACTGTGGCGCGATTCCAAGGGAACTGCTGGAATCCGAGTTGTTTGGCCACATGAAGGGGTCCTTCACCGGGGCACTGACTCACAAACAGGGCCGCGTGGAAGCCGCCGATGGAGGCACGGTCTTCCTGGACGAGATCGGGGAGATGCCGTTTGAACTGCAAGTTCGCATCCTGCGCCTGATTCAGGAACGCGAGATCGACAAGATTGGTTCGACGGCGCCGAGCAAGGTTGACGTCCGGATTATCGCCGCTACGCATCGAAACATCGAAGCCATGGTGGAAGACGGATCTTTTCGGGAAGACTTGTATTACCGGCTTGCCGTGGTGCCGATTCAGATTCCGCCCCTGCGGGAGCGGCCGAGCGATATTCTCGAGTTGGTGCAGCACTTCTTCGAGAAGGGCAAAGAGAAGCACTCCCGGCCGGGCCTCAGATTGCCGCCGGATTTGCTGCCCGCGTTTAGCGCCTATCGCTGGCCCGGCAACGTCCGGCAGGTGGAGAACCTGATCGAGCGCTTGATTGTGCTTTGTGACGGGAACGAAATCAGGGCAAGCGACCTGCCCGCACCGATGCGGGCCGAAGCACTTTCCGACGACCTGGTGCGCATCGAACTTCCACCGCAGGGCCTGGACCTCGAGGCCGTCGAGAAGGAACTTATCACCAAAGCGCTCCACAAGTTCGATGGAAACCAAACCCGTGCGGCGGCCTACCTGAATCTCAGCCGCAAAACTTTTTTGTATCGTTTGGAAAAGTTCGGCATCGTTACCCGCGCCGCGGTAGGTGCGGGCACCGTCGGGCAGGCCGCTGAGGAGCCTACGTAGATAACCAGTAGTTCGACTCCTCCGGTTTATCCACCGGTATGCTGCCAGAGAGCGCAGCTTACGCCGCCTCTGTTTGGACCCCCGCGTGCTAAGGGGTTTTCTTTGGAACAGGACCGGCCGTCCACCTCTACCGCCGCAACCGGGCGCGAGACGAGAGACGAACTCATCAGCCGCCATGACGACGCCGTCGCCAGATGTGCGGCGATGGCAAAACATGAGGAAGACACCGCAAAAGCGCTGCGGACTGTGGTTCACGACCTTAAGAATCCGATCAGCAGCATTATCGGCTCATGCGAGTACCTGGCGGAATACTCTCAGGAAAACCTGGAGCCCGAGCAACGGGAAATGATCGGCGGAATTGCCGCATCGGCGCGGACCCTGCTTCAGCTATCCGGCAGGCTCTACCAACTCTGCGGCGTGAGTGGGCGACCCGCGAAAGACGACGCGACGATTCCAGCGGACGAAATTCCCACGCCGAACGCAGGTTCAGATACGGACGCTTAATTCGAGCGGTATTTCGCACGGGTGAGCCGGATTGCGCTACTATATCCGTGAGAACTGTGGAGTTCGCCCGGATAAGTTCGACGCGACCCGCTGTTCATGGATCTCTCCGTCTGCCGATATTTCAACCAATAGAACTGGCCTCTGATGAAAACTTCGTACTTAATCCTCGGTCTGACTCTGCTCACCTCAGGCAGCCTGCTGACGCCGGTCTTTGCCGCCAAGGTAAAAGCTCAACTCGCAAAGGGCGTCGACATGGCCAACTACAAGACCTATCAGTGGTTGCCGCCCCGCATGCTGGTCAAGACCGGCATTGACGAGAACAACCCCTCCAATCCCATCCTGAAGGAAGTAGTGGGGAAGCAGCTTGCGAAAGCAGGCTTGCAGGAAGTTGCCGACGGCGCGGACCTTCAGATTCAGGCTTACGTGTTTACGGAATCGGTGCCTCACCTGGAGGCGATACTCTTCGGCATGGGCTACAACTTCGACTACGGAACGGTGGTGGCCACCATGGGCAGCTACAATCGCGAGGGCACGCTGTTCGTGAACCTGATCGACAGTAAGACGAAAAAATCCACCTGGTCCGCGATGGTGACCGACAGTTTGCAGCGTACTTCGTTGTCGCCGGAAGAGATCCGCGCGAAGCTGGATAAGGCCGCGACGAAGATGTTCACCAAATACCCGGTGAAGAAGTAGCCGGCACTAGCTGTGGGGCAGCCAATCCTGGCTGCAGCCGGGCTTTCAGCCGGCGCCTGCGGGGATCGGAGACTCTCGCGTGCCCGGAAAAAGCCGCCTGAAAGGCGGCTTGCAGGCAAGATTGCCTGCCCC
>PLDO01000062.1 GCA_003136215.1 Bryobacterales bacterium
GGAACGGATGCCTGCAGGTTCAACTCCGCGAGGGGACCCAGTTTGCCGCCGTCGCGGCCGGTGAGGGCGATGGTGCGGCAGCCGATGGAACCGGCATACTCGATGGCGCGCAGCACGTTGGGCGAATTGCCGGAGCCGGAGATGGCGATGACCACGTCGCCGGGTTGCGCGAAGTTCTTGAGCTGCTCGGCGAAAACGCAATCGTAGCTGACGTCGTTGCTGTAGGCGGTGATGGTGGGCAGGGAATCGGTGAGCGCCATGATGCGAAATCGCGCCTCGCGCCCAAAACTCGCGCCTTTCACCATGTCGCAGACGAAGTGCGACGCGGTGGAAGCGCTGCCGCCGTTGCCGCACACGAAGATGTGGCGCTTCTCGTCGCGCGCTCGCCGCAGGATGTCGATGGCTTCGCCCACCTTCGCCAGGTCGATGGTTTCGACGGCGCGCAACAGGTCGGTTTTGTAGAGGGCAGGGAAGCTATGAGACATGACTTTGCTCCCATTATACCCGGCGTAGTTGGCGCCCACTCCGCGCGCGATGCTAAATTCGAAGGAGTACCTTCGTTCCGGACCTCCTATGTGCGGCATTGCCGGTTTTGTGCGTCTCGATCAACCCGCCCAGCGTTCACTTGTGCAGGCCATGTGCGACGAAATTCGCCATCGTGGCCCGGATGATGAAGGCGTGCATGTCGATGGCGGGTGCGGGATCGGCATGCGCCGCCTCAGCATCATCGATCTTTCCACCGGCCACCAGCCGATGTGCAACGAAGATGGTTCGGTGTGGATCGTGTTCAATGGCGAGATCTACAACTACCAGGAATTGCGCGTGGACCTGATGGCGCGCGGGCACCGGTTTCAGACCTCCAGCGACACCGAGACACTGGTGCACCTTTACGAAGAAGAAAGCGTGGAGGGCCTCAAGCGGCTGCGCGGGATGTTCGCCTTCGCCATATGGGATGCGCGGCAGAGCCGTCTCCTGTTGGCCCGCGACCGCTTCGGCAAAAAGCCGCTGTACTATTCGGTGCTCCCTTCCGGCATCTATTTCGGCAGTGAACTATCCTGCCTGAAGCGGGCCGGGGTACCGCTCGAAACCGACGCGGAGGCGCTCCGCCTGTACTTCCGGTTCAATTACATTCCGGATCCGCTGACGGCCTACCGCGCCATCCGCCGCGTTCCCGCCGGCGGATGGCTCACCTGGGAGCGCGGCGAAGTGCGCCAGGGCCGCTATTGGCGCATGCCGGTGTCCGCCGCCGTACCAGCGCCCGGCCTGACCCACGGCGAGACGATCGTCCGCGTGCGCGAGAAGTTCGACGAAGCCGTGCGCATCCGCATGATCGCCGACGTACCGCTGGGGGCGTTCCTGAGCGGCGGCATCGATTCCAGTTCGGTGGTGGCATCCATGGCGCGCCAGTCGCCGGAACCGGTCAGGACATTTTCCATCGGCTTCGAAGAGAGCCGCTTCAACGAACTGCCTTATGCCAGGATGGTGGCGGAGAAGTACCGCACCGACCATCACGAAATCGTCGTGCGGCCGGAAGCGATCCGCATCATCGGGAAATTCACCAAACACTTCGGCGAGCCGTTCGCCGACGCCTCCGCCATACCCACCTTCATCGTCAGCGAATTCGCCGCGCGATCCGTCAAGGTGGCGCTCTCCGGCGATGGCGGCGACGAACTGTTCGGCGGCTACACCAGCCTGCAGCAGGTGCAGCGCCTGCGCTGGCTGGACCGCGTGCCGCAATCGGTGCGCCTGCTCATGTCCTGGATTTCGGACAAGCTGCCGTACTCCGCGTACGGCAAGAATTTCCTGTACATGATGGGGCGGCGCAGCGGTTTAGACCGCTATTTTGCCTTCAATTACGCGCCCTTCCACATGAGTTCGCGATTGCTGCGGCCGGAGTGGATGATGCCCGCCGAGAGCGGTTTCCTGGCGCGCGCCCTGCCGGATTGCATCCTGCCCGAGGATGCGGGCACGCTCTCCCAGGCGATGTACTGGGAGGCCACGGCGAACCTGACCGGCGACATGCTGGTCAAGGTGGATCGCATGTCCATGGCGAATTCGCTCGAAGTACGCTCCCCGTTGCTGGACCACGAGCTGGCGGAATTCGCCGCCACCATTCCGCACGCCTGGAAAATTGCCGGCGGGCAGGGCAAGCGAATCCTGTTGGAGGCGCTCGGCGACCGCCTGCCGCCCGCATTGCTCAATCGTCCGAAGTGGGGTTTCGGCGTGCCGCTGGCGGATTGGTTCCGCGGCGAGTTGCGGGAGTTCCTCTGGGACCACGTGACGGCGGCACAGTTCCTCGACCGCGGCATCGTCTCACCCGGGTTTCTGCGCATACTGCTGGAAGAGCACGATAGCGGGCGCCGCGACAACAGCCACTGGCTGTGGTCGCTGCTGGTGCTGTCCTTGTGGTTCCAGGAGGTCGGGCAACCGGCGTCGCCTTAGTGGGGCCGCCAATTCTGGCTGCCGCCGGCTTTCCAGCCGGCGCATGGACGCGCTGGAAAGCGCGTTACTTTGCCCGGCTGGCGATTGCGGCGCCGATCACCGCCATCTCGTGGCTGGTGGGCACAATCTGGAAAAAGCTGCCTTGCAGCGGACTCATCTTCACCATCTCCTGCAAGTAGTCGCCGAGGAGGCGCAGGTCCACGAAGCCGGCTTGCGGACCCGCGATGTAAAAGCGCCCCGGACCGTCCAGGTGAATGCTGTTTGCCGTTCCGGCGGCCAGTGCCCGATGCCACAGCTTCCAGAAGTCGCCGGCCCGCTGGTCGCCGTGGCGGGCGGCCACGAAGACCTCTTCCGGCTCCATATCCAAAAACCGCAGCCGCATGGCGCGATGCCCCATGATGCCTTCCAGGTGACCGGTGCCGCCGCAACCGCAGTAGCGCTCCTTGGGGTCCAGCGTGACCACCATATGGCCCGCCTCCCAAACTCCATCGTTGTGCGGATGGCGGCCGTAGCCGATGCCGTCGCCCAGGTACCACACGCGCACCAACTGCTCCATCGATTCGTAAGCGGCGGCGATGCCCGCGGCCAGCGCGTCGGCATCGTTGATGGCGACCACCGGCACATCGACACCACTGGCCTTCAGCGCGGCGCGCAGTTCGCAGGCGCCGGGCAGTCCCTTCAACTGGCCGAGATTGGGCGATTCCAGAATGACGCCGCCGCGGATGACGCCGGGGAAACCGGCGCCCACGCTCTCGATGGGGCCTTCCGCCGCCAGGGCGAGGATCTGGTCGCGCAGAATCGCAATGAGATCGCCTGAGGGGACGGTGCGGAGATCGATTTGCGGCTCCCCGGGGCCGGGATACATCTTCACAGTCCCCAGTTCCACGCCCTCCACAATTCCCGACCAGAGTTGCCCCGTGGCCAGCACTCCGACGCTGCGTCCCATCCGCCCTCCTAGAACCTCATCAGCTTGTTGATGCCGTTGAATGCGGCTACCTTGTAGCACTCCGCCAGAGTCGGATAGTTGAAGACCGTCTCCACGAAGTAATCGATGGTGCCCTTGAGAATCATCACCGCCTGGCCGATGTGCAGCAGTTCGGTGGCACCCTCGCCGATGATGTGCACGCCCAGAATCCGCCGGGTCTCGCGATGGAAGATCAGCTTGAGGCGGCCGCTGGTGTCGCCGCGGATCTGTCCGCGCGCCGTGTCGCGATAGTAGGCCACGCCGACTTCGTAAGGAACATCGGCATCCGTCAACTGTTCTTCGGTCTGCCCGGTGAAGGATATCTCGGGGATGGTGTAAATGCCGTAAGGATAGGTCGCCGGGTTGGATTGGATCTTCAGCCCCACGGCGTTGGCCGCCGCCAGCCGTCCCTGCTCCATGGATACCGAGGCAAGGCTGGGGAAGCCGATAATGTCGCCGGCGGCGAAGATGTTGGGCACGTTGGTCCGATACCCGGCGTCCACTGCGATGCGTCCGCGGCTGTCGGCTTCCAGGCCGGCGGCGGCGAGGTTCAGCTCGTCCACGTTGCCCTGCCTGCCGACGGCGTACAACAGGACATCGCCGGAGATGATCTTGTTGCTCTTCATGCGAGCCACCACGCCGTCGTTGCCCTTGTCTTCCACGGCGGCGACTTCTTCATTGAGGCGCATGGTGACGCGACGGTCGCGCAGGTTGTAGGAGAGCGCCTCCACCATCTCGGCATCGGCGAATTCCAACAGGCGCGGGCGCTTCTCCACCAGGATCACGCGTGAGCCCAGAATGGCGAACATGCACGTGTATTCCACGCCGATCACGCCTCCACCCACCACGATCAGCGTCTTGGGAATCTCCGGGATGTCGAGAATCTGGTCGCTGTTGAC
>PLDO01000182.1 GCA_003136215.1 Bryobacterales bacterium
CCAGACAGCTTCGAGATGCGAGGTTTCGACCAGTGCTCTCAGCCTTCCCCGGAAGCTGATGGTCTGCGACACGGTGATTCACACCAGGCGCCCGGAAACCTGGGCGACTCTCTGCGAGACGGAGGCCGCTCTGCTGGACTTCCTTAGACGAGGAGGACAGACTAGCGAACTGTCCCCCGAAAGGACGGTCCGCAGAACCCTGGCGCTGCTGTCGGAGCGGGGCCGTTTCGATCGCCTGCTAAGGGTGGCGGACGCCGAGCCGCCAAGGGTCCGCGCAATGCTGGGCGCGATCGGCGAACAGACCGGAAAGACACCTGCCGCTCTCAGGCGCCTGCGGGCTTCCCTCAATCCACTGTCCCGATTCGATTTCGGCCTGCTGGCGGGACTGTCGCAGGCCAGAAATTGGCAAGCGAAGGGGCGCCGCTGAAATGAAACTGTTTGCACATCCGGATTTCGAGCAGGCAATTCTTCAGGCCGCGGACCATTTTCGGAGCCGGGGATGGAGGTCCGCGATTATCGAGAAGGACTACTACGTTATCCTCAACGGAGTCGATACGCACCAGTTGAATCTGCCTAATGGTTCGGTGAACTTCTCTGCCCCACCATTCACTCCCTTCACGATCAACGGCGGTTTCGCTCAAGGCTTGAACAAACTGGACTTTGAGGTTTACAACGACCCACAGAACGGCGGGAATCCGTCCGGAGTTCGAGTCGAGTTCACGCCGGAGCCTGGATTCTATGGGGCTCTGTCGCTCGGCCTTGCCGGTTTGACGCTCGTGCGGTTCCGTCGCAGGAACATCAATTAGCTGTGTTCGTTTTCCGCGCGGTCCTGGCGTAATATTAGCCGCCCTCCCCTCGCTGGAGACTGTGTTCGTGGCGGGCAAGAAGTAAGACGGAGCGCTTGTTAGACTGGCTACAAAAGGCTGCCCCTGCGTAGGGGTAGCCTTTTGTGTGTTGTGGCAGTCCGCCGATGCGTGACACACCAGGTTTAAGTACTGCGAGGTGGCGGGAACGCTTCAAAGCGAAGCGCGATGCAGCCCCAATCAGCAGGCGCGAAGAGAACAGCGTGTCGTCGAGCCCGCAGCCCGACAGGTCGAAGGCACCAGAACCGGCAAATCATACCCGAAAACCTGTAAGTCACAGTACTCTTGAAGCCTTGCATCCAGACCCTCGTATTCCCGATAATCCATACTATGCCGGTTCCGGCTTCAAACCGTTTTCAGTGTGCCGTCCTGGCTTTTTGCCTGATCAGCCTGACGGGATGTGGTAGAACTCCACAGGCCTACATTGAGCGAGGCAACAAACTATACGATGTGGGCAAGTACGATGATGCCGCCCTCCAATATCGGAAGGCCTTGCAAATTGACAGCCGTTCCGGGGAAAGCCACTACCGACTGGCGCTGGTGGAACTCAAGCGCGAGAGGCCCGTACAGGCCTACGGTGAACTTCAGCGAGCAGTCGAGCTCATGCCAGATAATGTCGAGGCGCAGTCCCGCCTGGGCCAGCTTGCCCTAAGTCTGTACAACGTCGATGCAAAGCGCTCGCCGCAACTCTATCAACAGGCCTCGAAATCGGCAACGCTGTTGTTGGGCAAACAGCCCGATGGTTTTGAAGGCAACCTGCTGCGGGGCGCCATCGATCTGGTCGACAAAAAGCCGTCGGATGCGGTGGCCCACCTTCGCACGGCGCTGAAGTCGAAGCCGGATGACGCCGCGGCGAAACTGGGGTTGGCCCGCGCTCTGGTAGAGGACGGTCAGACCGAGGCCGGACTCGAACTGGCCCGGCAGTTGATCCAGCAGGACAAGACTTTCGGGGCCGCCTACGATTTCCTCTATGAACGGTACGCCTTGGCTGGCCGGGCGGATCAGGCAGAGAACATACTCAAACAGAAGGTCTCCGACAACCCCAACCAGGCGGGATTTGTTCTTGAACTGGCCCGCTTCTATGCGACGCAGCATAGACCGGCGGACGTCTCTGGCTCCCTGCGGCGGCTCACCGACAATGCCAAGGATTTTCCCGATGGTCCCCTGTACGCCGGCGACTTCTACGCATCGCTCGGTCAACCGGACCAGGCGCTCCCGCAATACGAAGCGGGATTGCGCACGGCGTCGAAGAACAAGAACGTCTACCGCAAGAGGATCGCCGGCATCATGGCCAGTCGGAAGAAGTGGCCGGAGGCGTACGCCCAGTTGGAAGCATGCTTGAAGGATCAGCCCGACGACCAGGAGGCGAAGCTGATGAGAGCGGTCGCCTGGATGGACGAGGGAAAGCGGGAGAATCTTGATCCCGCCATTACGGAACTGAAGGCTCAGTTGGCCAAGCGGCCGCAGGAGACCGGCCTGCACTTCCAACTCGGGAATGCGCTGGCTCAGAAGGGCGATACGGACGGGGCTCGCCGGGAGTGGACGGCTGCCGCCCAGCAGAGGAAAGACTACTTGCCGCCGCGCTTTGCTCTGGTTCAAATGGATCTAGCGCAAGGGAAGGCTCAGGACGCTCTTCGGATCTCCGAGGAAATAGTGGCTGTCGCCCCACGCGATGAACAATCGCGGCTGCTGCACGTCACCTGTCAAATCGGCGTTGGGCAATTCGAACAGGCGCGAGCGGAGTTGAACCGGCTTAGCGCGGATTTCCCGCAGTCGGCTCAGGTGCGATTCCGTATGGGTGTACTTGCTCTATCCGAAAAGAAATTCAT
>PLDO01000229.1 GCA_003136215.1 Bryobacterales bacterium
CAACTCGACGCCTGGCTGCGCGACGGGTCGGCCGCATATACCGATTCCCTCTGCGCGTGGCAGTAGGACAGGCCGCCGTGCCTGTCCCCTTGAGGACTCCCGGCCGGTCCTATATCCGCCCAATCTCCGGGAGGTGCCTACCCGCCCATCCGGATGTGCGTGCCGCCTTCGGCGTCCGCGACATCGTCGAATGACTGCGGCGGATTGTAGTACAGAATGCGCTGGCAACTCTCGCAGAAGAGAATCGATTCGGTGCGCTTCACGTCCTGGTAGTATTGCGGCCGCAGCACCATGTAGCATGCCGTGCAGCGGCCTTCCACCACCTCGGCCACGGCGACTCCCTTGCGTCCCTTGCGCACGCGCTCATACTGCTGGTAGGTGGGCGGCGTGATCTCTTTGACGATGCTCGCCCGCTCCGTCCCTAACTCGCTCGCCGCTTTCTGATCCACTGCCGTGCGCTGGCGAGCCGTTCCCTTCTCGGCTTCCACCTGCGCCTTCTCTTCCTTCAGCGCCGCCTCCGCCGCCTTTACGTTCTTCTCCAGCGGCTCGGATTCGGCCATCATTTCCAGAATGCGGTCTTCCAGCTTGCGGATTTCCTTCTGGCAGAATTCGATCTCTTTCTGGAAGGCGCCGTACACCTCGTTGGTCTTGGCGGCCAGCATCTGATCCTTGAGTTTGGAGATCTTCTGATCCTGCACCGGGATATCGGTTTCGCACTTCTTGCGCTCTTTTTGATTGGCCGCCAGCGCGGCGCGGTCGGCATCGAGCTTGCGCTCGTGAGCGCCCAGTTTCTTCTCAATTTCGGCGATGTGTTTGGGCAGGGAGGCGATTTCGCGCGAGAGTTCCGCAAGACGATTATCGATTTCCTGCAGGCGGATCACCAGCTTCAGGTCGAGGAGCATTACTTATGGCAGTGTAACACCCTGCTCCGAGCGCCGCAGTTCCACCTGCTTGTAGATCTCCTCGGTCTGCTCCAGGCTGGCGAATTTCATGCCCGGCAAGCGGGCCGACGCCGTCCCCGCCGCCACACCCCAGCGCAGGGCATCCACCGCATGGTTCTTGCGTTCCATCGCCCAGGTGTATACCGCCGACAGCGCGTCGCCCGCGCCGATAGGGCACACCGCGTCCACCCTCGGCGGCAGCGCCTCGAACAGACCCTCGCGAAACGCGCCTACCGCGCCGCGGCTGCCCAGGGACAGCACCACCGATTCCGGCCCCATCGTGCGGATTCGCTCCGCCGCCTCCAGGTAGTGGGTGCGCGTCAATAGCGTGCGCCCGAGCAAGCGATCCGCCTCCTGTTGATTGGGCGTCGCCACCGTCGGCCGCTCTTCGATTCCGTGGCGCAACGCCTCCCCGTCGGCATGCAGCAGCGTCTTCACCTTCTTCTTCCGCGCCGCCGCGATCAGCGTCCCGTAAAACTCGTGCGGCACACCCGGCGGAAGGCTGCCGCAGATCATCAGCCACGATGCGCGGTCCAGCGCCTCCGTCACGGCCTGCTCCACGCGGGCCACTTCCACTTTCGACAAGGTGGGCCCCGCCTCGTTGAGGTTCACGGTGAGCCCGTGCTTATCCGTAATGGTCAGGTTGGTGCGGATCTCGTTCTCCACCGGCACCACCTGAAACGGCAGGCCATCGGTCTGCAAATGCTCTTCCAGCCGTTTCCCGGCGGCGCCTCCGGAAATCAGCACGGCAAGCGTTTGTCCGCCGAAGGCGTGGATCACGCTCGATGCGATGATGCCGCGCCCGCCCGCCGACTCGCGACTGGAATTGATGTACGCCCGGTCTTCGAACGCCAGGCGATCGACGCTGATCACCCGGTCAATCGTCGGATTAATCGTGAGAGTGACAATCAAGTCTCAAGTTTACCCCGCAATCTCGCCCTTTGCCGCCAGAATCGCATCTAAAGCCGCGCCCGTGCGCTGGGCTTCCACTGCACCGAAGCCCACCCGCCGCATCGTGCAGCGCCTCGAGGACGCCCATCGACACGGCGGCGAACATCGTCTTGGAGTGCCGGAAGGCCTCGATCAGATCGAGCACGGGTTGCGGATTGGAAAGGTTCATAAGTGGCGCAGATGGTCGTAGCCAAGCGGCGGGAGCGGCGCGCCGTCCATCTCCACGGCCCCCGCGGCGCCCTTACGCATGGTACCAATTCGGGTCAGCGGCACCCCCTCGAATGCACCCGGCACGCGGGCGCGCTCTGGGGCCGTGAACAACAATTCGTAGTCCTCCCCGCCATGCAGGCCCTGTGCGAGCGTGGCTCCGCGATACAAGGGCGGCGGCGCAATCTCCGCGTGCAACCCCGACGCCATGCATAGACGGTGCAGGTCCAGCGACAGCCCGTCGCTCAAGTCCATCGCCGCCGTGGCGCCCACCCGGGCGCGCAGAAACCGCCCCAGCGCCATCCGCGGCTGGGGCCGCTTATGCCGCACCCACGCCTTTCCGCGCCCCGTCGCAAGGCCCAGCGCCGACCCGCCGAGCGCCCCCGAGACATAGATCGCATCGCCAGGGCGCGCCCCGTCCCGCCGCAGCGCCTTGCCGCGCGGTACGGTGCCCACCACCACGATGTCGCACATCACCCGCTCCGTCCGCGCCAGATCTCCGCCGATCAACGCCGCGCCGTGACGTTCCCCTAACGCCAGCAGCCCGCCATAGAACCCGTCCAGCCAGCGCGCGTCCACCCAACTCGCCACCGCCAGCGAGAGCAGGCAGAAGCGCGCCTCGCCGCCCATCGCCGCGATGTCGCTGAGACCGCGCGCCAGCGCCTTCCAACCCACCTCCGCCGGGGTGTGCGTTTCGCGAAGAAAATGCGTCCCTTCGAGCAACATATCGGTGGTGTAGAGCCAGTCTTCGCGCGCCCCGCGCGGCCGCACAATGGCGCAGTCGTCGCCGATTCCCAACACCACGCCGGCGGTGCGGGGTTGCCCCACCCGCCCGCGCAGTTTCTCAATCAATTCCGGTTCGTCCATGGCTCCCCATCTACCGTCAAAAGGCGCTTGAAAATGCGGTCGCCATCTGAGAGAATACCCTACGCAGCCGGCCCCAGTCCGACCAGCACGTTGTTTGAGCGCCCTCCAGGAACGCCGGACAATGAATCAGGAGATTGGTACGTGAAGGAAAAAGGTACTGTGAAGTGGTTTAATGCCGCCAAGGGCTATGGTTTCATCCAGCGGTCGAGCGGCGACGACGTCTTCGTTCACTTTTCGGCGATCCAGTCGAACGGCTATCGTTCGCTGGATGAAGGCTCGGAGGTGGAGTTCGAGGTCAAGCAGGGGCCGAAGGGTCTGCAAGCCGAGAACGTGAATCGGGTATAAATTCCCGCCCAAATCCGCAAGACGCCAAGAGAGGGCCCCTCGAGGGGCCCTCTTTTTTTGCCTGCCGGATGCGCGATTCTGCCATATCAGATGCCGTCAGCGGCCCGGTTCTGGTAACCTATGTGCTGCGGATCGCGTCAATATAGTATCCGCCCGTTTGCCATAATGCGCCACATCCACCGCCACCGGAGAGCATTGTTTATCGTGCTCCTGCTGTGCGTGACGGGCGTCGCGCAGTTTGCGGCCCTGCTCGGGGAGCCCGAAACGCACCATGCCTCCGACCATTGCTGCCTCCTCTGCCACGTCGGGCCGCTGCAATTTCTGGAAGCCAGCGCCTCGCCGGCCATCGCGCCCATATTTGAAGTAGTCTGGCTGACCCCCGCCGCCGAAACGGCGTTTGCACACGACGTCCAACTTCCCGCAAGCCCCGCCCGCGCGCCGCCCTCGGCCTAGCACTCCCCCGTCGATGCACCTTCGCGAGCGCCAGACTGGCGCTGGCGGAATCCAGTTGCCATTGAGATAGGAGAAGCTTAGCCATGCGCGCACCGTCTTCGCGCTTTTGTCAAGGTTCCATGGTGCCGGCATTCGTCGGCCTGCTGTTCGGCGTCTGGCAGCCGGCCTGCCATATGCTGCAAAAGCCGGAGAGCAAAACCGAGGCCGCCCAAGCCGTGCAACCCGGGATGTTCACGCTCACCGCGGACCAGTTGAGCCATCTCAAAACCGCCGTGGTCGGCAAGACCACATGGGCGGTCGCGGTGCACACCACCGGCACGGTGGATTGGGACGCGGACCACACCACACAAGCCATCACGCAGGTCAACGGGCCCATCACGCGCATCCTGGTGGACACCGGAACCAACGTCAAACAAGGCGAGCCGCTGCTCTACGTGAGCAGTCCCGATATCTCCGCCGCCGTCTCCACCTACCGCAAGGCGCGCAACCGCGAGGCATTCAACAAGCGCATCGTGGACCGCACGAAGGAACTGCTGGACCAGGGCGCCGTCGCCCTCAAAGATTACGAGAGCAGCGAGGCGGATTACAACGACGCTATGACCGACGTGCAGAACAGCCTGCAATCCCTCCGCATCTTCGGCATCGCCCAGCAAGACATCGCCGTGGCCGAACAGCAGGGCACTGCCATCGCTACCGAGCTCGCCGTGCGCTCGCCCATCACCGGCGTGATCGTGCAAAAGCTGGTCTCGCCCGGCCAGGTGATTCAGGCGGGACAAACCGCCTGCTTCATGGTCAGCGACGTGTCTACCGTCTGGGTGCAGGGCCATATCTTCGATCGCGACCTGCCGAGCGTGCGGGCTGGGGATGCCGTCCAGGAAACCAACCCTTCGCTGGGCCGCGCCTTTCAGGGAACCGTCGCCTATATCGGCTCCTTCGTCGACCCCAATACGCGCACCAC
>PLDO01000114.1 GCA_003136215.1 Bryobacterales bacterium
ACCGGCGAAAGCCAGGGACGCAGCCGGCTGCCGGCTATACGCAAGCGCGAAACCCTGGCCGCCGGCAAGGTGCTGGGCATCCGCCGCCACTATTTCCTGGATCAGCGCGATTCCGGCTTCGCCACCGACGCCGCATCGGCCCCCGCCGGCAATTGGGACCGCTCCGCCGTCCTCTCTTTTCTCACCGGGCTGCTGCACCGCGAGCGCTACGATGCCGTGTTCACGCTGCTGCCCACGGCCGAAACCCACGGACACCATCGCGCCGCCACCCTGCTCGCGCTGGAGGCGGCCGCGACGCTCCCCGAGGAGTGGCGCCCCCTTCTGCTGGCAGCCGACCCGTGCGCCGCCGCCGCGCCCACCGAACTTTTCCGCGGCATGCCGGGCCAGCCGCTCTCGCGCACCCGCGGCGAGCGTCCGGCCTTTGTCTTCGACCGCGACGCCCGCTTCGGGTATCGCAATGCCCTGAATTACCAGATCGTCGTCAACTGGTTCATCGCCGAACACAAGTCGCAGGGCCTATTTCAGACCGATGCCGGCAAGCACCAGTTGGAGCAGTTCTGGCTGTTTGAAGCCAGCGGGCGCGACGCGGATTCCCGCGCGCGCTCTCTCGCCGCCCGTTTGATTCCGGCGGCTCACCAGGTCGCGGCGCTGTGACGCGCGACTCACGGAGTTGACACCATGCCAATCGCCAGACTCATCACCGCTTCCATTCTCTTCGCCGCCGCGCTGAGTGCGCAATCCCTCACCGGGAGCTGGGATTGCACGGTCACCGTCAACGGCAACGAGATTCCCTTCCGCATGGAGTTCTCCGCCAATGGCGACGCGGTGAAGGGCAGCTTCTTTAATGGCGAGGAGCGCGTGCCCTCCACCGGCGGACAGCTGCGGGAGGGTGCGCTGCGCCTGAACTTCGAGCAATACGCCAGCCGCCTGGAGGCCACGCTCACCGAGGGCGGCTTGGAAGGACGCTACGGCCGCGAGTTGCGCTGGTACCCCTTCCGCGCGCACCACGCCGCCGCACCGGCGCCGGCGAGCGGCCCCGAAGGCGCGCCTGATATTGGCGGCCTTTGGGAGATTCCTACCAAGAGCCCTAAAGGGGAATCGGCCTGGCGCTTCATTGTGCGCCAGAAGGGCGCCGAAGTCTCTGCCGCGATCCTGCGCGTGGATGGCGATACTGGCGCGCTCGATGGCCGCTGGCGGGATGGCAAGTTCGTGCTCAGCCACTTTTCCGGCGCGCGTCCCAACCTGCTCGAAGTGACGCCCGCCGCCGATGGCACGCTGAAAATTGTGCAGAACGGCCACACGCAACTGGTCGCGCTGCGCCCCGCGAGCGCTCGCGCCCAAGGGTTCGGCGAGCCCGCCGACCCCTTCCACCACACCGGCGTCAAGGACGCCTCCGCGCCACTCGCCTTCTCCTTCCCCGATCTGGAGGGCCGCACCGTATCGCTGGCCGATGCGCGTTTTCGCGACAAGGTGGTGGTACTCGCCATCTCCGGCAGTTGGTGCCCCAACTGCCACGACGAAGCGCCGTTCCTGGAAGAACTGTACCGCCAGTACCGCGCTCAGGGCCTCGAAGTAGTGGCTCTTTCCTTCGAAGAGGCCGACCAGTTGAAGACCCTTGCCCGCCTGCGCGCCTTCATCAGGCAATACGGCATCGATTACACCGTATTGGTTCCCGGCGAGCCCGGCCAGCTGGCCGAGAAACTTCCGCAGGCGGAGAACTTGAACTCGTGGCCCACCACCTTCTTCCTGGGCCGCGACGGCAGGGTGCGCGGTGTGCATGCCGGTTTCGCCGGCCGCGCCAGCGGCGAGTTCCACACCGAGACCAAACACGAGATCACGGAACTGGTGGAGCGGCTGCTGGTGGAAAGCTCCAGCGCCGCCGCGCGGTAAGGTAAGCAAACAGTATTCCGGCAAGACCGCTCCCGCCCCAGAGGGTACCCCGGTCGCGGCTCGGACTGGCAACAAATTCCTCTTGACACGTCCGCCCGCCAACTGTATAGTGTTTATAAACAGTATACAGTGAGCCGCAAGTGAGCGACGCCACGCAAATTCGAATCGACCTTGACGCTGCGACGCCAGTCAACCGCCAGATTGTCGATCAGATCCGCACGCTTTTGGTGGAAGGCGCCCTGCTACCCGGCGCCGACCTGCCGAGCGTACGCCGCCTCGCCACCGATCTCGGCGTCCATTTCGCCACGGTGGCCGACGCCTATCGCACCCTCGCCGAAGAGGGCTGGCTGGAAATCTCCCACGGACGGAGCGCGCGCGTGCTGGAGCGCCGCGCGCCCGCCGCCGACCGCGAAGCCGACGACCTGTTCCGCCGCCGTCTCCGCCAGCTCGTCGCCGAAGCCCGGTCGCAAGGCGTATCGGCCAAGAAGATTGCCGGCGAACTCGACTCGCTGGCGAAAGGAATGAGCCCATGAACCCCGCCTGGCCCGCCATCTTTCTTATTGCAATGTTTCCGCTGATCTTCCACTGGATGCCGCTGTGGCGGCGCAACGGCATCTGGTTCGGCGTCACCGTCGCACCGGGATACGTGGACGGCCCGGAAGCGCACGGGGTGCTGCATCGTTTCCGGATCGCCATCTGGCTGCTGGCTCTGGCCGCCGCCGGAGTAACCGCGCTCGGAGGGTCCGCGGCCATTGGCTGGGCGTTCCCGGCGGCCATGACCCTGGAGCTCGCCGGGACTTTGGCAGCTTTCGCCCACGCGCGCCGCCGGACCCTGCCGCATGCCGCGCGGCCCGGTCCCCGCGCCGCCTCGCTCGCGCTTGCGCCCGAGGGCCTGCCCGGAGGCATCGTTGGGGCACTCGTGCCCTTCGCCATCCTCGGAGCCGCCGCCCTCTGTCTTTATCTCAACTGGAGCCGCATCCCCGCGCGATTTCCCCTCCACTGGGGCATCGACGGATCTCCCGACCGCTGGAGCGGGCGAACCTGGGAGGGCGTGTACACGCCACTGCTGATGGGCGCGGTGCAATGCGGGTTCATGCTGCTCATCGGGCTCGGTATCCTGCGCGCCTCGCCGCGCGGCCGCGTGGCCGACAATGCCGCGGCCACCGCGCAATTGCGCCGCGTCATGCTGCAATTCCTGGTCGCCGCGGTCTGGGGAATGGCGCTCCTGCTGGCCGGGGTGTCGCTCGCTCCCCTGCTCGGCGAGCGCGGGCTGGGCAGCCTGCCGCTCGTGATCGGTATCGGACTGCTGGCCCTGGTCATCCCGTTTGTGTGGCGTCTCATCCGCATCGGCCGCACCACCGGCAGCGGCGGCGACGGCACGCCGGACGAGTGCTGGAAACTCGGCATGTTCTATTGCAACCCCGCCGACCCAGCGATCTTCGTGGAGAAGCGCTTCGGCATCGGGTACACCTTCAACTTCGGCAACAGCGCGATGTGGCTGGTCCTGGGATTCATCCTTCTCTTCAGCCTGGTCCCGGTGATCCTGAGCTATTTATGAAATCGCTGAGGCGAGCGGTTCCTGACGGTGAGAAAACATTGGCAGGCGAAAGCGCCTGCCCCACCGCCGGCAAGTGATTTCACAGGGGCCTACTCCAGCACGCGCTCCACGTCGCGTCCGTACCACCACACGGAGAGCGCCCACGCCGCCGCGGCCGGCGCCAGGAACCATGTGCTTGTGGACGAGATGGCCGAGGCGGTCATGGCCAGTGCCACCAACTGAATGGCGCCGTTACCGAGCGCGCCGCCGGTAGAGAACCGCCAGCGGGTTTGCGGGCGCGGATGCTCTACCGCGGGGGCGTGCCCCACCGCCAGCGCGACCAGCGCCGCGCCGATTCCCGGCAACACACCCAGCGGCAGCGTTAAGAGGATCGCCACCGCCAGAAAGGCCGCATCCTTGGCCAGCAGCAGTTGCCAACCGCGAACGGGCAGCAGGCGGTAGCGCGAGAGGCCGCCTTCGCCATCCAGCCCGAACAGACACTGCGCGTAGCCGGACAAGGCGCCGACCACCAGCACGGTCATCGCCAGGAACGCCTCGCGCGGCAACGCCGGGCCGAAGGCGCGATAGGCCAGCACCGCCATGCTCAGAATCAGCGCACAGTAGAAATCCAGCGTGGAGAGGATCTCGCGCAGGTTCTTGCGCACCAACTGATTCAGCGGCCCTGGAAACTGCGGCACGCGCCGCCACCTGCCGGCGCCGCCGGGCAAGGGCACGGCCGAAATCAGGAACACGCCGGCAACCAGCCCGGCGATGGCCGCCCACAGTCCCACCGTCATGGTGCGTCCCGCGCCCCACACCGCCAGACCGGCCAGCCCCCAGGTCAACGGATTGATCCACGGGCTGGCCAAGCGCAGAATCCAGCGCTCGCGCCGTTCCAGCGGCCACAGAGCGAGACGCGAAGGCGGAATCTTGCGCAGCGGGTCCGTGCTCAGCGGAAACAGCAACACCAGTCCCATGACGAGGTACACGAAGGCCCCCGCCTGGCGCAGGAGAAACGCCATGATCAGGAAAAAACTGTTGCCTGCCAGCGATTGGAATGCCGTCCAGTCCCGGCGGTAGGCCAGCGCCAATGCCCTCAGGATCGCGAAGGGCCGAGCCATTCCAACTCCTCCACGACGGGCGTCTCCACCAGGTCGAAATAGTGGTCCTCGAGCGATTGCGGCAAGTCGCCGGCGGCGGAATCCCACACTTTGGTCCCTTTGCGGATCATCACGATCTGGTGCGCGATACGCTCCACCATGGAGAGGATGTGCGACGTGAGAAAGACGGTCACGCCGTGGCGCGCCACCGATTGCAGCAGGTCGCGCATGATCTTGGCGGTCACCGGGTCGATGGCCTCGAAGGGTTCGTCCAGGAAGAGCACC
>PLDO01000077.1 GCA_003136215.1 Bryobacterales bacterium
GGACACGTATTCCAATCTCTCCACGCCCGCCCGCACCACCCTGCACTCCGGCGACGGCAAGGAACTCGCCGTCTATCGCGAGAGCGACCGTACGCAAGCCGACCAGTACGACATACGGCCCACCGAGATCGTCAAATTCAAGGGACCCGATGGCAGCGAGTTTTACGGGCGCCTCATCAAACCCGCCGGATTCGAGCCGGGCAAGAAGTATCCCGTAATCGTGCCGGTTTACGGCGGTCCCGGAGTCGGCGGGCCGGTCCGCAACGCGTGGTCCGGAGTCAATATCGATCAGGTCTACGCCCATAAGGGGTACGTGGTCTGGCAGTGCGAGAACCGCGGCATCATGGGCCGCGGGCACGCGTTCGAAACCGCCATCTATCACAAGCTCGGCGTTACCGAACTGGCCGACCAGGTGACCGGCGTCAAATACCTGATCTCGCTCGGATTCGCCGACCCCGCGCGCATCGGCATCACCGGCACCAGCTACGGCGGCTTCATGACCNNTACACCGAGCGCTACATGGGTCTGCCCAAGGAGAATCCCGACGGCTATAAGGACACCGCCCTCACCTCGAAAGCGGCAAACCTGAAAGGCAAGCTCCTCATCTTTCACAATTTCGAGGATGACAACGTGCTGTTCCAGAACTCCCTGCAGATGACCAACGCCCTGCAGCTGGCGGGCAAGCAGTTCGAGTTCATGCTGTACCCGCAAAAGACCCACGGCGTCACCGGCGCCGCGGCGCGCCAGTTACAGCAGATGACGGTGGATTTCTTCGACCGCGAGTTGAAATAACCGGGCGTCTCATGAGAAAGGTGGGGCAGGCGGGGTACCCTCTGGGTCCGCCTGCCAACTCTTGATCGAGCCCCGGTTGGCAGGCGAAAGCGCCTGCCCCACCAACAGGGTGATGCCAGAGAGCCGGCTGACCCTAACACGAAAATTGCCTCGGCACTTGACTGTAAGTAAGTACTGACTTACAATGGAAATCTGTGAGCGAATTTCGTCCCCCAACCCTCCGCCTCCCGGCCAGCGACCGCCGCATCCAACTCCTCGAAACGGCCCTCGACGTCTTCTCCCGCAAGGGATTCGGAGGCACCACCACCAAGGAAATCGCCGCCGCCGCCGGCGTCACCGAAGCCATCATCTTCCGCCACTTCCCCAGCAAGCAAGACCTGTACAACGCGGTGCTCGACCATCACCACGACAGCGGCCAACTCGCCGAGTGCATCGCGCAGTGGGAGAGCTGCATGGAGCGCAACGACGACGAAGGCCTGATCCGCGCCATCATCGAAAGGGTCATCGAGGCCTTTCGTAGCGACCTGCGGGTTCACCGGATTCTCATGTTCGCCGCGTTGGAGGGCCACGAGGCCGCGCTCGAATACAACCGCAAGTTCTCGCTGCCCATTTCCAGTCTTTTGTTGCAGTACGTGGCGCGCCGGCAGAGCGAGGGCGCCCTGCGGGGAAGCGATCCGATCGCCATCATCGCGGCCGCCTACGGCATGGCGGCGCAATACGCCACCATGACCCAGATGTTCGGCTTCCATACCACCATACCCGACAGCCAGATGACCGATGGCTTCGTCTCTATCGTCATGCACGGAATTCAGCAAGACCAGCACACGCAGAGGGCACAGTAAATGAACCGGCTTCTCATCATCGCACTACTTCTAACTTCTCTCTTTCTGGCCGGCTGCGCCAGCAGCAAGGAGGTCGCCGCCGCCGCCGCGGGGCCCAAGAAGGCAACGGTTGCCACGGCGCAGGCCGTCACCCGCACCGTCCCGGCCGCCTTCCAGGAGACCGGCACCTTCATCGCCGATGAAACCAGCGACATCGCGCCGCTGGTGGCCGGGCGCGTGCTTGCGACGCCCGTTAACATCGGCGATTTCGTCAAACAGGGCCAGGTCGTCTGCGAACTCGACCACCGCGACGCGCAGCTCCACCTCGATCAGGCCCGCGCCGCCTTGGATCAGGCGACCGCCGGCGTGCGGCAGTCCCAATCGCGCATCGGTTTCAGCGGCCAGGGCAAATTCGACCCGGCTCTCATGCCGGAAGCCGTCGCCGCCCGCGCCACCATGGAATCCGCCCAGGCACTGGCCCGCCAGGCCGCCGCCGACGCCAAACGCTACCAGAATCTGGTGGAGTCCGGCGACGTTTCGCGCTCTGCCTTCGAGCGGGAGCGAACCCAGCAGGAGACCGCCGAGGCGCAGGCCAACGCCGCCCGCCAGCAGTATGAAGCCACGCTCAATGGCGCGCGGCAGAGTTGGGGCGCCGTGGAAAACTCCCAGGCCTCGCTCGCCGGCATCGGTGCGCAGCTCGCGCAAGCCGAAAAGGGCCTTGCCGATACCACCATCCGCGCCCCCTTCGACGGTTTCATCACCGCGCGCCCGGTGGCCGCCGGCCAGTATGTGGCGCTCTCCAACAAGATCGCCACCATCATGCGCATCGGCACCATGAAGCTGGATTTGCAGACGCCGGAGCAGCGCGCCGCGCGCGGCAAACTCGGCATGACCGTGTTGGCCCGCGTCGCCGCCTACCCGGACCGCGAGTTCACCGGCACGGTCACCGCCGTCGATCCCTCGGTGGACCCCAACTCCCGTGTCTTCATTTTGGAAGCGAAGTTCGACAATCCCAAGGGCGAACTGCGCCCCGGCATGTTCGCCACCGCGCGCGTCCTGCTGCCCGGCGGTGAAAGCGCCGTCTTCGTGCCGCGCAGCGCCGTGGTCCGCGACCGAACCACCGATTCCTACCAGGTCTTCACGATCGATAACAATACCGCCCACCTCCGCGTAGTCGTCGTCGGCGAGGTGGATGGCGATCAGATCCGCATTGTCAACGGACTCTCCGGCAACGAGACCGTGGCCGTCAGTGGGCAAAGCGAGCTCTTCGACGGCGTCCAGGTACAGGCACGGTAACCCATGCATACACTCGCCCAACTCTGCGTCCGGCGCCCTGTGTTCGCCACCATGCTGGTCATGTCCCTGGTGGTGGTCGGCATTTTCTGCTACTTCACGCTCGGCGTCGATCTCTTTCCCAAGGTCGATATTCCCACTGTCGTGGTGATCATCGCCAACCCCGGCGCTTCCCCGGAGGAGATCGAAACCGAAATCTCCAAGAAGGTGGAGGACACGGTCAACACCATCAGCCAGGTGGACGAGGTGCGCTCCACTTCCTCCGAAGGCCAGTCGCTGGTTACCATTCAATTCGAGTTATCCAAGAACGGCGACGTGGCGGCCCAGGAAGTGCAGAACAAAGTCAACCTGATTGTGCCGAATTTGCCGCAGACCGCCAAGCAGCCCGTGGTGCAGAAGTTCGATCCCGACGCGGCGCCCATTCTACAGATTGCCGTCTCCGCCCAGCGCTCCCTGCGCGACGTCACCCTGATCGCCGATAAGCAGATCAAACAGAAGCTGGAAAACGCCGCGGGCGTGGGCGAGATTACCATCGTGGGCGGCGCGCGCCGCGAGATCCACGTGGACGTCGATCCCGACCGGCTGCGTTCCTACGGCCTTACCATCACCGACGTCTTTAACGCGTTGCGCGCCCAGAATCTGGAACTGCCGGGCGGCAATTTGAACGCTGGCGCCCGCGAACTTACCGTGCGCACCACCGGCCGCATTCTCGATCCGGCGCAGTTCAACCAGATCACCGTGGCAACGCGCAACGGCTACGTGGTCAAGGTTTCGGACATCGGCAGAGCGGAGGATAGCTACGAGGAACCGCGGTCCGCCGCCCGCCTCGATGGCATCCCGTCGGTAACCCTGATTGTGGCCAAACAAAGCGGCGTCAACACCGTCGCCACGGCCGAGGCGGTGAAGCAGCGGCTCAAGGAGATTTCCGCCGCGCTCCCCCCCGATATCAAAGCGCAGGTCATCAGCGATCAATCCGTCTTTATCAAGGCCGCCGTGGACAAGATCAAGACCCACCTGATCGAAGGCAGCTTTTTCGCGGCCATCATCATCTTCCTCTTTCTGGCCAATATCCGCACCACGCTGATCGCCGCCATCGCCATTCCTACGTCCATCATCGCCACCTTCGCCCTGATGGCCGCCATGGGGTTCACCCTCAACCAGATCACCATGCTGGCCCTGACACTGATGGTGGGCATCGTGATTGACGATGCCATCATCGTGCTTGAAAACATCTACCGCTTCATCGAGGAAAAGAATATGCCGCCGTTCCAGGCGGCCATTCAGGGCACGAAGGAGATCGGTCTCGCCGTCATGGCCACCACTTTGAGCCTGCTGGCCGTGTTCCTGCCGGTGGGCTTCATGGGCGGCATCGTGGGCCGCTTCATGAGCTCCTTCGGCTTCACCTCGGCCTTTGCCATCGCGGTTTCCCTGCTCGTTTCCTTCACCCTTACGCCGATGCTCTGCTCCCGCTTCATCAAGCGGCCGGACCCCGCCGCGCCCGGGCAGCACTCTTCCAAGGAATCGTTCGTCTTCAAGCACCTCGATGTCTGGTACACGCGCATGCTCACCTGGAGCATGGCGCATCGCGGCGTCGTGGTTGCGACCTGTGCCGTCGTGATGCTCTCGATTGTTCCCCTGTTCATGTTCGTCGGCAAGAACTTCGTTCCGCAGGACGATCAGTCGCAGTACAACGTCCTCATCCGCACTCCCGAAGGCGCCTCCATCGCCGCCACCACCAACCTGGCCGAGCAGATCGCGCAGGATATCCGCAAGTTGCCCGGCGTGGCGCACACCCTCATGACCGCCGGCGGCAGCGCCGATAAGAGCGTCAACAACGCCGTGATCTACGTCAAGCTGACCGATATCGATCAGCGCGAGGTGACCCAACAGCAACTCATGCAGCGCACGCGCAGCCTCATGAAGAAGTACCCGCCGGAGATTCACACCGGCGTGGAACTGGTCAGCACGGTGGGCGGCAACCAGAGCAACGCCGAAATACAGTACTTTATTCAGGGACCCGACCTGCAGAAGCTCACGGCCTATTCCCAGGCGCTGCTCGCTAAAATGCGGGCCAACCCGGCCCTGGTGGACACCGATAGCACGCTGCGCACCGGCAAGCCCGAAGTGCGCCTGGAAATCGATCGCCCACGCGCCGCCGATCTCGGCGTCAGCGTGCTCGATATCGAAATGGCGCTCAACACCCTGGTGGCCGGCCAGAACGCGTCCACCTTCAACGCCGGCGAAGACCAGTACGATGTCGTGGTCCGCGCCCAGGAGCAGTTCCGCGGCGGCGTCGAGGGCCTCGCCAAGATGACCGTGCCTTCTCAAAAGCTGCGTTCCGTCGGCCTCGACGAAGTGGTGCGCATCGTCCCCGGCACCGGACCCTCTTCCATCAACCGCATCGGCCGCCAGCGGCAGGTCACGGTGACCGCCAATCTAATGCCCGGCGGATCGCAGGCGGCCATCATCCAACAACTGAACGAGGAAACCACACATCTCGGCATGGAACCGGGCTACCGCGCCGGCCTCACCGGCATCTCCAAGGAATTGGGCCGTACCGGCTACTACTTCGCGCTCGCCTTTTTGCTGACCTTCATCTTTATGTACATCGTGCTGGCCGCGCAGTTCGAAAGCTTCATCCACCCCATCACCATTCTGATCACGCTGCCCCTGGCCGTGCCCTTCGGTATTCTGGCTCTGTTGCTCACCGGGCAAACGGTGAATATCTTCTCCGGTCTGGGCCTCCTGCTGTTGTTCGGCATCGTCAAGAAGAACGCGATTCTGCAGATCGACCACACCAACGGGCTGCGAGCCGATGGGATGAATCGCTACGACGCCATCATCCTGGCCAATCGCGACCGCCTGCGCCCCATCCTCATGACCACCATCGCGCTGGTGGCCGGCATGGCGCCGCTGGTGATTTCGCACGGCGTCGGCGCCGCCACCAACCGCTCCATCGGCGTGCTCGTGGTG
>PLDO01000424.1 GCA_003136215.1 Bryobacterales bacterium
GGCGCCGGCAAGAGCACGCTCGGCAAGCTGCTCACCGGCCTCGATTGTCCGGACGAAGGCACGATCGAACTGGACGGCCGCGCCGTGCGGTTTGCCAGACCGGCCGAGGCGCTCGCCGCCGGCGTGGCGATGGTGCATCAGGAGCTCGCGAGCTGCGCCAATCTCTCGGTGGCGGAGAACCTCTGCCTCGGGCGCCTGCCGTCGCGCTGGACGATCGTCGACCGCGCCGCGATGCGCGCGCGCGCGGCCGAACTGCTCGCCGAGATCGGCGCCGAGATTGATCCGTCGAAGCCGATGTCGTCGCTGAGCGTTGCGGAACAGCAACTCGTGCAGATCGCATCGGCCGTCGGCAGCGGCGCGCGGGTGATCGTGTTCGACGAGCCGACGAGCAGCCTCAGCGACGGCGAAACCGCCCGTCTTTTCGACCTCGTCCCGCGCCTCACGGCGCGCGGCGTGACCCTCCTGTACGTGTCGCACCGCATGCCGGAGATTTTTCGGCTGTCGGATCACCTCACCGTGCTGAGAGACGGCGAACACGTCGCCACGCGCGCCACCGGCGAGATGGACGAGCGTGAGCTGGTGCAGCTGATGATCGGGAGGCGCCTCGAGCAGTATTTCCCGGGGCACCTCACGGCATCGCCGGGCGAGGAGTTGCTGAGCGTCCGCGATCTCGCGTGTCGCGGAAAGTTCGAGAGGATCTCGCTGACGCTCCGCGCGGGCGAAGTGCTCGGGCTCGCGGGCCTCGTCGGTGCCGGCCGCTCGGAAATTGCGAAGGCGCTGTTCGGGCTGGAGCCGAGCGTAACGGGCGAAGTGCGCGCGCGCGGCACGCCCGTGCGGATCCGGTCGGCGCGCGACGCGATGCGGCTCGGCATCGGCCTGGTGCCCGAGGATCGCAAGCTCGAGGGCCTCGTCCTCTCGATGAGCGCGCTCGAGAACGTGACGCTGCCGCTGCTCGAGACCGTCTCGACCAGCTCGTGGGTCAGGAAGCGCGACGAGCGCGCCATGGCGCGAAGGTACTTCGACCGCCTGCGCGTGAAAGTTGCGAACGCCGACGCCCCGGCCTCAGGCCTCTCCGGCGGCAATCAGCAGAAGGTGGCGGTGGCGCGCTGGCTGGCCATCAACCCAGAGGTGCTGATTCTGGACGAGCCGACGCAAGGCGTGGACATCGGGTCGAAATCGGAGATCCACCAGATCATGGTCGATCTGGCGGAGCGGGGGATGGCGATTCTGATGATATCTTCGGAGCTGCCGGAAATTCTCGGGATGAGCGACCGGATCGCAGTGATGCACGCGGGGACAATCGCTGGGCTTCTGTCGCGCGCGGAGGCGACGCAGGAAAAGATTCTCGCCCTGGCGCTGGGGCATTCCTGATGCTCGAACGCCATCGCAGGGAAGTTTCGCTGATCGTCGCGATTCTCGGGATCGGCGCGGTGCTGGCCGTGGTCGCGCCGGGCTTTTTCACTTTGGCGAACCAGCGCGATTTGATGCTGGCCAACATGCCGGTGCTGATTGTGGCGCTCGGCATGGTGCTGGTGATTCTCACCGGGCAGATCGATATCTCGGTGGGCTCGCAGTTTGCCATCTGTAGCGTGGCTACGGGAGTATTCGCGCGCATGGGGATGCCCACGCCGCTGGCGGGTGTGGCCGCCTGCTTGGTGGGCGCGTTGATGGGCGGGGTCAACGGCGCGCTGGTGGCGTGGCTGCGGATTCCTTCGATCGTGGTGACGCTGGCCACCATGGTGGCATTGCGCGACGGGTTGCGCTGGGTGACGCAGGGCGCCTGGGTGCAGAATCTGCCGCCGGGGTTCCAGTGGTTCGGGCAATCGCAGGCCATGAGCGAAGTGATTACCGCGGGATGCGCGGCGGCGATAGCGGTGGGCATGAACTGGGGGCTGCGCAACCTGGCGGCGGGACGCGTGGTGTACGCTACCGGATCCAGCCCCAACGCGGCGCGACTGGCGGGCATCAATCCGCGGCTGGTGGTGTTCGCCGTGTTCGCGCTCACGGGCGCGCTCACCGGGTTCGCGGCGGCGCTCAACGCGGTGCGCTTCCTGCAGATCCCGAGCAACGCCGGGATCGGGCTGGAACTGAAAGTGATCGCCGCCGTGGTAGTCGGCGGCGTGGCCATTGCGGGCGGGCGCGGCACCATGGCCGGAGCGCTGCTGGGAGTGCTGCTGCTGGGCGTGATCGGTCCGGCGCTGACCTTCCTGGGATTCAGCGCGTATTGGGAGCGGGCAATCGAGGGCGCCATCATTCTGGCGGCGGTTTCGCTGGACGCGGTGCGCGTCCGTTCGGGGAAACATGCTCCACCAGCATAGGCCGTGGCGCGACGTCTGGTTCCCCAACGGGGAGTGGGTGCTGGCACTCGCGCTCGCCGCGGAACTCGCCATATTCGCTGCGATCGGCGAAAACTTCTTCACCTGGTCGAACTTCTTCGAAGTGGTGCGCCTGAGCGTGGAACTGGGTTTGCTGGCGCTGGCGCTGACGCCGATTATGATCACCGGAGGAATCGATTTGTCGGTGGGCTCCATCATGGGGCTCTCCGCGGTGGTGTTCGGCGTACTGTGGCGCGATGGCGGCTGGCCGGTGGCGGCGGCAGCGGGCGCGGCGCTGCTGTTGGGGTGCCTGGCGGGGTCGCTGAACGCGGTGCTGATTACGAAGCTGAACCTGCCGCCGCTGATTGTCACCCTGGGCTCGCTCTCCCTGTTCCGCGGCATCGCGGAGGGGATTACCAAGGGCGCGGAGAACTATTCCGGATTTCCGGCGGCGTTTCTGCGGCTGGGCCAGGGCTACCTGGGCGGCGTGGTGCCAGTGCAGTTTTTGATTCTGCTGTTGGCGATCGCCGCCTATTTTATTCTGCTGCATCGCGCCGCCATCGGGCGCACGCTGTACGTGGTGGGCTTCACGCCGGGAGGCGCGCGTTACGCCGGTATTCCCGTGCGGCGGCGGGTTGCCCTGCTGTACTTTTTGTCCGGGGCAGTCGCGAGCGTGGCCGCCATCATTTATGTAGCCCACCTGGGACAGGCGAAGTCGGATGCGGGGACGGGCTACGAACTGGCCGCCATCACGGCGGTGGTGCTGGGCGGCACCTCGGTCTTCGGCGGGCGCGGCACGGTATGGGGCACGGTGCTCGGGCTGTTTGCGATTTCGGTGTTGCAGAACGGATTGCGGCTGGCAGCCCTGCCCTCCGAGATGACGGGCGTGTTGACGGGTGTGGTCCTGCTATTGACGATTGGGCTGGGGAGCCTGCGGGGGCGCGCTCCGCGGATCGATGCGACAATTGACGAGGCTGATTCCATGAAGAATTCCCAACTTGCGATTCTGTGCTGCGCGGTGGTCGGTGGGTCGCTGATTGTGGCCGGCACCAACATCTGGCTGGTGCGTTCCTTGCGTCCCGCGGATGTCTTGCCGGCGAGGACCGCGGCGAGACCCGGCAAGCGGCCGGTGGTCGCCATGATGCCGAAATCCAAGGGCGACCCTTACTTCATCAGTTGCCGCGCCGGGGCGGAAGAAGCCGCCAGGGAAACCGGGGTGGACCTGATTTGGGATGGGCCCACCGGGCTCGACGCGGCCAAGCAGAACGAGGTGGTGGAGGGCTGGATCACGCGCGGCGTGGACGCTATCGCCGTATCGGTGGAGAACTCCGCAGGGATTTCGACCGTGCTGCGCAAGGCGCGCGCGCGCGGCATCAAGGTGGTGACGTTCGATGCCGATGCGGCGGAGGATGCGCGCGACTACTTCGTCAACCAGGCGACGCCGGAGGGAATCGGGTTCACCCTGGTGGATGAAGGCGCGCGGCTGCTCGGCGGCAAGGGCGAATTCGCCATCATCACCGGCCCGCTGAGCGCGGCCAATCAGAACGCCTGGATGGAGTTCATGCGCAAGCGGGTGGCGGACAAATATCCCGGGATGAAACTGGCGGCGATGCGGCCGAGCGACGACGATCGCGACAAAGCCTTCGCCGAGACACAGACCATTCTCAAGGTCTATCCGAACGTGAAGCTGATTGTGACCATTTCGGCGCCGGCGGTGCCGGGATCGGCCGAGGCGGTGCAGCAGGCGGGGCGCAAGGATGTCTTCGTGATCGGGCTTTCGCTGCCGAATCTCTGCAAGCGGTATGTGCACGATGGCGTGGTGCAGGCGGTGGTGCTCTGGAATACCAAGGATCTGGGCTATCTCACTGTCTACACGGCGGTGCTGTTGGTGGAGGGCCGCACGGGTAAGGACTCGCTACGGGCGGGACGGCTGGGAACGGTCGAAGTGCGCGGCAGCCAGGTGATTCTGGGGAAGCCCTTCATCTTTAACAAGGCGAATATCGATCAGTACGATTTTTAGAACCGCAGGCGAAAGCGCCTGCGCCACCGGTGGGGCAGGCGCTTTCGCCTGCCAGCCTACCCTGGCAGCCGCGAGGAGTCGCGGACCTTCAAGGTGGCGGGGAGGCGGACGGTGATGGCTTCCGTCTGCGTGGCCACGCCTTCGATGCGGTCCAGCAGGATCAGCGCGGCACGGTGGCCAATGTCGTAGGCAGGCTGCACCACCGTGGTGATCGAGGGAGAGAAAATGTCGTCCACGCAGAGCTCGTCGAACGTCGCGAAGGCGATATCGCGCGGGGTCTGCAGGCCGCAGCTGCGAAACGCCCGCAGGACGCCGAGGGCGGTGGGACCGTTGGTGCAGAAGACGGCATCCGGGCGGGTGGCGGGATTGCCGAGTTGCGCGCGGCAGATGGCGCTCACCTTTTCGGGACGGAAATTGCCGTGCCAGATCAAGTTTTCCTCCACCGCGATGCCACGGGCGAGCAACGCCTGCCTATATCCCTGAAGACGGCCGCGTTCGTTCTTGAGCGCGATAGCGCCGGTGACGATGGCGATGCGCCGCGCGCCCATGGCGATCAGGTGTTCCACGCCCATTTGGGCGGCGTCCACGTCTTCCACGGAAACCGAATCCACCGGGACGCGGTCGGGAATACGGTCCAGGCACACCATCGGGATGGAGGCGTCGAGGATGCGGCTGAGTTGGGTGAGCGGTGTAGGGGCGGCGGCGATGACCAGCAGTATGCCCTCCACGCACTGCGACCGTAATAGCGAGAGCAGTTCCTTCTGGCGTTCGCCATCGTCGTCCGAATTGACCGCAATGAGGAAGTAGCCGCGCTGGCGGGCAGCCGCTTCGGCGCCGCGGATCAGTTGCGGGAAGAACGAGATGGTCATGTCGGGGACGACGATCCCGAGCGTCTGTGTCTTACTGGTTTTCAGACTGCGCGCGACATGGTTGGGATGATAGTTGAGATCGCGGATGGCAGCCTGCACCTTGAGGCGCAGCGCTTCGGAGACCGGGACCGATCCGGTGATCACGTGGGAAACCGTGCCCACGGAAACGCCGGCGAGTTCCGCCACCTTCTTAATGCTTGGCATGCTTTGTACACCGTTTCACAGATACGGAATCGCACTTCGAGGCAACCGCTCCCTCACGGTCGCGGCTCCGATTGGCGCATCGCAACTCTGATCCGAGCCGCGACCGTGAGGGAGCGGTTGCCTCGATGTCATAGTCTTTTCAATCGGATCTTCCGCGCCTCGATCTTCATCGGCGGACCCTTGTGAACCTGGATGCCGATCAGCCCTTCAAGTTTACGACCTGCCGTATCGTCGTCAATCAGCATGCTGGTGATGCGGCCGTTGAGCATCTGGATGATGGTGTTGCCGCGGGCGATCAGGTGGAGATCGTTCCAATCCTCGCCCTTGATCAGCTT